>NZ_CP135965.1:9000000-9310398 GCF_032460545.1 Umezawaea sp. Da 62-37
GTCGGCGAGTGCAGCTCGCCCGCGATCTGGCCGTCGGCCAGGAACACCACACGGTCGGCGTGCGAGGCGGCGACCGGGTCGTGCGTCACGATCACCACGGTCTGCCCGACCTCGCGCACGGCCTGGCGCATCAGCGCCAGCACCTCCAGCGCGGTGCGGGTGTCCAGCGCGCCGGTCGGCTCGTCGCCGAAGATGACGGCGGGCTTGGTGATCAGCGCCCGCGCGATGGCCACGCGCTGCTGCTGGCCGCCGGACAGCTCGCCGGGCCGGTGGTGCTTGCGGTCGGACAGGCCGACGCGGGCCAGCACCTCGTCGACGTCCGCGCGCTTGGCCTTGCGACCCGCGAGGCGCAGCGGCAGCTGGACGTTCTCCACGACGTTCAACGCGGGCAGCAGGTTGAACGACTGGAAGATGAAGCCGATCCGGTCGCGGCGCAGCCTGGTCAGCTCGCGCTCGTTCAGCCCGGTCAGCTCGTGCCCGTCGAGCACGACGGAACCCGACGTCGGCCGGTCGAGGCCCGCCGCGCAGTGCAGGCAGGTGCTCTTGCCGGAACCCGACGGTCCCATCACGGCCGTGAACGTGCCCCGCCGGATGCCGAGCGTGACGCCCCCCAGGGCGACCACGCCGTTGCGGTCGTTGCCGTACACCTTGCGCACTGACTCCAGCCGGACAACGTCGTCCGACCTCTCGTTCGGCGACATCTCCACGTTCCCGCTCCCCACTGGTACATCGGCTCAGCACTTCGAACAGGGGCCCGACCTTACGGACGGTGCGCAAGTGGTCGCACTGGTGCAGACCCCCCGAAGCCCTCATCCGCACGGGTTCCCACAGGTGGGCGCGGCGATAGGCAGAACGTATCGATTCGGTGGCAGACCTTCGGAGTTCCGAGGAAATCCCCCTGTCCGGCACCGGGTGCTGGGGTAGGTTCTGGCCGAGCCGCCTGTCCCAGGTGAACGGTTGGTCGCATGCACCTAGAAATCCGGCACGCACGGGTGGTGATGACGCTCGCCGAGGCGGGGAGCATCTCGAAGGCCGCGGCCAAGCTGTCGTTGCCGCAGCCCAGTCTCACCGCGCAGCTGCGCCGGATCGAGAAGGCCGTCGGCGGTGATCTGTTCGTGCGGTCCGCTTTCGGCATCACGCCGACGCCACTGGGCGAACGGCTGATCCCGATGCTGGCCGACCTGGCGACCCGCGCCGACGCGGTCGTGGCCGAAGCGTCCTCACTGGCCTCCGGCATCCTCCGGTTCGGCAATGCCGAGTGGACACCCGTCACCCTGCGCCGCGCGCTCCAGGCCTCGCTGCCCTCGGTCGAGGTCCAGACCGTCACCCTGGACCCGGCGCTCAGCATCGAGGCGGTGAACCGCGGCGAACTCACCGCCGCGCTCATCCCGAGCCCCGAGGCGGTCGACGGCGTCCGCCCCATCGACCCCACGCTGGCCAAGGAGATCATCGTCCGCGAGCCGATCTGGCTCGCCCTGCCCCGCGAACACGCGCTCGCCCGCCGCACCACCGTCAGCCGCAGGCACATGGCCGCGCTCAGCTGGGTGCAGCACGTCCAGGGCCACTGGTTCCACCCGGTCGAGGAGCACCTGTTCCGCAAACTCGACCACCCGACCCCCGAGGTGCTGCACTACGCGGGCGGCCACGCCGAGGCCATGGCCTGGGTCCGCGACGCGGGCGCCGCCGCGCTCGCCACCCCGACCGGCTCCACCGCCGACGTCAGCCTCGTCGCCATCACCGAGCCCCTGCGCAGCAGGCTGCTGCTCGTCTGGCGCCCCGGCTCGATCCACCCGAACACCCTGCGCCAGCTGATCGACGCGCTGCGCCGCTACTACTGCGACTACGCCCGCACCATCCCGCGCTACTGGAACTGGATGACCGAGCGCCCGACGGACTTCCCGGAACTCGCGAACTTCCTCCCCCGCCCCGGCCGCTGGTGGCCCCGCGACCCCGGCGACGCCCAGCCCCACAGCGCCAGCTGACCGGAGCCGCTCCCGCTTCGGTCGCGTGGTCCGACGCAGCCCGGTGCTTCGTCGGCGCAACCGATGCCGGCGAAGCCAGACCTACCCCTGGCCCCCGATCCGAAGCCCGCTCTCACTTCGTGATCGTTTGTCAAGATAGCTTTATCGTCTTGACAAACGATCACGAAGTGCAAGAGACAATGGCGAAGGCGGGGGGTGGTTCGCCCCCAACCCCACCACCCCCGGTCAGTGCTCCGTCAGCACCCCGTCAGCCCTCCTGGCGACGCTGTCCCCATGACGTCATTGGTGGCAGTGTCGAGTCATCTGCCGGAGACCGTGTCCGTGGCGGACCTGCGGGAATCGTTGGGGCTCAACGACCAGCAGGTGCGGCGGTTCACCAGGCTGTACGGCCTGGACCGGATCTGCCAGGCGCCCGGTGAGTCCGAGGCGGACCTGATGATCGCCGCTGCGGGCAAGCTGGACGCCCTCATCGGCCAGGAGGAACGGGTCCGGTACGTCATCCGGGCCAAGGGCATGCGCACCACTGCTCCCTACCCGGTCAGCCCGGTGCAGGACGTGCGCGAAGCACTGGGGCTGACCCACGCCAAGACCTTCGCGGTGGCCGATCACGGCTGCGCGACGGGTCTGCTGGCGCTGGACGTGGCGGGCACGCTGCTCGCCGCCGACGGCGACCCGGACGCGATGGCGCTGATCCTCGCCGGGGACAAGACCTTCACGCCGTTCACCCAGTGGGTCGAGGACGTCTCGATCATGGGCGAGGGCGTGGCGGCGGTCCTGGTGTCGGCGAAGGGCGACCGGGACCACCTGCTCGGGTACGCGACGCGGATCCACGGCCGGGACGACGGCGTGATCGACATGACGCCGGAGGTGGCGAAGTACGCGCGCAAGATCTACCAGGACGCGCTGGAAGAGGTGATCCTCGGCGCGCTCGGCGAGGCCGGGCTCGCGCTGGCGGACATCGACCTGGTGCTGCCGCACAACGTGAACCGGGTGTCGTGGACGGTCGCGGCGAAGAACCTCGGGCTGCCCAACGACAAGTTCTTCCTGGACAACCTGGACAAGACCGGGCACTGCTTCTGCGCGGACCCCTTCATCAACTACCAGACCGTCCGCGAGCTGGGTCTGCTCAAGCCGGGCGACAAGTACCTGATGACGTCGGCCGGTCTCGGCCAGACGTTCTCCGCCGCTGTTCTCCAGCACTAGGACGCGACAATGGATGATTTCAACACCCGCCTGAAGCGGGCCGTGGTGGGCGAGCCGGACACGTCGCTGGTGTTCCTCGGCAACTTCGAGGTCGAGGAGCAGTGGGCGCGCGGGGAGCACACGCTGCCGCGCGTGTCCGCCGCGGGCGGCAGCGCCGTGGTCAACCACATGGACGAGTTCGCGCTGCTGCTGGCGGGCGAGGACGACCACGTGGTGCTCAAGACCGCGCCGGACGCCGACTACCTGGACTACCTGGTGGGCCTGGGGATCGCACTGCCGACGCTGCACGTCGTGGCCGGGCAGGACCCGCTGCGCAACGTCACGGAGGACGCGCTCGCCGACCCCGAGCTGATCGCGCGGCTGGCGGGGCTGGACGCGCACCTGACCGCGCACGGGGTGTCCGAAGTGGAGGAACGGCTCGCCGCGGCGACCGGCCTCCCGCTGGCCACGCCGGACGCGGCCACCTGCAAGGCGGTCAACAGCAAGGTCTACAGCCGTCGGGCCGCCGACGAGCTGGGGCTGCGCCAGCCGACCGGGTGGGCCTGCGACACGGTGGAGCAGCTGGAGGCGGCGTTCGCCGCCGCGGCCGGACTCGTCGAACGGGGCGAGAAGGTCGTGGTCAAGGAGGCGCTCGGCGTGTCCGGCAAGGGCATCGCCGTGCTGGAGAGCCCCCGCCGGATGGACCGGCTGTTCCGGATGATCGCCAAGCAGGTGGAGAAGTCGGGGCAGCCGCGCATCGCGTTCTGCGTGGAGAACTGGGTCGCGAAGAAGACCGACCTGAACTACCAGTTCACCGTGGGCCGCGACGGCGTGACGAACTTCGACTTCGTCAAGGAGCTCTACACCGAGGGCGGTGTCCACAAGGGACACCGGATGCCCGCCAGATTGTCCGGCAAGCAGGTGGACGAGCTGGTGCACACCGCGAGCCTGCTGGGCAAGAAGCTCGCCGCCGACGGCTACTTCGGCGTGGTCGGCGTGGACGCGATGGTCGACCCCGACGACGGGCTCTACCCGGTCGTCGAGATCAACGCGCGCAACAACATGTCCACCTACCAGGTCCCGCTCCAGGAGCGGTTCGTGGACGCCGGGCAGATCGCCTTGGCCCGGCACTACCCCCTGCGGCTCACCGGCGAGCTGGGCTTCGCCACCGTGCGCAAGGCGCTCGACGGCCTGGTGCTGGAGCAGCGCGGCGGAACCGGCCTGCTGGTCAACAACTTCGCCACGGTCAATGCGGGTTCCCGCGTCGACGGGGCGTTCGACGGACGGCTCTACGGCATCCTCGTCGGCACCTCCGACGAGCAGATCGCCGCCGTGGACGCGGAGATCACCACCCGACTGGCGGAGGAGGACCGGCGATGAGCGCTGAGTTCGAGGTCCAGGGCATTCCGATCAGGGAGATCGCGGAGGAGTTCGGCACGCCGCTCTACCTCTACGACGGCGACGAGCTGGCGTCGCGGGTGCACGGCCTCAAGGAGCACATGCACCCGAGGCTGGAGTTCTTCTTCTCCCTCAAGTCGAACCCGAACATCGGCGTGTGCTCGGTGCTGCACGGGGCGGGCGCGCGGGTCGAGTGCTCCTCGATGGCCGAGCTGCTCACGGTGCGCCGCGCGGGCGTGGCACCGGAGAACATCATCTTTCTCGGGCCCGGCAAGAGCGCGCGCGAGATCGCCGCCTGCCTGGACGAGGGCATCTACACCATCATCTGCGAGTCGTTCGGCGAACTGGCGGTCATCGACGAGCTGGCCCGCCAGCGCGGCATCGCGGCCCCGGTCGCGCTGCGGGTCAACCCCAGCTTCGCGGTCAAGGGCTCCGGCCTGACCATGGGCGGCAAGCCGCGCCAGTTCGGCATCGACGAGACGCAGGTCTTCGACAACGCCGACCTGGCGCAGCGGCACCCGAACGTGCGGCTGATGGGCGTGCAGGTCTACATGGGCACCCGCATCCTCAGCGAGGAGGCGATCGCCGAGAACACCGAGCGCATCTTCGAGCTGGCCAACCGGGTGTCCGACGTCCTCGGGTTCCCCCTGGACATGGTCGACATCGGCGGTGGCCTCGGCGTCGCCTACTTCGAGGGCGAACGCGACCTCGACCTGCCGCTGCTGGCCGCGCGGGTCAACCCGATCATCGCCGAGTTCGCCGACGCGCACCCGGAGACCAGGCTCGTCATGGAACTGGGCCGCTACCTCACCGCGACCTCCGGCACGTACGTGGTGCGGGTGGCCTACGTGAAGGAGTCGATGGGGGAGAAGTTCGCGGTCGCCGACGGCGGCACGAACCACCACATGGCCGCGGTCGGCATCGGGTCCTTCGTCAAGCGCAACTTCCCCATGCGCGTGCTCAACCGGATCGACGAGCCCGCCGACGAGAGCTGGCACGTCACCGGGCCGCTCTGCACGCCGAACGACACCCTCGGCAAGAAGATCGCCCTCCCGCCGGTGCGCCCCGGCGACCTGGTCGGCGTGCTGCGCTCCGGCGCGTACGGCCCGACCGCGTCGCCGGTGCTGTTCCTGAGCCACGGCTACCCCGCCGAGGTGCTCGTGCTGAACGGCCGCGCGCACCTCGTCCGCGAGCGCGACACCACCGAGGACCTCCTCCGCCACCAGCACCTCCCCGAGACCGCGGTCCTGGCGACGCCGGAATAGACCCGCTCCACCCCCGGAAGGAAAACGAACCATGAGTGACACGGCCGACATCCAGACGACGACTCCCGAGCGTGCCAGGATCGTCTCCGCCATCACCTCGGTGCTGGCCCAGGTGCTCGACTACGACCTGCCCGAGCTGACCGAGTCGTCCCGGCTGTTCGACGAGCTCGGCCTCGACTCGACCGGCGTCTTCGAGCTGCTGATGCAGTTGGAGGAGGCGCTGGAGGTCGAGTTCGACACCGACAACCTCGAGATGGCGCACTTCGAGACGGTGGCCTCGCTCGCCGACTTCGTCGTGGCAGAGCGGGACGCCTGAGCATGTACCGGACGGCGGCACCCGTTCCCGAGGCGACCAGGCGTCCGCGCCTGGTCGAATCCCCGCTCGGGGTGGCACGGGTCGTGCACAGGAAGTTCGACGGCGGGGACCGCCGGATCGACGACGAGTTCTCCCAGCGGCACTTCGCCGACCTCACCAGGGGCTACGGCGTCGCCGTCCGCCCGGAGGTCCTCGGGGCGGGGACGACGTTCACCGCCATGGCGCAGGTGCTGCTGCGGGAGCTGGAACTGGGCGAGGACGACCTGGTCGACCTCGCCATGGTCGCGCACAGCACCCCGGACCTGGACTGCCGCCTCTCCGCGGCGACGTTCCTGTCCGAGGCGCTGCCCAACGGCCCGCTGGTGTTCGCGCTGTCCGACAGCGGCACCTGCGCCCCGTTCACCGCGCTCGAGCTCGCCGGCGACTACGCCCGGCGGCACGGCTACCACCGCGCCCTCGTGCTGGTCCTCGACCAGTCGACGCTGCCCTACCAGATCGAGGGCGAGGCGCCCCAGGGCAACGCCGGGGTGGCGATCCTGTTGGAGGACACCGGTTCCGCGCCGCTGGCGATCGCGCACGAGGTGGGCGTCCGCGAGGCCGACCTGCCCGGCGCGATCGACGCAGCGCTCGGCGCGCTGACCCGCCCCGGCTCGACGACCACCGTGATCGTCGGCGCCGGCGTCGACCCCGCGCTGGTGCGCCACGACGGTCCCGTGCTCGTCGGCGGCGCCGGGTACCCGTGCACCTCGGCGTGGTCGCTGCTGGCCGCGCACGGCGCTCCCGACGAGCCGGTCGTGCTGATCGACCACGACCCCACCACCGGTGACCTCGGTTCCTGCGCGGTGGGGCCGAGGTGACCACGATCGCGCGGACCGACCAGTGGTCGCGCTGCCACCGCGCCGCGCGCACCGAGGGCGTGGCCGCCGCGCTGACCGAACTCGCCACCGCGGTGCTGCCCGGCCTGCTGCCGTGCGGCCCCGCGGGGCACGCCATCGTGCCCACGGCCATCGCCGCGGGAGCGGCGCGGGTCTGGGCCGACGGCGTGACGGTGGACCGGGGCTCGGCCGCGGAGAAGGCGCTCGGCGTGATCGAGCTGCCTGGCGGTGACGTCGAACTCCTGCGGCACCAGGTCCGACCGGGCGCCAACGGGTTCTCGCCCGCCGAACGGGCGGGCTGGACGCTCGGACTGGTCTGGCTGCGGCTCGGCCTGTCCGAGGAGCTGCGCGAGACCGCCATGCGCTACCTCAACGGCAGGCGCACCGGGAACTCCACGCTGCTCCAGCAGCAGATGGTGAAGTCGACCGTCGCCGACGGCCTCATCGAGCACCTCGAGGTCCGCGCGGTGCTCACCGGGATCGGGCCCGGCGAACTGCCGGACACCGTCCTCAACCACCTGCACACCCAGCTCACCTACGCCGACCGCGCGCTGGTGAAACTGCTCGGTGCCAGCGGTTACCTGGCCGGTGGGCCGGGGCAGGTGGCACGCGTCTCGGAGCTGCTCGCCGAGGCCTACTGCCGTCCGGAGGTGTGACGATGATCCAGCTTGACGACCGGTTGCTCGCGCTGCGCGCGCAGGTCCGCGAGTGGGGCGCCGACTTCCGGGCGCTCGGGTTGGCGCTCGACCGCGACCCGGAGCTGATCCGGGAGCACTTCGACCTGCCCGCCGTGCGGTACCTGTCCACCATGGGCATCCCTCCGGAGTACGGCAACGTGCCGATCCCCATCGCGGGCAACAGGTTCTACGGGACCCTCGCCCTGGAACGGGCGATCATCATGGAGGAGCTGTCCTGCGCCGACGTCGGCATGCTGGTCGCCTCACCGGGTCCGCTGCTCGCGGGCGTGCTGATCGACCTGCTGGCCGACGAGCAGCAGAAGGACTGGTTCTACGGCCGGATGCTGGAAAGTCCTCTGTGGACGTTCTTCGCGCTGACCGAGCCCGACCGCGGGTCCGACGCCGGTGCGCTGAGCACGACGGTCGTTCCCGCCACCGCCGACCGGCCCGCGCTGCTCAGCGGCGCCAAGCGGTACGTCGGCAACGCGGCCCGCGCCCAGCTCGGCGTGGTGTTCGCGCGGACCAGCCCCGGCCCGCTGGGCATCAACGCCGTCCTGGTCGAGAACCCCAGCACCGGCTTCCACGCCGAGGCGCTGGAGACCATCGGCCTGCGCGGCGCGCGGATCAGCGCGATCACCATGGACGAGGTCGAGATCCCGCCGGAGCGGTTCCTCGGACGGCACCTCTCGCCGTCGCGGCGGGGGATGTGGGCGTTCGTGCAGACGTTCAACCTGCTCCGACCCGGCGTCGCGGCCATCGCGCTGGGCATCGCGCGGGCCGCGCACGAGTACGTGATCACGCACCGCACCTCGTTGCGGCGCGACGAGTGCGACCGGCTCGACCTGCTGGCCCGCCGGATCGACGGCGCCCGCAGGCTGGTGCACCTGGCGGCGGCCGCGGTCGACGCGAGGACCGGTGACGGCTACCTGGCGTCGGCGGCGAAGGTGCGGGCCGCCCAGCTCGCGCACGACGCGACCCAGGAGGCGTGCACGTTCTTCGGGGCGGGCGCGCGGCTGGAGCACCCGGTGCTGGACAAGCTGGTCCGCGACGCGCGGGGCATGGAGTTCATCGAGGGCACCTCGAACATGCAGAAGCTCAACCTGTTCCAGGGGTTGTTCACCGGCAAGCTCGACCGCGAGGACCCGTTCCGCACGGCTCCGCTCGCGGCGGTGTGACGCGCCTGTTCCTCGCCGTCACGGGCTGACGGCGAGGAACAGGAACGCGGCCAGCAGTCCGATGTGGACACCGCCCTGGAGCAGGGTCGCGCGGCCCGGCACGATGGTCAGCGTGCCCGTCACGACGGTGAGCGCGAGCAGCACCATGTGCGTCGGGCCGAGGCCCAGCACCAGGGGGCCGGTCAGCCAGATCGACGCGATGGCGATGGCCGGGATGGTCAGGCCGATGCTCGCCATCGCCGAGCCCAGCGAGAGGTTGATGCTGGTCTGCACCCGGCCCCGGCGGGCGGCGCGGACGGCGGCGAGGGTCTCCGGGGCGAGCACCAGCAGGGCGATGACCACACCGACCACGGCCAGCGGGAAGCCCGCGGCCTCGACGCCCGCCTCGATCGCGGGCGAGACCGCCTTGGCGTTGCCCACGACCGCCACCAGCGACACCAGCAGCAGGCCGAGGCTGATCGCCGCGGCCCTGCCGGTCGGCGGGGTGGCGTGCTCCTCCATGACCTCGCCGTGCTCGTCGAGCGGCAGGAAGTAGTCGCGGTGGCGGACCGTCTGCATCGCCACGAACAGGCCGTACAGCGCCAGTGACGCGACGGCGGCGAACGCCAGCTGGGCGGGCGAGAACTCCGGGCCCGGTTTGGTCGTGGTGAACGTCGGCAGCACCAGGCTCAGCGTGGTGATCGTGGTGACGGTGGCGAACATGCCGCCCGTGCCCTCCGGGTTGAACGTCGCCACCCGGTGCCTCAACGCCCCGACCAGCAGCGACACCCCCATGATGCCATTCGTGGTGATCATGACCGCGGCGAACACGGTGTCCCTGGCCAGCGTCTCGCTGCCGGGTTTGCCGTCGACCATCAGCGTCACGATCAGCGCCACCTCGATCACGGTCACCGCGACCGCCAGCACCAGCGACCCGAACGGCTCGCCCACCCGGTGCGCCACCACCTCGGCGTGGTGCACGGCCGCGAGCACCGCGCCCGCCAGCAGCACCGCGACCAGCACCACGGCGAGGACCGGCAGCGCCCGTCCCCAGGTGAGCGCGAGCGCGGCGACCGCGATCACCGGTACGACGACGGTCCAGTGCAGTGCGGTGGTGCGGCTCGGGTTCGCCATGCTTCCTCACGGGGTCGGGGACGGGCGCCTCCCAGCATTCCCGCCCCGACGGCCGTTCGCAGCGCGGACGGGCCTCTGGACCTGGACTTCCACCTCACACCCGTCCGGGTGCCCGGCCGACTACGGTAAGTGGCGGGCCGGGCGTCCCGGCAGGTGAGGAGAGCCGCGTGACCGAGCCGGAACTGCCGCCGGAGGTCGTCGAGCTGGGCGACCGGGTGTTCGCGCTGCTGGACGAGGGGCACCACGAGGAGGCCGAACCCGGACTGCGCGAGGTGCTGGGGTCCGCCGAACGACTGCTCGGGCCCGACGACCCGGTGACGATCGCCCTGCTGGACGACCTCGGGGGCACCCTGTACCAGCTGGGGCGGCTGCCCGAGGCCGAGGCGGCGCACCGCGAGGCGCTGGCGCGCTACCACCGGGCCGCCGGGGTCGACCACCCGGCTTCGCTGCACTGCGCGCACAACCTGGGGACGGCGCTGGTGATGCGCGGGGAGCGGCAGGAGGGCGTGGCGCTGCTGGAGGACACCCTGGAACGGCGGCGGCGGGTGCTGGGGGAGCACGACGACACCGCCACCACGGCGGGGACGCTGGGCGCGGTGCTGTTCTCGCTGGGGGAGTCGGCGCGGGGGCTGGAGCTGTTGGAGGGGGCTTACTCGTGGTTCCTGGCGGACCTCGGGCGGCAGCACCCGAAGACGATGGACGTGTGCGGGAACCTGGTGGCGGCCGTGTACGAGTCGGGGGAGCGGGGGCGTGCTCGGGAGATGCTCGCGCGGTTGTTGGCGGACTACGCGGAGGTGTTGGGGGAGGGGCATCCCACGACGGTGGAGACCAGGGGGCGGTTGGCTCGGATGGGGGTGTGAGGGGGTTCCCTGTGCTTTTGTGCTCCTGTGCGCTGGGTCGGGTTCGTGCGAGTTCGGGTTGTAACCTCCGCCGCCTAGAATCCGCGCGATGTCGACCCCGCCTCCGCTTGGTCACCTGGAGTTGATCCTCGTGGCGCCCAGTACGGCCGAGTTCTGCACTGTTCCCGTTGGTGACGCCGAGTTCGACGTGGTGTCGAATCGGATCGAGGGCAGTGTGCGCAACGGTGGGCAGGTGATCGCTGCGGATGTCCGAAGCCCTTCCTACCAGCGGTACACGCCGGTGTTGAACAGGCAGTCGGTGTCGTTGATCAGCGACGCGGACCTGGATCACATCGCGGGTGAGCTGGGGCTGGAGGAGGAGGCGTGCGGGAAGGGGTTGCAGTCGCTGGCCGCGGCGTACGAGGTGCTGCCTCGGGAGGTGGAGGGTGCTGCGGCGGTGCGGCTGTTCCTGGCGCAGTGCTTGGGGGTGAACGTGGTGATAGGCGGGTTCCGGGGGACGGGTGGGATCCAGGATTTCCTGGTGCTGCCGCCGGGGGTGGATTTCGGGCCGTACGACGTGGAGCACCGGAAGTTCACGGGGGCGACGGTGATGGTGACGAGGGTGAACACGCCGTGTGCGCAGCCGGCGGCGATGATCGGGAAGTACTACCCCGAGGTGGTGGAGGGGCTGGCGAAGAGGTTCATCGTGGCTGCTCGGGGGAGGCGGGGGTTCGTGGGGATGGTTGTGAGGAGTGGGCGGATGGTGGAGGGGGAGGGGGTGGGGTTCGTGCCGTTCGGGGGGAGGTAGGGGTGGGTTTTGGGGGGAGTTTGGTCGTCGGGGGGTTGTTTTCTTGACTCCGGCCTCCGGCGCGTTGGTTCCCCTGAAGACGTGGCCCCCTGGCGTGTTGTTCCCCGCTCCCTGTGCGGCCCGGCTTTCGGGTGTGTTGTTCCCCTGCGGAGCGCGGCCTCCGGTGCGTTGTTTCCCACCCTCTGTGGAGCCCAGCCCCCGGCGCGCAATTATCTCAATGCCACACCCCCGTTTGTCAAGGCGGGAAAGATGCCTTGACAAACGGGGGTGTGGCAGGAGGGCGCTGTGTATCGGGGGCAGGGGGAGGTCTGGCTCCGCCAGCATCGGCTCCGCCGACTAGGGCATCGGCTCCGCCGACTAGGGCATCGGCTGCGCCGACAAGGCACCTCGCTGCGCGTCGGTAATGCGGCGGGCGCTCCGCGCCGGATGCGAGGGGGCGGCTGCGCCGATGTTGTGGCGTGGCTGTGTTGGGCTGTGTTGGTGGGGTTTCCGTACGCGAAAACGCCGGAGCGGGTCGGGGGCCCGTTCCGGCGTTTTCCTTGCTGCGCGGTTACTTGCCGTGCAGTTGCTTGAGGTAGTCGTAGGTGGTGGGGAGGGTGGTGAGGAGTTCCTGCTGCTTGCGCTTGATGTCGGCGAAGACGTGTTCCGCCGAGTCGAGCATGGAGGGGTGGTGGGTGAGCTTGGTGAGGGTTTGCTGGGGGTCGAAGCCGAGGCCGGTGAAGACGCAGTAGTAGCTGGCGTTGGTCCAGAAGTTGCGGAACTCGGCGTCGAAGTTGGCGTAGTAGGTGTTCTCGTCGGTGACCGGCATGTTGATCGCCAGACCCGCCTTGTACATGCGGATCTTCTCCTTGATGTCGTCCGCGAGCACCAGGTCCTTGCAGGCGCGCCAGAACTCGGTGTCGTTGCGCGCGGCCAGGCTGAAGTGGGCCTGGAGGAAGTCGCGCGAGTCGTCGAACATCGTGTTGATCTCGGCGTTGAAGCGGTCGGCGAAGATCGGGTCGAAGTTCTTGTCCGGGAAGTGCTTCGCGAGCTGGTAGAGGGCGGCGGTGATGAAGTAGATGCCGGTGGACTCGAGCGGCTCGAGGAAGCAGGAGGACAGGCCGATGGCGGCGACGTTGCGGACCCAGGTGCGGCGGTTGCGGCCGACGCGGAACTTGATGTGGTTGAGCTTCTGCTCGCTCGGGTCCAAGCCCCACATCTCGCAGAACTCCTGCGTGGCGGCGTCCTGGGTGGTGAAGCGGCTGGAGTAGACGTGGCCGGTGCCGAAACGGCCCAGCATCGGGATCTTCCAGGTCCAGCCGTTGGTCATGGCGATGGAACCGGTGAACGGCTCGACGCCGTTGGCCTCGTCGTCGTGCGGGACCTGGGTGGCCACGGCGCGGTCGTTGAGCAGGTGGTCGCTCATGTCGAGGAACGGCTCGCGCATGACGCCGTTGATCAGCAGCGCGCGGAAGCCGGAGCAGTCGACGAAGAAGTCGCCCTCGATCTTGCGGCCGCCCTTGGTGTTCAACGCGGTCACGTGGCCGCGGGTGTCCACGTCGGCGTCGATGAACTCGTCCTGGATGTGGATCGCGCCCTGCTTGTTGGTCGCGAACTTGCGCAGGAACTCGGCCACCAGCGCGGCGTCGAAGTGCCACGCGTAGTTCGTCCACTTGGTGCCGTCGGCGTGCCGCGGCGCGAGCTTCGCGTCCAGGATCGGGGGCTCGCGGTAGCAGGCGTAGTCGAACGCCTCGGTGGTCTGGCCGGTGAGGCGCTTGTGCGACCAGTACGCGGACAGCGGCTCGTTCTCGTGGTTCGGCAGCAGGCCGAACAGGTGGTAGTAGTGGTCGGTCGTGTCGCGGTAGGGCCGCGGGTTCGAGTCACCCCTGCCGCCGGTGCGCCAGTTGGTGAACTTGATGCCCATCTTGAAGCTGGCGTTGCACTCGCGCATCCAGTCCTCCTCGGCCAGGCCGAGGAAGTCGAAGAACACCTTGTGCAGGTTCGGGACTGTCGCCTCGCCGACACCGATCCGGGGGACCGACGGCGCTTCCAGCACGGTGATCTTGACGGCCGGGCCGAGGGCCTTGCCTAGGTAGGACGCGGTCATCCAGCCCGCCGTGCCGCCACCCAGGACGACGACATTCTTGATCCTGCGATCTTCCATCGAAGACGATCCTTCCTGTCCGCACACGACAAAAGTCGCGGATGTGAATTGTTGATGGGGGGCGCGACGGCACTTCGGTGAATGGCGCGCTCTACTGGGAACAAACATAGGCACGGCCCCGTAGGCCTGTCAATGTGTGGACCACGTTACGGTCGAGTGGACAACTCGATTTTCTATATATTTTCTCTAGAAGGCGATCCGTCAACCGGTAACCGCAGGTAGATCGATTCGTCAGCCCTGTGTCAGCGCCTCGTCAGCCCTGGTGGGCAGCATATTCATCAGGTCGCCGCAGCACGTTGCCGCGGTTGGTGCAGAGGAGCGTGGGTATACATGTCGGATCTGACTCCGACCTTCTCGGTGATTTCCGGCGCGCAAGTGCACGAAGTATTGCAGGGTCGCGACAAACACCTCCTGGATTTGGTCGAGGCGGCCTACCGGCTGCACGGCTCCGGAGACACCGTGAACCCGCCTTCGTATTTCCTGCGCTTCCCGCAGGACCCCGCGTCGCGCATCATCGCGCTCCCCGCGTCGGTCGGTGGTGACATCGGCGTGCACGGCGTGAAGTGGATCTCCAGCTTCCCGGCGAACGTGGGGCGCGGCATCCCCCGCGCCTCGGCCGTGCTGATCCTGAACGACCAGGAGACCGGTTACCCGATCGCCTGCATGGAGAGCTCCATCATCAGCGCCGTGCGCACGGCCGCGTCGGCCGCGCTCGCCGCCGACTGGCTCACCCGCGACCGCGGCAGGCCCGCGAAGGTCGGCTTCATCGGCACCGGGCTGATCGCCCGCTACATCCACACCTACCTCACCGGCAGCGGCTGGTCGTTCGACGAGGTCGGCATCCACGACCTCAGCGCCGAGCACGCCGCCGGGTTCCAGGGCTACGTCGAGTCCACCGGCGACGGCACCGCCCGGATCCACGACAGCGCCGAAAGCCTCATCAGGGCTTCCGACCTCGTGGTGTTCGCGACCGTCGCGGGCGAGCCGCACATCACCGACCCGACGTGGTTCGAGCACAACCCGCTGGTGCTGCACGTGTCGCTGCGCGACCTCTCCTCCGAGGTCGTGCTGTCCGGCACGAACATCGTCGACGACGTCGAGCACTGCCTCAAGGCCAACACGTCCGTGCACCTGGCCGAGCAGGCGGAGGGCAACCGCGACTTCCTGTCCGGCACGTTGTTCGACGTGATGACGGGGGCGGTCCGGTTGCCCGCGGACAAGCCGATCTTCTTCTCGCCGTTCGGCCTCGGGGTGCTGGACCTGGCCGTCGGCAAGTTCGTCTACGACGAGGTGGGGCGCGCAGGCGACCTCGCCCACGTGGACGACTTCTTCTATGACCTGCATCGCTACGGGAAGCGATGAGTCGCCGCTGGTCGATCTCGTAGGAGTCGGTTCATGCCAGTCATATCCACGCCGCAAGAGTTCAACGTGGACGATCTGTACGTAGATCTCCGGACGCTGTCCGGTCACCCGTTGTACCTCAAGTGCGAGGGCTTCAACTTCGCCGGGTCCATCAAGCTGAAGGCCGCGACCGAGATGGTCGCGACCGCCGTGCGCAACGGTCAGCTGCGCCCCGGCGACACCCTGGTCGAGAGCTCGTCGGGCAACCTCGGCGTCGCGCTCAGCCTGGTGGCCGCGAGCCAGGGCTACGGGTTCCTCTGCGTCACGGACACGCGGTGCACGCTGGGCGCGCGGCAGCTGATGCAGTCGCTCGGCACCCAGGTGCACGTCGTCACCGAGCCGCACCCCGAGGAGGGGCTGCTCGGCGCGCGCATCCGGTTCGTCGAGCGGATGCGCCGCGAGCGGGGCTACGTCTGGCTCAACCAGTACGCCAACCCCGGCAACGCGATGGCGCACTACCTCACCACCGGGCCGGAGATCCTCAAGAGCTTCCCCGAGGTCGAGGTGCTCTTCATCGGAGCGGGCAGCACCGGGACGCTGATGGGCTGCTCGCGGTACTTCCGCGAGAACCGGCCGTCGGTGCGGATCGTGGCGATCGACAGCGTCGGCTCGGTGACCTTCGGGACGCCCGCCGAGCCGCGGATGCTGCCGGGCCTGGGGACCAGCGTGAGACCGCCGCTGCTCGACGAGTCCATGGTGGACGAGGTCGTGCACGTTGCGGAGATCGACACCGTGCGGGCCTGCCGGATGCTGGTGCGCCACGGTTTCCTGTTCGGCGGATCCACCGGAACCGTCATCAGCGGGGCGATGGACTGGCTCGCGCGCAACCGGCCCGACGACGGCCTCTCGGCCGTGGCGATCTCGCCGGACCTGGGTGACCGCTACCTGGACACCATCTACCACGACCAGTGGATCGCCGACATCTACGGCGCCGAAGTGCTGGCGGAGAACGGATCCCGCCTGTCGGCCCCTCCGACGGCCATCTCAAGGAGAAGCTCATGACCGCAGCGGCGAGTCTGCCACTGTCCGCTGGTCAGGCGGAGATCTGGTTCGACGAGAAGTTCCACGGACGCGGTGTCGCGTACAACTCCGCCGGATACCTGGACATCCGGGGTCCGCTGGACGTCGACGCGTTCCGCGCCGCGGCACGGCAGCTGATCGTCGAGGCCGAGTGCACCCGCACCCGGTACGTCGAAGTGGACGGCGCGCCGCGGCAGGTGGTCGAGTCGCTGGCCGAGGTGCCGCTGGTGTCCTTGGAGCTGGGCGAGGCCGCGGCCGTCGAGTGGATGGCCGCCGACCTGGCGAAGCCGTTCACGCTGGACGACTTCCCCATGTTCCGGCTGGCCGTCGTGGAACTGTCCGACGACCGCCACTTCTTCTACATGTGCATCCACCACCTGCTGTGCGACGGGTACAGCCAGGTCGTGTTCTGGCGCAGGCTCGCCGAGATCTACCAGGCGCTGGTCGAGGGCCGCTCGGCCGTCGAGGGGCAGCTGCCGCCGCTCAAGGAGCTGCTGGACGCCGAGAAGGCCTACACGGACTCGGTGTGGTTCCAGCGCGACCGCGACTTCTGGGCCGCCCGCTTCGACCAGGCGCCGGACCTGCCCAGCCTGTCGCAGCGCGCGCAGACCGGCACCGCGGTGCGCGGCTTCCTCCGCCGCACCGCGGTGGTCCCGGCCGCGACGGCCGCGGAGCTGCGCGACCTGGCCCGCCGGTCCACCTCGACCTGGCCCGCCGTCGTGCTGTCCGCGGTCGGCGTCTACACGCAGCGGATGACCGGTGTCGGCGACGTGCTGCTGACGCTGCCCGCGACCGCCAGGATGGGCGCCTCGATGCGCGCCATCCCCGGCATGATCGCGAACTACCTGCCGCTGCGCGTCCGGGTCCGCCCCGACGCCACCAGGGCCCAGCTGCTCGCGCAGACCTCCCGCGAACTGGCGCAGGTGCTCAAGCACCAGCGCTACCGGGTGAGCCGCATCCGCCGGGGGATGGGACTGTCCTCCGAGGACCGCAGGCCGTTCGGCCCGTTCGTCAACATCCTGCCGCAGCAGACCGAGTTCGCGCTCGGCTCGTGCGGCGTCACGGTCAACAACCTGTCGACCGGCCTCATCGAAGACCTGATGATCACCGTCGTGGACGCGCCGGACGGCGGCACCGAGGTGCACGTCAACGGCAACCCCGAGCTGTACACGGCGCAGGAGGTCGAGGACCACCTCGCGCGGTTCACCGCCTTCCTGGCCGCGTTCGCCACCATCGCCGACGACGTGCCGCTCGGCCGCGTCGACGTGGTCGGCGCGCCGGAGCGCTCGGGCTGGCTGGAGGAGCCCGGCGCGTTCGTCGACGGCGCGGACGCCGACCTCGTCGAGCTGGTGCGTGCGCACGCCGCCGCGCACCCCGACGCGCTCGCCGTGGTCGAGGACGACACCGCGACCACCTACGCCGCGCTCGTCGCCCGTGCGAGCGCCCTGTCCCGCCGGGTGACCGCGGACCTGGTCGGCGTGCTCGCCGCGCCCGGCGCCGGGTTCGTGTCCGCGGTGCTCGGCGTGATCGGGGCAGGTGGCGCCTACGTGCCGCTGGACACCCGCGCGCCGGTGCGCCGCAGCGCGGAGCTGTTGACCGACAACGGGATCCGCGCGCTGGTGGTCGATCCCGAGCACCGCGCGCTCGCCGCGGAGATCACCGCGGCGGCGGGCCACCCGATCGACCTGGTCGTGCTGGACGGCGCCGAGGACGACGTGCTCGTGCCGGTGCTGGGCGCTCCGGAGGACCTGGCGTACGTGATCTTCACGTCCGGGTCGACCGGCAGGCCCAAGGGCGCCATGGTGCACCGCCGCGGCATGGTCAACCACCTGCTGGCCAAGGTCGACGACCTGGCTCTCACGGCGGCGGACTCGCTGGTGCAGAACGCCCCGCTCACGTTCGACATCTCGGTCTGGCAGATGCTGGCGCCGCTGGTGGTCGGCGGCCGGGTGCGCGTGGTGACGCGCGAGACCGCGGCCGACCCGAACGCGCTGTTCCCGCTCGTGGCCGACGAGTCGGTGTCGGTCCTGGAGGTCGTGCCCTCGCTGCTGCGCGCGGCGCTGGACGCGTGGGACGTCGTCGGCGACCGCCCGAGGCTGCCCTCGTTGCGGCGGCTGGTGGTCACGGGCGAGGCGCTGCCCCCGGACCTGTGCCTGCGCTGGTTCGCGCGCTTCCCCACCATCCCGCTGGTCAACGCCTACGGGCCGACCGAGTGCTCGGACGACGTCACGCACGCGACGATCACCGTCGACGACTCGGTGGCCTCCGCGCGCGTCCCGATCGGCCGCGCGGTGCGCGGGACCCGGCTGTACGTGCTGGGCGACGACCTGGGCCCGGTGCCGCCCGGCGTCGCCGGTGAGCTCTACGTGGGCGGGCTGGGGGTGGGCCGCGGCTACCTGCGCGACCCCGCCCGCACCTCGGCCGCGTTCGTCCCCGATCCCTTCGCGGGCTCCGGTCTCCGGATGTACCGCACCGGGGACCGGGTGGTCCGCAGGGAGGACGGGCAGTTGGAGTTCGTGGAACGCCGCGACCACCAGGTCAAGGTGCGCGGCCACCGGATCGAGCTGGGCGAGATCGAGTCGGCGCTGCGCGGCCTGCCGCACATCGGCGACGCGGCCGTCGCGGTCGTGACCGACCCCGTCGGCAACAAGCGGCTGATCGGCTACCTGGTCGCCGACAACGGGACCCCGGTCGACACGGCCGACGTGCGCGACCGGCTGGCCCGGCTGCTGCCCGAGTACATGGTGCCCTCCAGCCTCCTCGCGCTGGACTCGATGCCGCTGACCGCGCACGGCAAGGTCGACCGCAAGGCCCTCCCCGCCCCCGACTTCAGCGCGGGTCCGCGCGGCCGGGTGGCGCGCAGCAACGAGGAGCGGGTGCTCTGCGAGGTCATGGCCGAGGTGCTCGGCCTGCCCGAGGTCGGCGTGGAGGACAGCTTCTTCGCGCTCGGCGGCGACAGCATCAGCTCCATCCAGGTCGTCAGCCGCGCCCGCAGGGCCGGTCTGCTGATCACCTCGCGCGACGTGCTGCGCCACCGGTCCCCCTCGGCCATCGCCACGATCGCCCGCCCGGCCGGTGCCACGGCCGCCGCGACCGCCGACGACGGCGTGGGCGAGGTCGAGCTGACCCCCATCGCGCACCAGCTCCGCGAGGACCTGGAGTCGCTGACCGACCGCACCCGCCAGTACAGCCAGTACGTGGTGCTGCGGGTGCCGAACGGCCTGGACGCGGCCGCCCTCACGGCCGCGCTCCAGGCCGTCCTCGACCACCACGACGGCCTGCGCACCCGGCTGTCCGTGCCGGTCGACGGCCTGTGGTCGCTGGAGACCCTGCCCGCGGGCGCGATCAGCGCCGCCGACGTGCTCACCATCGGCGCTTCGTCCGATGTGGACACCGAGGTCGCCGCGGCACGGGCCCGGCTCGTGCCGGAGGAGGGCAGGGTCGTCCAGGCGGTGCTGCTGGAGTCCCGCCTCGTCCTGGTGATCCACCACCTGGTCGTCGACGGCGTGTCGTGGCGCATCCTGGTGCCGGACCTCAAGGCGGCCTGGGAGGCCGTGGTCGCCGGTCGGACGATCGCGCTCGACCCGGTCGGCACCTCGTTCCGCCGCTGGGCCAAGGTGCTCTCGGAGAAGGCCCGCGCCGCCGCGCGCACCCGTGAGCTGCCGCTGTGGACCGCGCAGGTCAAGCCCGACGACCCGCGGCTGGGTTCCCGGCCGCTCGACCCGGAACTGGACACCTACGGCACGGCGAAGTCGCTGCGCGTGGTGCTGCCCGCCGCGACGACCGCCGCGCTGCTCACCACCGTGCCCGCCGCGTTCCACGGCGAGATCAACGACGTCCTGCTCGCCGGCCTCGCGCTCGCCGTCGCCGAGTGGCGGCGCAAGCGCTTGGGCGGCACGGGTTCCGGCGTGCTCGTCGAGGTCGAGGGCCACGGTCGCGAGCAGCTCGACGACGACGTGGACCTGTCCCGCACGGTCGGCTGGTTCACCAGTGTGTTCCCGCTGCGCGTCGACCCCGGCGAGGTGGACCGCGCCAGTGCGGGCATCGCGATCAAGCGGGTCAAGGAGCAGTTGCGCGCGCTGCCGGACCGCGGTGTCGGCTTCGGCCTGCTGCGCCACCTCAACCCGCAGACCGTCGGCGCGCTGGCCCGGTTCGCCGTGCCGCAGATCGGCTTCAACTACCTCGGCCGCTTCGCCGCGGGCAACACCTCGGCCCCGTGGTCGCTGGAGGGCGGCGACTCCGTCGTCGGCACCGGCGTCAGCCCGGACATGCCGCTGCGGCACGTCCTCGCGGTCACCCCGGTGACCGAGGACCGCCCGGACGGCCCGCACCTGGTCGCGGACTGGCTGTGGGCGGGCGACCTGCTCTCCGAGTCCGATGTGGACGACATCGCGAAGTCCTGGTTCCGCGTGCTGGAGTCGTTCGTCGCGCTGCCGGACGCCGGTGGGCACAGCCCGTCGGACTTCCCGCTCGTCGCGCTGACCGAGGACGAGATCGAGGAGTTCGAGCGCGACTGCGGCGGCGTGGAGGACGTGCTCCCGCTCTCGGCCCTGCAGAAGGGCCTGCTGTTCCAGGCGGAGTACGACAAGCAGGGCAGCGACGTCTACACGCTCCAGGCGGTCGTGGACGTCGAGGGCCCGCTGGACGTGGTGGCGTTCCGCGCCGCCGCGGAGGCGGTCGTCCGGCGGCACCCCGCGCTGCGCGCGTCCTTCCGGTCGCGCCCGGCCGGTGACGCCGTGCAGGTGATCCAGGCCGAGGTCTCCCTGCCGTGGCAGGAGGTCGACCTCACCGGCATGGCCGACGAGGACGCCGTGACCGAGCTGGCCAGGATCACCGACGCGGACTGGGCCGAGCGGTTCGACATGACCGCGCCGCCGCTGATCCGCTTCACCGCGGTCCGCCTCGGCGACGAGAAGTTCCGGCTGCTCTGGGCCGTGCACCACATCCTGGTCGACGGCTGGTCCATGCCGATCTTCGCCCGCGAGCTGTTCACGCTGTGCGCCAACGGCGCCGACGTGTCCGCGCTGCCGCCGGTGGCCCCGTACCGGGACTACCTGGCCTGGCTGGGCGAGCAGGACGACGAGGCCGCGCGCACCGCGTGGCGGACGGCGTTCGACGGCTTCGGCGAGGCCAGCAAGCTCGGCCCGGACGAGCGCGACCGCGTGGCCGCCATGCCGGAGTCGTTGATCGTCGACCTGCCCGAGGACGTCACGCACCGGCTGTCGTCGTGGGCCCGCGCCCGCGGCCTGACGCTGAACACCGTCATGCAGGGCTGCTGGGCGGTCCTGCTCGGCAGGCTCACCGGCAAGCGCGACGTGGCGTTCGGCGCGGTCAGCTCCGGCCGCCCGGCCGAGCTGGCGGGCATGGAGTCCATGGTCGGCCTGTTCCTCAACACCCTGCCGGTCCGGGTGCAGCTGGACCCGAAGGCGTCGTTGGCGGACCTGCTGGCGAAGCTCCAGGAGGACCAGTTCGACCTGGCCCCGCACCACCACTTCGGCCTGGCCGACGTGCAGCAGATCGTCGGTGTGGGCGAGCTGTTCGACACCGTGGTCAGCTTCCACAACTACCCGCACGACGTGGACGACCTGAGCGACCTCATCCCCGGTGTGCGCGTGGTCGCCGCCGACGGACGGCTGGTCGCCGAGTACCCGTTCGCGCTGTCGGTCTACCCCGGCAAGCGCTTGCGGCTGCTGGCCCAGTACCGCTCGGACTCCTTCGACGAGCCCGCGATCGAGTCCATCGTGGACCGCTTCCGGATGCTGCTCACGTCGCTGGTGACCGAACCCGACCGGCCGCTGGCCCGGATCGACCTGCTCGACGCCGCCGAGCGCGAGCTGATCCTCGGCGAGTGGGCGGGCAACCCGGCGCCGATCGCGCCGCACGTGGTGCCCGAGGTGTTCCAGGCCCGCGCCGCGGCGGCCCCCGACGCGACCGCGGCCGTGTTCGAGGGGACGAGCCTGTCCTTCGCCGGGCTCAACGCCCGCGCCAACCGGCTCGCCCGGCTGCTCGTCGGCCGGGGGATCGGGCCGGAGCGGGTCGTCGCGCTGGCGTTCCCGCGTTCGCTCGACGCGCTGGTGGCCGTGCTCGGCGTGCTCAAGGCCGGTGCGGCGTACCTGCCGATCGACGCCAAGTACCCGGCCGACCGCGTGGACTACATGGTCGCCGACGCGGCCCCCGCGGTGCTGCTGTCCACCACGGCGGTCGCCGACGGCCTGACCGTCACCGGCGCCCCGGTGCTCGCGATCGACGCGCCGGACCTGGTCGCCGAGCTGGACGCGCTGCCGTCGCACGACCTCACCGACGCCGACCGGGTGGAACCGCTGCGGCAGGACCACCCCGCGTACGTCATCTACACCTCCGGCTCGACCGGCAAGCCCAAGGGCGTCGTGGTCGACCACCGCGGGTTCGTCGCGATGGCCGCCAGCCTGATCGAGAAGTTCGACATCACCCCGGACACCAACGTCCTCCAGTTCGCGTCCTACAGCTTCGACGCCACCGTCTGGGAGTTCGCGCTCCCGCTGCTGGCCGGTGGCACGGTCGTGGTCGCGGGCGACGAGGCGCGGGCGCCCGGACAGCCGCTGATCGACCTGATCAACGACAACCGCGTCACGCTGGCCGCGCTGCCGCCGGTGGTGGCCGGTGGTCTGGCCGAGGGCACCGTGCTCCCGGACGACCTGGTGATCGTGGTCGCGGGCGAGGCCTGCCCGCCGGAGGTCGTGGCGCGCTGGTCGGCCACGCACCGGATGTTCAACGGCTACGGCCCGACCGAGTCCGTGATCGCCGCGACCGTGGGTGGCCCGCTCTCCGGCGGCGGCCGTCCGCCGATCGGCACGCCGACCTCGGCGCACCGCGTCTACGTGCTGGACTCGGTGCTCCAGCCGGTGCCCGCCGGTGTCGTGGGCGACCTGTACGTCAGCGGCGGCCTGGCCCGCGGCTACCTCAACCGGCCGGAGCTGACCGCGGAGCGGTTCGTCGCCGACCCGTTCTTCGGGCACGGTGCCCGCATGTACCGCACCGGCGACCTGGTGCGCTGGCACGCCGACGGGCAGCTGGACTACGTCGGCCGCGCCGACGACCAGGTGCAGTTGCGCGGGTTCCGCATCGAGCTGGGCGAGATCGAGTCGGCGCTGGTGTCGCACGCCTCGGTCACCCAGGCCGTCGCGATCGTCCGCGAGGACCCGACCGGCGACAAGCGCCTGGTGGCCTACGTGGTCGTCGACGAGGGCACGACCGTGCCCGTCGGCCTGCGCGAGCTGCTGGTCGAGTCGCTGCCGGAGTACATGGTCCCGTCCGCGATCGTGGTGCTGGACGAGATCCCGCTGACCCCGCAGGGCAAGGTCGACCGCAAGGCGCTGCCGGAGCCCGACTTCGCCGGACAGGGCCGCGGCCGCGGTCCGCGCACGCCGGTCGAGGACATCCTGTGCGGCATCTTCGCCGACGTGCTCGACCTGCCCCAGGTCGGCATCGACGACGACTTCTTCGCACTGGGCGGGCATTCCCTGCTCGCCACCCGCGTGATCAGCCGGGCCCGCGCCGCGCTCGGCGTGGAACTGCCGATCCGCGCGCTGTTCGAGACCCGCACGGTCGCCGGTGTGGCCGAGCAGGTGCACAGCGTCGCGAGCGCGGGCCGTCCCGCGCTGGTCCCCGCGGCCCGCGGTGAGGACGGCGTCGTGCCGCTCTCGTTCGCCCAGCAGCGCCTGTGGTTCCTCGACCGCCTCGAAGAGGGCGTGACGGGCACCTACAACGTGCCGCTGGCCGTGCGGCTGGTCGGCGACCTCGACGTGGACGCCCTGCGCGCCGCGCTGCACGACCTGGTGGTGCGGCACGAGATCCTGCGCTCGGTGTTCCCGGACGTGGAGGGCGAACCGTTCCAGCGGGTGCTCGACGCGCCGGAGGGCTACCCCGAGCTGCCGCTCAAGCGGCTGCCGGAGGCCAGGCTGTCCGACGCCATGACGGCCGAGGCCGACCTGTCGTTCGACCTGGCCACCGAACCCGTGCTGCGGTCGAGGCTGTTCGCGGTCTCGCCCACCGAACACGTGCTGCTGCTGGTGATCCACCACATCGCGTTCGACGGCTGGTCGATCGCCCCGCTGGTGGGCGACCTCGGCGTGGCGTACAAGGCGCGCAGCGCCGGGCAGGCCCCCGAGTGGGAGCCGCTGCCCGTGCAGTACGCGGACTACGCGGTGTGGCAGAAGGAACTCCTCGGCGCCGACGCCGACGAGGAGAGCCTGCTGGCCCACCAGCTGGCCTACTGGACCGGCGCGCTGGCCGACCTGCCGGAGGAGCTCGAACTCCCCACCGACTTCCCGCGCCCGGCCGTCAGCAGCTACGACGGCAACGAGCTGGAGTTCGCCGTCGAGCCCGAGCTGTACCGGGCGCTGGTCGCGCTGGCCCGCGACTCGGGGGCGAGCATCTTCATGCTCTTCCAGGCCGCGCTGTCCGCCCTGCTCACCAAGTTGGGCGCGGGCACCGACATCCCGTTGGGCAGCCCCACCGCGGGCCGCGCCGACGAGGAACTGGGCGAGCTGGTCGGGTTCTTCGTCAACACCCTGGTCATGCGCACCGACACCAGCGGCGACCCGAGCTTCCGCGACCTGGTGCACCGGGTCCGCGACACGAACCTGGCCGCCTACCAGCACCAGGACGTGCCCTTCGAGCACCTCGTGGACGCGCTCAACCCGGTGCGCTCGCTCAACCGGCAGCCGCTGTTCCAGGTCATGCTCACGTTGCAGACCAGCGAGGACGCGCCGCTGCTGCTGCCCGGCCTGACCGGTCGGGTCGAGCCGGTGCGGTCGCTGCGGTCGAAGTTCGACCTGACCGTGCTGCTGGAGGAGCAGTACGCCGACGGCCTGCCCGCCGGGATGCGCGGCGTCGTCGAGTACAGCACCGACCTGTTCACCGAGGCCACGGCGGAACGCCTGGCGCAGCGGCTGGTCCGCTTCCTGCGGACCGTCGTCGCCGACCCCGGCACGCGGCTGAGCCGGGTGGACGTGCTGGACCCCGGCGAGCGCGACGAGCTGCTCGCCATCGGCACCGGGGCCGTGCGGCCCGAGGTGTACGAGGGCGTGGTGGAGCGGGTGCGCGGGTTCGCGCTGTCCACTCCGGACGCGGTCGCGGTGGTCGACGACTCCGCCGAGGTCACCTACGAGTCCCTGGTGGGCAAGGCGAGCGCCCTGTCGCGCCGGGTCTCCGACGCCGACCTGGTGGCCGTGCTGGCCGCGCCGGGAATCGGCTTCGTGACCGCCGTGCTCGGTGTGCTCGGCGCGGGCGGCGGCTACGTGCCGCTGGACGTGGCGGCGCCCGTGACGCGCATCGCCGGGCTGCTGACCGACAGCGGCGCCACGAGGCTGGTCGTCGACGAGGCGCACCGGGAGCTGGCCGCCGAGATCGTCGAGGCGGCCGGGAATCCGATCGACGTGGTCGTGCTCGACGGCGCCGAGGACGCGCCGAACTCGTTGGCGCCGGCTTCGGGCGCGGCGGACGACCTGGCGTACGTGATCTTCACGTCCGGGTCGACCGGCAAGCCCAAGGGCGCCATGGTGCACCGCCGCGGCATGGTCAACCACCTGCTGTGCAAGGTCGACGACCTGGAAGTGTCCTCCGTGGACAAGCTGGTGCACAACGCGCCGGTGACCTTCGACATCTCGGTCTGGCAGATGCTGACGACGCTGCTCGTCGGCGGCACGACCCGAGTGGTCGGCCGCGACACGGCCGTCGACCCGGACCTGCTGTTCGCCACCATCCCGAACGAGGGCGTCACGATCCTGGAGGTCGTGCCGTCGCTGCTGCGGGCGGCGCTGGACTCGTGGGACGTCACCGGTGAGGTGCCGGAGCTGCCCGGACTGAAGTGGCTGGTCGTCACGGGCGAGGCGCTGCCGCCGGACCTGTGCGGCCGCTGGTTCGAGCGGTTCCCGGACATCGCCCTGGTCAACGCCTACGGGCCCACCGAGTGCTCCGACGACGTGACGCACGCCTTCATCACCAAGGACGACAAGCTGGGTGAGGCGAGGGTTCCGATCGGTCGGGCCGTGCGCAACACCCGGTTGTACGTGCTGGGCGACGACCTGCGCCCGGTGCCCGCCGGGGTCGCGGGCGAGCTGTACGTCGGTGGCACCGGCGTCGGCCGCGGCTACCTGGGAGACCGCGCCAAGACCGCGCTGGCGTTCATGGCCGACCCGTTCGGCGGGCCCGGCGCGCGGATGTACCGCACCGGCGACCGCGTGGTGCTGCGCACCGACGGGCAGCTGGAGTTCCTGGAGCGCCGCGACCACCAGGTGAAGATCCGCGGCCACCGCATCGAGCTGGGCGAGGTCGAGGCCGCGCTGCGGACCGCCGACGTCGTCGGGGACGCCGCCGTCGCGGTCGGCTCCGACCAGGGCGGCCACAAGCGCCTGATCGGCTAC
Source organism: Umezawaea sp. Da 62-37 (assembly GCF_032460545.1). Lineage (GTDB taxonomy): Bacteria > Actinomycetota > Actinomycetes > Mycobacteriales > Pseudonocardiaceae > Umezawaea. Next base: position 9,026,598 of record NZ_CP135965.1, read on the forward strand.
GTGGTCCCGGCCCCCGGTGACACCGGCTTCGACGTCGCCGCGGTGCGCAAGCACCTGGCGCGGGCGCTGCCGGACTACATGGTGCCGTCCGCGATCGTGGTGCTGGACGCGCTCCCGTTGACCCCCAACGGCAAGGTGGACCGCAAGGCGCTGCCCGCGCCGGACTTCGTGGCCCAGCCGAGGGCCCGCGGTCCGCGCAACCCGGTCGAGGAGATCCTCTGCGGCGTGTTCGCCGAGGTGCTCGGCGCCCCGGAGGTCGGGGTGGAGGACGACTTCTTCGACCTGGGCGGCCACTCGCTGCTGGCCACCCGCGTGGTCAGCCGGGTCCGGACGGTGCTGGACGTGGAGCTGCCGGTGCGCTCGCTGTTCGAGGCGCGCACGGTGGCGGGACTGGCGAAGCTGGTCGCCGACGCCGACGGCGCCCGACCGGCGCTGCGGGCCCAGGAGCGCCACGGCGACGAGGGCCTGCCGCTGTCCTACGCCCAGCGCAGGCTGTGGTTCCTCAACCGGATGGAGGAGGAGTCCACCGGCACCTACAACATCCCGCTCGCGGTCCGGCTGACCGGTGAGCTGGACGTCGAGGCGCTGACCGGCGCGCTCGGGGACGTGGTGGCGCGCAACGAGATCCTGCGCACCGTGTTCCCGGACGTCGACGGCGTCCCGTACCAGGAGGTGCTGGCCCCGAGCCCGGTCGTGCTGACCGTGCGCGAGCTGGGCGAGGTGAACCTGTTCGCCGCCGTGGCCGCGGAGGTCGACCGGGGCTTCGACCTGGCCGCCGACACCGCGATGCGCGCCAACCTGTTCGTGCTCGGCGAGCAGGACCACGTGCTGGTGCTGGTGTTCCACCACATCGCGTTCGACGGCTGGTCGACCGCGCCGCTGGCCCGCGACCTGGCCACCGCCTACGAGGCGCGCCGCGCGGACCGGGCTCCGCAGTGGGGCCCGCTGCCCGCCCAGTACGCGGACTACGCGGTGTGGCAACGGGAATGGCTGGGCTCGGAGACCGACCCGGACAGCGTGCTGTCCGCGCAGCTGGCCTACTGGACGAAGGCGCTGGCCGGACTGCCCGAGGAACTGGAGCTGCCGACCGACTTCCCGCGTCCGGCGATCAGCAGCTACGACGGCGACGTGCGCCAGTTCGCGGTCCCCGCGGACCTGCACGCCGCTGTGGTGGCACTGGCCCGCGAGACCGGCGCCAGCGTGTTCATGGTCGTGCAGGCCGCGGTGTCGGCCCTGCTCACCAAGCTGGGCGCGGGCACGGACATCCCGCTGGGCAGCCCGATCGCGGGCCGCACCGACGAGGCGCTGCACGACCTGATCGGCTTCTTCGTCAACACCCTGGTGCTGCGCACGGACACGGCGGGCGACCCGACGTTCCGCCAGCTGCTGCACCGGGTCCGCGAGGCCGACCTCGGCGCGTACGCCCACCAGGACCTGCCGTTCGAGGCGCTGGTGGAAGCGGTCAACCCGACCCGGTCGCTCTCGCGGCACCCGCTGTTCCAGGTGATGCTCTCGTTCCAGAACAACGACGAGCCCGCCGACGCGATGCCCGGCCTGGAGAGCGGCGTCGTGCAGATGAAGGCGACGCGGTCCAAGTTCGACCTGGAGTTCGAGCTGGTCGAGCAGCACGAGGACGGCACGCCGGCGGGCATGGAGGGTGTCCTGGCCTACCGCACGGACCTGTTCACCCAGCAGACCGTGGACGAGATCGGCGAACGGCTGGTGCGCCTGCTGCGCGCCGTCGTCGCGAGCCCGGACGCGCCGCTGAGCGAGGCCGACGTGCTCGGCGCCGCCGAGCGGCGCCGGATCCTGGTGGAGTGGAACGACACCGGCCGCGCGATCGGCGCGACCGTGCTGCCGGACCTCATCTCCGCGACCGCGCAGGGCAGCCCGAACGCCACCGCGGTGATCGCGGGCGACGTGACGCTGACCTACCGGCAGCTCACCGCGCGGGCCAACCGGCTGGCGCGGGAGCTGATCGCCAGGGGCGCGGGGCCGGAGCGGGTCGTCGCCATCGCGCTGACCCGCAGCGCCGACCTGATCGTGGCGGCGCTCGCGGTGCTGAAGTCCGGCGCCGCGTACCTGCCCGTCGACCTGGACCACCCGGCCGACCGGGTGCGGTACATGTTCGACGACGCCAAGCCGGTGCTGGTGATCACCGACGAGTCCGCGCGGGCCAAGCTGCCCGGACTCGACGGCACGCCGAGCTTCGTGCTCGGGAGCGCCGAGGCGGAGCGGGCGCTGCGCAGGCGCGGCGGCGCGGTGGACGTGACCGACGCCGACCGCAGCGGGTTCCTCAAGCCGAACAACCCGGCGTACGTCATGTACACCTCCGGGTCGACCGGCAGGCCCAAGGGCGTCGTCATCCCGCACGAGGCGCTGGCCAACCTGATCACGGACATGTGCCACCGGCTCTCGATCACCAAGGCGGACCGGCTGCTCGCGGTCACCACGTTCGGCTTCGACATCTCCAACCTGGAGATCTTCGTGCCGCTCGTGGCGGGCGCGAAGCTGATCGTCGCGGACCGCGACACGGTGCGCGACCCGATGGTGCTGGGCGCGCTCATGGTGTCCAGCCGCACGTCGGTCATGCAGGCCACGCCGAGCCTGTGGCAGGCGCTGGTGGGCATGACACCGGAGTCGCTGCGCAAGGTGCGCGTGGTGATCACCGGCGGCGAGGCGCTCAGCGAATCGCTGGCCGACCAGCTGCGGGCCGCAGCGCACGAGGTGCGCAACATGTACGGGCCCACCGAGACCACCATCTGGTCCACGGTGTCCGATGTGGACACGGCGGCGCCGGGCGCGCCGACGATCTGCCGTCCGATCAGCAACACCAAGGTCTACGTGCTCGACAGCGCGCTGCGGCCGGTGCCGCCGAACGTGCCGGGCGAGCTGTACATCGCCGGTGACGGGCTGGCGCGGGGCTACCTCAACCGCACCGACCTGACCTCCGAGCGGTTCCTGGCGAACCCCTTCGGCGAGCCGGGATCGCGGATGTACCGCACGGGCGACGTGGTGCGCTGGGACAGCCGCGGCGAGATCGAGTTCCTGGGCCGCAAGGACCACCAGGTCAAGGTGCGCGGCCACCGGATCGAGCTGGGTGAGATCGAGGCCGCGCTGCGCGCCGGGGCCGGTGTGGTCGACGCGGTAGTGACCGTGGGCACCGACCCCGGTGGCCACCAGCGCCTGGTCGGGTACCTGATGGTCCCCGCGGGCGAGGTCGACACCGCGGCGGTCAAGCGCTCGCTCGGCGTCTCGCTGCCCGAGTACATGGTCCCGGCCGCCCTCGTGGTGCTGCCCGCGTTCCCGTTGACCCCCAACGGGAAGGTGGACCGCAAGGCGCTGCCCGAACCGGACTTCGGCGCCAGGACGCCGACCCGCGAGCCCAACACGCCCGCGGAGCACCTGCTGGTCGAGGTCTTCGCCGACGTGCTCGGCGTCGACGTGGTCCGGATCGACGACGACTTCTTCGAGCTGGGCGGGCACTCGCTGCTGGCCACGGGAGTGGTGAGCCGGGCGCGGAAGTCCGGGCTCCGGCTGACCATCGCCGACGTGTTCGTGCACAAGACCGTGCAGGCGCTCGCGGCGGCGGCCCAGGAGGAGCCGGACACCAGCGCGGCGTCCGGCGCGGCCTCGGTCGCCAGGGTGCTCGACGAGATCAAGGAGTTGGACCAGGAGGACCCGTTCGCCACCGTGCTGCCGATCAGGCCGCAGGGCGACCGGACGCCGTTCTTCTTCGTCCACAGCGGGCTGGGCTCGGCGCTGCCCTACGTGGGGCTGACCCGGTACATCGACGAGGGCCACCCGATCTACGGTCTCCAGTCGCCCAGCGTCGGCCGGATGGCGCCGCTGCCGAGGTCGATGGAGGAAGTCGCCGTCGAGTACATCGGCCACCTTAAGGAGGTGCGTCCGGAAGGGCCGTACAACCTGCTCGGCTGGTCGTTCGGCGGTGTGCTGGCGCAGGAGATCGCGGTACGCCTCCAGGAGGCGGGTGACGAGGTCGAGCTGCTGGTCAACCTCGACGGCTACCCGCACCGGCCCGGTCACGGCGACGAGGAGGTCGACGACCACGAGCAGCTGCTGCGGGTCATGGAGGTCATCGGCCACGACCGCGCCGAGTTCGCCGGTCGCGACCTGACCGCCCGCGACGTCGTCGACGAGCTGCGGCGCGACCGCAACCCGTTGGCGGAACTGGGGGAGGAGCGCCTCCTCGCGATGCTCGCCGTGGTCCGCAACCACGGCAAGCTCGTGGAGCGCTTCGTCCCGAGCCGCTACACCGGCGCGATGCGGCTGTTCGCGGCGGTCGAGGACCTCACCGAGGCCGAGGTCGGCGAGCTGTCCGAGGCCTGGGCCCCGCACGTGGACGGGAAGATCGAGCTCCACCGGGTCCACTGTGGACACGAGTACATGATGCACCCCGAACCGCAGGCGCTGATCGGGGCAGCGATCGCGGCGGAACTCCGCCGGGTGCACGAAGCCGAGATCGGAGATGGGGAATCGTGAGCACCACCACCGTCGTCGGAGACGACAACCGGAAGCTCGGGGCCGTCAGGCCCGGAACGCCGCCCGCGCCGCTGGCGGCGATCACCGAGGTGCTCGCCATCGGCGGGAGGCGGATGCGCCGCCTCAAGCGCAACCCCGGCAGGCTCATCGGGATCACGCTCAACCCGTTGATCACGATGATCGCGCTGGGCTACCTGTTCCAGAGCGCCATCGAGATCCCCGGCAGCAACAACTACATGGAGTTCATCTTCGCGGGCGTCGCGGCGCAGGTCGGGCTGGCCAGCATCGGCCCGACCGCCGTGGCGGTGTGCCTCGACCTCCAGGGCGGCCTGATCGACCGGTTCCGCTCCCTGCCGATCTCGCGGTCCGCGGTGCTGATCGGGCACACGCTGGCCGACCTGGTGATCACGCTGATGGGCCTGGTGATCGTGGTCGGGGTGGGCATGCTGTTCGGCTGGCGGTCGCACAACGACGCGCTGTCGGTGCTCGCCGGGTTCGCCCTGCTCGCGGTGTTCATGTACACGATGCTCTGGGTCGGCGTCCTGCTCGGCATGGCGTCGAAGAACCTGGAGACCATCGAGTCGGTGTCGGGCATCGTCGCCGTCGTCTTCTCCTTCATGTCCAACGGCTTCCTGTCGGTGGACAAGCTGCCCGGCTGGATCCGCCCGATCGCCGAGTGGAACCCCGTCAGCGCCGTCATCACCGCGCTGCGGCACCTGTGGGGCAACCCGGTCGCGGTGGCGCCCAGCTTCCCCTCCGAGCACCCGACCGCGGTCATCGCGATCTCCCTCGGCCTCCTGTTCGCCGTGACCACCGTGCTCAGCATCCGCCGCTACCGCACCGCCTCCGCTTGACCCCCTGCCGAAGGACCGGAAGAGATGACCACTGACCCCCGAGCCGTCGTCGACGCGACGACGCTCGACCTCGCCGACCCGCGCACCTACATCGACGTGGACCCGGTGTGGCTGTGGCGCGAACTGCGCGCGCAGAGCCCGGTGCACTGGAACGAGCCCAAGGACGGCGTGCCCGGCTTCTGGGCCGTCACCAGGTACGCCGACGTCGTGTCGGTGTACAAGGACACCAAGAACTTCACCTCGGAACGCGGCAACGTGCTCTCCACGCTGCTCCAGGGCCACGACTCGGCGGCGGGCAAGATGCTCGCGGTCACCGACGGCGCCCACCACCGGGCCGTGCGCAACCTGATGCTGAAGTCGTTCTCGCCGCGCCTGCTCGACCACGTGGCCGAACTGGTCCGGCAGCGCACCCGCGACCTGTTCGCGAGCGTGGTCGGCTGGGGCGGTTTCGACTTCGCCTCCGACGTCGCGGACAACATCCCGATCAACACCATCGGCGACCTGATGGACGTCCCCCAGGCCGACCGGCAGCAGCTGGTGGAGTGGAACAACAAGACCCTCGCCCGGCACAGCTCCGCCGACGGCGAGATGGAGGAGTGGCTGGCCCGCAACGAGATCCTGATGTACTTCGGGACCCTCGCGGAACAGCGCCGCCGCAACCCCGGCGACGACGTGGTGTCCGCGCTCGCCACCGGTCTGGTCGAGGGCAAGCCGCTGCCCGACGACGAGATCGTCTTCAACTGCTACAGCCTCATCCTCGGCGCCGACGAGTCCAGCAGGATGTCCTCCATCGGCGCGATCCGGGCGCTGGCGGAGAACCCCGACCAGTGGCGGGCGCTCAAGAACGGCGACGTGAGCATCGAGAGCGCCACCGAGGAGGTGCTGCGCTGGACCACCCCGGCGATGCACTTCGGCCGCCGGGCGGTCGCCGACGTGGAGGTCGGCGGCAGCGCCATCCGCAACGGCGACGTCGTCACGCTCTGGAACAGCTCGGCGAACTTCGACGAGGACGTGTTCCCCGGCGCGGAGCGGTTCGACCTGGCCCGCACCCCGAATAAGCACCTCGCGTTCGGGTTCGGCCCGCACTTCTGCCTGGGGGCGTTCCTCGGCCGTGCGCACGTCGGGGCGGTGCTCCAGTGCCTCCGGGACACCGTGTCGGAGATCCGGCTCACCGGTGAGCCCACGCGGCTCTACTCGAACTTCGTCTACGGCTACAGCGGTCTGCCCGTTGAGCTGGTCGGGTAGCGCACGAGCTCTGACCCGCCCGAGCGCGGGTCAGGAAACCGTCAGTGCCCGGTCAGCGCCCCCGGACAGCATTGGCCGCGGGGCACCGGGGAAGTTACGAGCCAACGGGAGTGCCGAAGTGACGAACCCCTTTGACGACCAGAACGGGTCGTTCCTAGTGCTGGTCAACGACGAAGGCCAGTACTGCGTGTGGCCCTCGTTCGCCGAGGTGCCCCCCGGCTGGACCGTGGCGCTCGGCGAGGGCAGCAGAGAGGCAGCCCTGTCCTACGTGGAGGAGAACTGGACGGACATGCGTCCCAGGAGCCTCCGCGAGCAGTCCGCCACCCGCGCGGGCTGACCCGGTTCGGTTTGAGTAGGCGAGGAGTGCACGTGGACGTCGCGATCCAGGTCGAAGGCCTGACGAAGCGGTACAAGGAGCACCAGGCCCTCGGCGGCATCGACCTCATGGTCCGCCAGGGCTCGGTGCTGGGGCTGCTCGGCCCGAACGGCGCGGGGAAGACGACCGCTGTGCGCGTCCTCGCGACGCTGTTGGAACCGGACGGCGGGCGCGCGCTGGTCGCGGGCTACGACGTGGTGAAGCAGCCGATCGAGGTGCGCAGGCGGATCGGTCTCGCCGGTCAGTACGCCGCCGTCGACGAGCTGCTCACCGGCCGCGAGAACCTGGTGCTGCTGGGCACGCTGCTACACCTGGGCCGAGCGGGTGCCCGCCGTCGGGCGGTGGAACTGCTGGAGCGCTTCGACCTGACCGCCGCCGCCGACCGGCCGGTCGAGACCTACTCCGGCGGCATGCGGCGCAGGCTCGACCTGGCCAGCTGCCTGATCGCCGACCCCGCCGTGCTGTTCCTGGACGAGCCGACCACCGGACTCGACCCGGCCAGCAGGCAGTCGCTGTGGAACACCGTGCGCGGCCTGGTGTCCGACGGCGTCACCGTGCTCCTCACCACGCAGTACCTGGAGGAGGCCGACTACCTCGCCGACCAGATCGTGGTGATCAACTCCGGCAAGGTCATCGCCGACGGCACGCCCGACGAGCTCAAGCGCAAGGTCGGCCACGAATGGCTCGAGGTCGTCGTGGCGCTGCCCAACACGGTCGAGGCGGCGGTGCGCGTGCTCGCGCCGATCGCCGTCGACCACCCCACTTCCGACCAGGCCAAGGGCGTCATCGCGCTGCAGCTGCGCGACGGCATGGACGGGATCGCCGCCGCCGCGGTGGCGCTCAAGGACGCGGGCATCGACGTGGCGGACTTCGCCATGCGGCGCCCGACGCTCGACGACGTCTTCTTCAACTTGGTGGGCCATCCCGCCGAGTGAACTGTCACCATGAGTAGCAGTCGACACACGGGGAGTGTGACCATGTTCAACCACCCGAGGACGACCACCCGCCGGATCGAGAACTTCTCCGGGAGCCGGGCGCTGTCGATGGTCCGGCAACCAGCGCTCCCCCGCGGTGGTTCGCGGGTGCGTGCCTGATGGGCGCGCAGCTGGCGGTCGGAGCGCATGTGGTCGCGGTGCTGGTGGTCGTGCTGGCCGCGGCTCTGCTGGGAAGGCTGGCGGCGCGCGCCGCGCGCCAGCCCGAGGTGATCGGCGAGATCCTCGCGGGCATCCTGATCGTGCCCGTCGTGGCCGCCGTCGCGGGGCACGGGGCGCTGGCGGCGCTGCTGCCGCCCGCCGTGCTCGGCGTGCTGAAGTACATCGGCAAGATCGGCCTGGTGCTGTTCCTCGTGGGCGTGGCCCACGAGCTGCGGCGGGGCAGCGGGGGACTGGGTTCCCGCTCCGTCGGCTGGGTGACGATCGGCTCCTTCTTCCCCGCACTCGTGGCGGGGTTCGCGTTCGCGGGCTGGGTGGTCTGGTCGGGCGGCGACGAGCTGCGCGGCACCGCGCCGGTCCTGTCCCTGGTCCTGATGATCGCCGTCGCGCTGAGCGTGACCGCCGTCCCGGTGCTCGCCCGGATCCTCGAGGACCGCGACATGATGGCGGGCCGCAACGGCAAGCTCTCGATGGCCGCGGCCGTGTTCACCGACTCGACCGCCTGGCTGCTGCTCGTCGTCGCCATGGGCACGGCGTCCGGTGGCTGGAGCGGCGTCCTCCGCTCGTTCGCCGTGCTGCTGGCCGGCGTCGCCATCGCCCTGCTCGGCCGGGTCCTGTTGCGCGGCAACACCTCCAGCGCACTGGCCGCGCGGGTCCCGAAGCTGCTGTCGGTGGGGGTCGCGGTCGTCGCGCTCGTGCTGGCGATCCAGATGGAGCACTGGGGTCTCACCGCGGTGTTCGGCGCGTTCGTGGTCGGCCTCGCCATGCCGAACGGCGAGGGCGCCGAGCGCTGGGAAGCCGTCACCCGGCCGGTCGCCTCGCTGGGCAGGCTGTTCGTCCCGGTCTTCTTCGTCGTGGCGGGCATGGGGCTGTTCGCGACCCCGTCCTCCGCGATGCCGTGGCTCGCGGTCGGGCTCGCCACCGCGCTGGCGATCGTCGGCAAGGTCGGCGGCGGCTACCTCGGCGCCCGGCTCGGCGGCGAGACCCGCCGCGACGCGGTCACCATCGGCGTGCTGATGAACACCCGCGGCCTGACCGAGATCGTGGTGCTGCAAGCGGGTTACAGCGCGGGCCTGCTCTCGGCGGGCCTGTTCCTGGCCCTCGTGGTCATGGCCCTGGTGACCACGGCCCTCACCGGACCACTGCTGTCGCTCATCGACCTGCGCGCCCGCCGCACGGCGTCGTCGCCGGTACTCGAACTGCAAGGTGGTAGGCAATGACGCAATCACCGACCCAATCGCTGAGCGACCTGCCGGTCGCGGGCTTCCGTTCGCTGATGGCCCGGTTCCCCACCGGTGTCGCCGTCATCACGAGCACGGGCGACGACGGCTCACCCCGCGGCATGACCGTCTCGTCGGTCTGCAGCGTGACGCTGAACCCGCCGACGTTGCTGGTGTGCCTGCGCATGGGCAGCCCGACCCTCGAAGCGGTCCTGGACCGCGGTCTGTTCACGGTGAACTTCCTGCACGGCCGCGCGCAGGCGGTCGCGGAGCTGTTCGCCTCGGGCGCCCCCGACCGGTTCGACCTGATCCCGTGGGAGATGCCGCCCGCGGCGGCGGGCCCGCACCTGCACGAGGACGCGCACTCGACGGCGGACTGCCGCGTCAGCCGCACCGAGCAGGTCGGCGACCACGTCGTGGTGTTCGGCGAGGTCTTCGCCGTCGCGGAGCGCCACGAGCACGGTCCGCTCGTCTACGGCCTGCGCGAGTACCACTCCTGGCCCGGCCGCTGACGGCGCGCGGTGCGGGGGCGCCCTCGGCCCCCGCACCGCCCGCTCAGGTCGTGACGACCAGCTTCCCCTTGGTGAGACCCGATTCCATGGCGGCGTGCGCCTCGACGATCTGGTCGAACCGGTACACCCGGTCGATCGGCACGACGACCTCGCCCGCCGCCACCGAGTCGAGGAACCCCTGGAGCACCTCCGGCGCCAGGTCCGCCGCGTCGCCGCCGTACCCGCTGAGCCGGACACCGCGCGGCAGGTAGCCGATCGGGTAGAAGTCCGGCACGATCCACTCGTTGGACAGCATCCCCGCCACGCACACGACGCCGTGCACGCGCGTCGCGGCCAACGTGTCCGGCAGCGTCGGCGTGCCGACCAGCTCCAGCGCGGCGTGCACGCCCTCGGGCAGGATCGCCCGCACCCGAGCGGCCACCGCGCCGTCGTCGACGAGGACGTGGTCCACGCCCAAGTCCTCGAGCGCCGAGGTCTTGGCCTCGTTGCGGGTGGTCGAGAACACGGTCATGCCGCGCTGCTTGGCCAGCACCGCCGTGGCCATGCCGACCGACGACGTGCCGCCCCGGATCAGGATCGACTGCCCCGGCCGCGCGTCGAGCCCGATGGTGAGAGCGCCGTTGGCGGTCTGCAACATCTCCGGCACCGCGCCCAGCACGCTCCAGTCCAGATCGCTGGTGAACGGGATGACCTGCGTCGCGGGCACGCAGGTGTACTCGGCGTAGCCGCCGTCGAACGTCCGCCCCATGCCGCCCATCATCGCCACGACCTTCGCACCCTCGGCGAACTCACCGCCGGGACACGCGGCCACCACACCCGTCGCCTCGATCCCCAGCACACGCGGGAACGTGACCCCCTCGGCCAGCCCGATCCGGGTGTGCAACTCGGACCGGTTGAGCCCGAACGCCTTCACCCCGATCAACACCCACCCCGGCTCGGGAACGGGGATCGGCAGCTCGCGGATGACGAGCGACTCGACGGGACCGGGCGCGTCCAGGACGACCGCCCGCATCATTCCTGCCATCGCACAAGCCCTTCGCCGTTGCCCGCCGCCCGGAGCTCCACGAGCGCACCCGCGAAGTCCCGCAACGCGCGGGCTGAGAGAACCGAACCGAGGCGGACGTCCAGCTCGGCCTCGAACACCCCGGTGGCGTCCGCGAGCAGCCGTTCGCCCGCCGGGGTCAGCACGATCACCGACGACCGCCGATCATCGGGATTGGCCCGCCGCTCGCAGTGGCCGAGCGCCTCGATCCGATCGACGGCCTTGCTGGTGCCGCCGACCGTGATCGACAACTCCCGCGCGATGTCGTGCACCCGACACGGCACAACCCGCTCGACCACCCGCATCACGTCGAAATTGCCCATCGGCAGCCCGACCTCAGCGCGCAACCGCGCGTCAACGGCGTTCCACAGCTCGGTCTCGAACCGGACCAGATCGTTGAACAGGAGCTTGAGGTCCACCGTGCTCCCCGCAGTAGGTAACTCGGAAGTAGATTCCCAGGAATCATACTACCGGGAATCCACTTCCAATCGAGCAGGTGACCACAAGCACCACGACGGCAGCGGCGACGGCGACGGCGACGGCGACGAGCGCGCCCGTACCCCGTTCGGCCGACTTGACTTGGGGTTTTCGGCCCTGCACTTTCGACGGCGGGCAGGAGCACCACCACCTGCCCCTTTAGACCGCCAAGGGCCGAAAAAGGGGCCCCAAGTCAAGTCGGCCGAACGGGGTACGGCGGGCACCGATACCCGGTTTCGAGGGATCAGGTCACCCGGCGCCAACGAACCACCGCTACCCGGCGACGAACCACGACGACCGCCTCACCCGGCGTCAAGCCACCAAGACCCCCACCCCAGGGCTCACCCCTCCTTGTGCACCCGCTGGTGCAACGCCTCCATACGGCGATCCAACTGCGCCGCGATGAGCGCCGTGCTGGTCAACTCGTCCAGGAAATCCGACGGCGCCTGATCGTCGAACTTGTAGAACAGCTTGTGCTCCAGGGTCGCCCAGAAATCCATGGCGATCGTCCGCACCTGCACCTCGACCTTCACGTGCTCCACCCGGTCGGACAGGAACACCGGGATCCGCACGATCAAGTGAAGGCTGCGGTAGCCGTTGGGCTTCGGCTCGGCGATGTAGTCCTTCGACCGGAGGATCTCCACGTCGTGCTGGCGGCGCAGCATGGCCTCGACGCGGTAGACGTCGGAGACGAACGGGCACACCACGCGGACGCCCGCGACGTCGTGCAGGTGCTCGGCGATGAGCGCCGGTTCGGGCGACAGGCCCTTGCGCGCGAGCTTCTCGATGATCGCCTCGGGTCGCTTGACCCGGTTGGTGATGTGCTCGATCGGGTCGTGCTGGTGGACGAAGTCGAATTCCTCGCTCAGAATGCGCAGCTTCGTCATCAGCTCGTCGATCGCGAACTTGTACACCAGCAGGTGCTGCGCGAGCTCCACCGGAACGGGCGTGACCACCCTCGCCCGTAGACCGTTGTCCATGTTCCGAGGATACCGGCGCTCCCGGTCCGGACCGCTGAGCGACCCGTGCGCCGCGGTCCGGGGAACGGTGCCCGTCCGGACCGGCTCCGGGGCCCGCGGCGACCCGTCCGCCACCGATCGCCCGAAGTCCTGTCCCCGCACGACTTCGGGGGGTCGACCGGGTGTCCCGGTCGCTGTAGCGTCCCGCGTTCGGATCCGCCGATGAACGGACGAGGGGGAGTTCGCCATGCGGAGGCTCAGCGCCGAGGAACTCGACAGGCTGGTCAGGTCGAACCGCAGGCTCAAGATCGCCTTGATCGCGACGGTGTGCCTCGCCGTCATCGATGTGGTGCTCCTGGTGGTGAGCGACGTCGACTTCGTGATCCGCGGCGGGGTCGGGCTGGGCGTGCTCGCGGGCCTGCTGATGGTCATCCCGAACCAGCGGGTCGTCCGCGGCCTCGGCCTGACGACGGAGGAGGCTCGCGTGATCCTCCAGGACGAGGCGGAGCGGCGGAGCGGCGGAGCGGCGGAGCGGGATCGCGGCGATGTCCGCGTCCGCCCGCGCCGACCGGGAAGCCCTGCGGGGCAAGGTCATGCTCGTCGTCGGCCTCGTGCTGATGGCCGTCCTCGTGGTGTCGGCGTGGTACTTCTTCGGCAAGGCGGGGGAGACGGCCGAGGAGGGCGCGCCCATGGACCCGTGGTTCGTGGCCAGCTTCGTCGGCGGGTTCCTGGCGCTGGTCGTCGGCATTCCGGCCCTGATGCGCTCAGCCCAGTACCGCAGGTCCGCGGCGGAGTGGCGGGGCGGGGACGGCGAGTAGCCCCGCCATCCGCTCCTGGCCGCACCGCCGGGTTCGTGAACACGACCGGCTCCACGCGCCGTCCGTCCGACCTCTTCTCCTGCTCCGATCCCGGCGCCGCGCGTCATCACGCGCGGCGCCGGGTTCCGGAGGAGGGTGCGGGATTCGAACCCGCGTTCGGATGTACCGATTCCGCCTTAGCAAGGCGGTGCCTTGAGCCGCTCGGCCAACCCTCCGGAAAAGAGGTCGACAAATCAGCGGAATGCCTTCCGCTGGTCCTACGGAAAAGAGCCGCTCGATTCGCACTGGGCGATCGGCGGCTCCGCTGGCGGACGGTCAGGCCGTCAGCAGGCGGAACCTTCGCTGGTCAGGGCCGTGCTTGCGCGACGGCTGAGGTGTTGGCACTCGACCACCAACGGACGGCGGCCGGGGTATGAGTTTTCGATGAGGAGACCCGTACCCCATCCGTGCGCATCCGACATCATGTGGTCCTCCAGGAAGCTGTTGACATCACTATCCCGTGCTATTCGCGGGGGTGTCAATTGTTTTGAGCGGATTCGTGGCCCGTTCGCGCCGTTCGGGGTCTGCGGAGGTGCGCCGCGACCGGCGGGCGGGGCGTTCCCCCGTTCGGGCACCCCTGGCGCGAGGGCGGGGGAGCCCGAACGATCCAGCGCGTCGGCCACCGGCGAGTTGGCTCGCAGGTCGAGCCCCTTGAAGGGGAGCGGTCCGCGCAGGCAGACATCGGATGAGATGGCGGCCGACAGTCGGGAGCTGCGCTCACGGTGCGTGATCGGAAGGGCGGTCCGGTCGTGTCCCCACTCGGGGAAGCGGTCACGAATGGTGAGGTTCACATTCGCGGCGATCGACCTGCGGTCGCGCGCCCGGTGCCCTCCGCCGCGCATCGCGCTTGCTCCGAAGGGTCCAGCGGGCTTGTTCCGCCGGGGTGATCCGCGTCCCAATCGCACTCACCGTGCGGCCCCGATTTCGTAGAGTGCGAATCTTCTTATTCGTAACCCTGTTATAGGCCTAAGCAGGCATTACCACCCCGACCACGGACGTCCTCGACACCTAGGGGTTCATTGATATATAGCATTTGCCTTAGGGGCAGGCCAGGGGGCTTGAGATTGGAAGTGGCGCTGCTACCATTTCGGCGCCGGCCCCGGTTCGGCTTTCACGCACATTAGGCAAAGAGCCCGGCCGTCCGGGTGGTGCTCGACCCGAAGGGCAGACGACGATGACTGAAGGAAAAGTGGTCCTGCTCTTCCCAGGGCAGGGCGCTTTCGATGGTGAACCGCTCCGCGCGGCGCACCGGGAACATCCCGAGGTCGCGCGCGTCTTCGCCTCGATCGACCGGGTCGCCGAGGAGTTCTTCGGCCGCTCCCTGTCACCGGTCCTGTTCGGCCCGCGCCCGATCGACATCGCCGACCTGCTCCGCGACGACCCCTGGGTGTCCCAGCTCGCCATCTACGGCAGCGACCTCGCCGCGCACGAGGTGCTGGCCGCGCAGGGCCTGCGGCCGGACGTCCTGGTGGGGCACAGCCTCGGCGAGATCGCCGCGCTGGTGGCCGCGGGCGCCTACTCGGTGGAGGACGGGGCCCGCGTCGTCGCCCACCGCGTGCTGGCCGTCCAGTCCACCTCGCCCGACGGCTACCTGGCCGCGCTCACCACGTCGCGCACGCGCGCGCAACTCCTCGTCGAACTCGTCGGCGACCCGCTGGTCGCGGTCGCCGCGGAGAACGACGACCGCCAGGTCGTGATCAGCGGCGCCTCCGCCGGGATGGACACCGTGCAGGTCGTCGCCCTCCACCTCGGCATCGCCTCGGTGCGGCTGCACTCGCCGTTCCCGTTCCACTCGCCGGTCCTGCGGCCCGCCGTCGGGGAGTTCGCCGACCGGGTCCGCGGACTGCCCCGGCAGCGCATGGACGTGCGGGTCTACTCCCCGATCCTGCGCCGCTACTACGACGAGGCCGACGTGCTGCCCGACCTGCTGGCCGCGCACCTTGTGCAGCCGGTGGCGTTCGCCGACGCCCTGCGCCGCGTGCACGCCGACGGCGGCCGGGTCTTCGTGGAGTGCGGCGCGCTGACCGCGCTGACGAAGCTCGTCGGGTCCGTCGTCCCGCACGGCACCACTGTGCTGGCCACGTTCGCGCGCGGCGCGGGTGGCGGCCTGGCGCTCACCACGACGCTGGCGGACCTGCGGGCGGGCGGCTTGCTGAAGGGCGAGTCCGTGCGCAGGCTCGCCGAGACCCTGGCGCCCGGTGTCGACCCCGAGGTGTTCGCCCGGTTCTGGGCGCGCAACCGCGCCGAGATCGCCGCGCTGATCGCCGACCGCGTGGACGCCTTCACCGCCGACGGGCCCGCCCCGGCACCGGTCGCCGCGCAGGCCCCGCCGCCCATGCGGCTGGTCGCGCTGCCCGCCGAACCGCCGGAACCCCAGGTGGTGAAACTGGCCGCCGTGCCGACCGCGGCGGTCGACCGGGAGAACCTGCTGGCGGAGGTCCGGTCGGTTTACGCGACGGCGCTGGAATACCCGGAAGAGGTGTTCACCGACGACGTCCTGCTCGAAGCCGAGCTGGGCGTGGACTCCGTGAAGCAAATCGAGTTGATGACCAGGGTCGCCACTCGGTACGGCATTTCCGAGCAGGCGCAAGGAGTCCGGCTCGCCGACTACGACACGATGGGCAAGGTGGTCGACTTCGTGCACGCCGCCATCGCGGAAGGGCACCTCGATTACCCCGTCGCCGCCACCAAGTAGCGGGATGAGCGCGATGCGGGGGCTCACCGGGAAACTGGCCTTGGTGACGGGCGGCGCGCACGGGGTCGGCAAGGCCATCGCCACCGAACTCGCCGCTCGCGGCGCGCACGTCCTGATCAACTACTTCCACTCGCACGACGCCGCGAAGGCGACGAAGGCCGAACTGGAGGCCACCGGCGCCCGCGTCGACCTGTTCCGCGCGTCGATCGCCCGCTCGGACCAGACCACCGCGCTGTTCGAGGAGATCACCCGGCGCTACGGCCGCCTCGACGTCCTGGTGAACAACGCCGCCGACGGCGCGCTCGTCCCGGTCGACGAGGTGACCGACGAGCTGCTGGACCGGGCGCTGGACACCAACCTCAAGGGCGCGCTGCGGTGCTCCCGGCTGGCCGCGCCGCTCATGGCCGGGCGCGACGGCTCGATCGTCACGGTGTCCGCGCTCGGCGGGTCCCAGCTGGTGATGGCGAACTACCTCGCGTGCGCCCCGGCGAAGGCCGCGGCCGAGGCGGCCATGCGCTACCTCGCCGTCGAGTTCGCCCCGCTGGGGATCAGGGTCAACACCGCGTCGGCCGCGATGCTCGTCAGCGAGGTCGCCGACCGGTTCCCCGACGCCGCGGCGATGCGGCGGGTCGTCGAGGAGTCCACGCCGTTCGGCAGGCTCGGCACCCCGGCGGAGTTCGCCCGCGTGGTCGCGTTCCTCGCCTCCGACGACGCCGCGTGGATCACCGGCCAGGTCATCCTCGCCGACGGCGGGCTCAGCCTGGGCGCCGCGACCCTGTCCCCGCCCAGGGCGGTCCCGGCCGTCGAGGAGCCCGAGGACGACGACGACACCATCGCCGTGGTCGGCATGGGCATGGTCGTCGCGGGCGCGAACGGCCCGGAGGAGTTCTGGCGGCTGCGGCTCGACGGCGCGGAGCTGTTCGAGCCCGCGCCGGAGGACCGCTGGGACCGGGCGAACTTCCACTCGGCCGACCACGCCGACGAGGACAAGGGCTACCAGGACAACGGGGCCTTCATCACCGACTTCGTCCCCGCCGGCGCGGACGACGCCGACGGCGAGCTGACCACCCGGTGGCTGCGGCACTCGCTGGAGCAGGCGCTCGACGGCGTGACGACCCGGCGGGGTGACCGCTTCTCCTTCCACGTCGGCTACACCGCGGACGGCAGCCAGCACCTGGAGGAGGCGGGTGTGCTCGCCGCCGTCACCGGGCTGTCCACCGAGGTGCTCGACGGCCTGCCGCTCACCGACGCCGACCGCGCCGGGGTCCGCGACGGCGTGGCGAAGACCCTGCGCTCGCGCTACTGGCGCGGTGCGGACGACCCGTCGCGGTTCCTGCCGCACCGGGTCGGCGCGCTCGCCATGGAGGGGCTGCTGCCCGCGGGCACCGAGGTGTCCATGGTGGACACCGCGTGCTCGTCCTCGTTGTACGCCATCGACATCGGGATCAAGGGCCTGCTGGCGGGCAGGCGCGACGTCGCCGTCTGCGGCGGCGCGTTCGCCCTCGCCCCGCGCGGCACCGTGCTGTTCGCGAAGCTCCAGGGGCTGTCCGAGCGGGGCGACGTCCGGTCGCTCGACGCCGACGCGGACGGCGTGCTCTTCGCCGACGGCGCGGCGGTCGTGGTGCTGAAGAAGCTCAGCCGCGCCAAGGCCGACGGCGACCGCGTCCTGGCCGTGGTCGACGCGCTCGGTTCGTCCTCGGACGGCAGGGGCAAGGCCGTCTACGCGCCCAACGCGGACGGGCAGGACCTCGCGGTGCGCCGGGCGCTCGCGGGCCGCGAACGCGGCGGCGAGGACGTCGACTGGGTCATCGCGCACGCCACCGGCACGCCCGCGGGCGACCTGGCCGAGTTCACCACGCTGCGCCGCCACTTCGGCACGGCGGGACCGACCGCGGTCACGTCGAACAAGTCGCTGATCGGCCACACCGGCTGGGCCGCCGGGGTGGTGTCGGTGATCGAGGCCGTGCTGGGGCTGGAGAACGGGACGATCCCGCCGCAGCACCGGTTCACCGCGCCGCCGGAGGACTTCCGGATGGACACCACCGGGCTGGAGGTGCCCACCGGCGCCAAACCGTGGCCGCGCAGGGGGAACCGGCCGCGCACGGCCGCCGTCTCCGGCTTCGGGTTCGGCGGCACGAACGCCCACGTGCTGCTGCGCGACCACGTTCCCGGCGCCCCGCCGCGCACCGCGGACCGCGCCGACCGCAAGGTCGTGGTGGTCGGCTGGTCCGGCCACGTCCCCGGACTGTCCACTCCGGACGAACTGGCCCGCTGGCTGCACGGCGGCCCGGCACCGGAGGACGGCTTCGGCGAGACCTACCCGGCTCCGCCGTTCACCGAGGTCCGCCTGCCCGCCTCCACGGTCCGCACGATCGACCGCTGCCAGCTCATGGCGCTGCGCTGCGCGCGCGACCTGCGCGACCGGCTCGGCGACCTGTGGACCTCCGGGGCCGAGCGCGCGGGCGTGGTCGTGGGCAACCTCGGCCCGACCAGGTCGGCCATGCTCTACGCGACCCGCTGCTACCTCGACGACATGGCGGTCGCGCTGGCCGAGCACCCCGCCGTCGCCGCGGTGCCGGAGTTCACCGCGGCGCTGGCCGCACGGGTCCGCGAACTGGTGCCACCGTCCAACGAGGACTCCTTCCCCGGCATGATGCCGAACGTCATCTCGGCCAGGGTGGCCAACTACTTCGACCTCAACGGCCCCAACATCACCCTGGACTCCGGCCTGTCCTCGGCGCTGACCGCGTTCGACGTGGCGCAGCGCTACCTGGCCGCGGGGGAGATGGACTACGCGCTCGTCGGCGGCTTCAACGGCAACTCGCTGCCCGAGTACCGGGCGCTGCTCGGCGACCTGGTGCCCGTCAACGTTCCGCTGGCCGAGGGCGCGTTCCTGTTCGCCCTCACCACCGAGGAGAACGCGGCCGCCCACGGGCTCCCCGTCCTGGCGACGCTGGACTCGCGGGGGCCCGAACGCCGCCGCGCGCTCGACTGCGGCCCGGCCTCGCCGGAGTTCGCCCGCTACGCGGGGGCCTCGGGCGCGCTGGCGGTGGCGAAGGCCCTGACCGGTCCGGCGGGGCCGGTCAGCGTGGTCTGCGACGGCGTGCGGGTCGACCTGACCGTGGCCGCGAAGGCCGCCGCCGACCTGCCGCGCCGGTACGTCGAGCCGGGGACGCCCGCCGAGGTCAGCCGGTTCGTGCCCCGGCTGCGGGAGAGCGCCGCGCGCGACGTCCGCCCGGAGCTGCCGTTCTTCCCGCCGGGGACGGTCGTGGTGACCGACCACCCCGAGCTGCTGGACCGGGTGGCCGTGCCCGACGACACCGTCGTGCTGTCGACCCGGCCGCTGGACCGGCCGCGCGCCAGGTGGCACGAGCTGACCGAACGCACGCCGCTCGCGGTCCGCGCCGCCCTCGCCGGCTCCACCGCGCGGCACCTGCGCGTGGTCGCGGACTTCGGCGCCGTGCCCACGTCCGCCGCGGTGCACGCGGGCGACGACAGGCTGATGGCGCTGCACGAGGCCGCGTTCCTGGTGGTGCAGGAGCGGTACGCGCTGCTGGCCGAGGGCGGCTCGTTCATCTCGCTGCTGCTCGGCGCCCGGCCGGACGGCCGCGACCACCCGTGCCACGGCCTGTTCTCCGCGCTGGTCAAGTGCAGCTACCACGAACTGCCGGAATGCCTGGTGTTCGGGCTCTTCACCGCGGACGACGACTTGGCCACCGCCGTCCGCCGCACCGAGCGCGAGAGCGCGTCCGAGCGGCTCTACCCGGTGGTCGTGCTCGATCCGGACGGGGCGGGCGGGACGGTCCGCAAGACGCTGGAGCTGGTGCCGGAGCCGGTCGAGGTGGCCGATCCGACGGCGGCCAGGCTGTCGGAGGACTCCGTCGTGCTGGCGACCGGCGGCGCCCGCGGCATCACCGCCGAGGTGGTGAAGGAGCTGGCCCGCGCGTTCCGCCCGACGCTGTACCTGCTGGGCAGCAACCCGCTGGACCGCTACGACCCCGAGGTGTTCGAGGGCACCGACGAGGAGTTCGCGGCCGGGCGGCGGGACTTCATCCGCACCGGGCTGGCCGCCCGCCGCGGCGCGCTGGTCGCCGGGCTCAACCGGGAGTTCGACCGGATGGTCGACGCCCGCGCCGCGCACCGCAACATCGCCGAGGTGGTCGGGCACTGCGGCGCGGACCGGGTCACCTACCTCACGTGCGACGTGACCGACCGCGACTCGGTGGAGGCGGCGGTCGCGAAGGTGCTCGCCGAGCACGACCGGATCGACCTCGTCGTCAACGCCGCTGGCCGCAACAGGTCCGCGCTGATCCCGGACAAGGACTTCGCCGAGTTCCGGGCCATCCGCGACCTCAAGGTGGACGGCTACCGCAACCTCAAGAGCGCGCTGCGCGACCACCCGCCCGCGATGTGGTGCAACTTCGGCTCGCTGCTCGGCCACTTCGGACTGGCGGGCGAGCTGGACTACGGCTCCGGCAACGACTTCCTGGCCTCCGCCGCCGACCACGCCGCCACCCTGTCCGGCACCGACGAGTTCACCGTCGGCTGGACGCTGTGGGACGGCGTGGGCATCGGCGCGGACGTGCTGGCCCGGTCGTACTTCAAGCGCGGCGGCCTCTACACGCACATGGCCATCACCGAGGGCGTCCAGCACTTCGTGCGAGAACTGCACGCCCGCAACCGGCACCCGTTCGTCCTGCACATGGGCGACGCGGAGCTGGAACTGGGCCGCAGGCTCTACCCCGGCTACCTGGAGTCCGGCGACACCGCGCCGCCGTCGGTGTTCGCGCGCGAGTTCGACCCCGCGGCGGTGCCCGACGTCGAGCACCACCTGGTGCGCGGCACGCCGACCGTGCCCGCCAGCTGGGTCACGGAACTGGCCGCGGGCGCCGCCGCGCGGCTCGTGCCGGACCAGCAGGTGATCGGCTTCGACGACCTGAGGTTCGAGCACTTCGTCCAGGCCACCCCCGCCGGTCCGAAGCGGATCACCGCGCGGCTGCTGGAGCGAGGCGACGAGGTGACCTCCGTGCAGGTGCGGATCACCGTGGACGTCGTGTCGCCCGGCGGTGTCCGGCTCGTCGAGGACCGCGTGCTCAGCAGCGTCGTGGTGCGGTTCGCCCGCGAGTTCCCGCGCGCCCCGCACTGGGAGGCGTGGTCGGCCGACGACGAGGTCGCGCTGCCCGACCCGTACCACCAGGAGTCCTCGCCGGTGCGGCTGACGGGCCCGTTCGTGGCGACCACCGACACCCGCTGGAACCCGCAGGGCAAGCGCGCCCGGTTCGCGCCCGCCGAGCTGCGCCGGTCGTCGTCCACCGTGCCCGCCGTGCTGCTCGACGCCATGGTGCGCACCGAGGTGCTGGCGCTGGTGGACGGCCGCCTGCCGGTGGCCGTGCCGGTGTCGATCCGGCGCATCGACCTCTACCAGCGGGGCAACGACCACGACCTGGTGCGGCTGCACGGCGACCTGGAGCTCTACGCCACGCCCGCCGAGTCCACGATCGGCCGAGCCGCGCCCGGCAACAGGTTCGTCGCCACCACGGCCGACGGCCGCGTCGTCGCCCAGATCCACGACGTCGAGGCGACCGCGCTCGGCCACGTCGACCCGCTGACCGCCGCGACGACGCGGGCGTGACCGTGCACGAGGAGGATCCGGTGGCAGAACAGGTGATCGCGCCCGGCCCGAGCGGCAGCCAGCTGGGCAGGTTCGACCGCGACGCGATCGGGTTCGTGACGGGGATGGAGCAGGAGTACGGCGGAGTCGTGCGGATCTCGTTGGGGCCCTTCGTGGTGCACCTGGTCAGCGACCCGGCCGCGGTGAAGCACGTCCTCCAGGACAACGCGAAGAACTACGTGCGGGGCAAGTTCTACGGCAACTTCGACCTGTTCTTCGGTCGCGGCATGCTCACCACCGACGGCGCGGAGTGGCGCGAGCGCAGGCAGGTCAGCCAGCCGTTCTTCCACAGGCCGCGGCTGCGCGCGAAGTCGCCGGCCATCACCGACTGCGCCTCCGACCTGGTCGACGAGTGGGAGGCCGCCGCCGACCGGGGCGACCCGGTCGACGTGACCGACGGCGTGATGACGCTGGCGATGGGCGTGTTCGGGAAGATGTTCCTCGGCGTCGACCTGCGGCCGCGCTCCGCCGAGCTGCAACCCGCGACGCTGTTCGCCATGCAGGCGGTGCTGCGCAGCGGGTCGGTGTCGCAGCTGCTGCCGCGCTGGGTGCCGACGAAGTACCGGCGCGCCTCCACCGCGCACCGGGCCACGCTCGACCGGGTGCTCGGCGAGGTCGTGGAGCAGCACGTGCGCGGCGAGGTGGAGGAGCACACCGTGGTGTCCGCGCTGCTCGCCGCCCGCGACGAGCACGGCGCGCCGTGGCCGCGCGAGGCCGTGCTGGCGGAGCTGAAGACGCTGTTCCTGGCCGGGCACGAGACCACCGGGTGCAGCATCGTGTGGACGCTGCACGCGATCTCCCGGCACCCGGAGGTGCGGCGCGAGCTGGAGGCCGAGCTGGCGACCGTCCTGGGTGGACGGACGCCGACCGTCGACGACCTGCCCGCCCTCGGGTTCCTGCGGCAGGTCGTGGCGGAGTCGTTGCGCCTGTACCCCGCGGTGTGGTCGTACCCCAGGGACGTCGTGGCCGACGACACGATCGGCGGCTACCACGTCCCCGCGGGCAGTTCGGTGCTGCTGTCGTCGTACGCGACGCAGCACAGCCGGAGCCTGTGGGAGAACCCGGAGGCGTTCGACCCCCGGCGGTTCTGCCCGGCGCACCAGGACGTCGACCGGCCGAAGTACGCCTACTACCCGTTCGGAGGCGGAGCCCGCAAGTGCATCGGTTTCGAGGCGGCGCTGATGGAGGTCCAGCTGGTCGTCGCCACCATCGCCCAGCGGGTGCGGATGGATTCGACGCCCGGCAGGCCGATCGGCATGTGGCCGAAGGCCTCCCTGCGCCCGGTCCCGAACGTCCTGATGACCGCGACGCGCGTGCCGTCATGAGCACCCGGCGGTTCGTCTGGCACCCGCGGCGCACGCCGCTGCCGGACGCGCGGCCGTCGGAGCTGTTAGCCGGCAAGCGGATCCTGCTCGTCGGCGGGACGCGGGCGGCGGTGCTGGCCGTCGGCTCGGCGTTGAGCGACCACGGCGCCGTGCTCGTCGAACCCGGTCACCTGCGCGACGCCGACGACTGCCCGGACGGCATCGTCGACCTCACCTCCGACGGCGGGATCGACGACGGCTGGCGGCCCGCGCTGCTGCGCACGATCGGCGCGCTGCGCGGCTGCTACGACGCCTGGTCGGAGTCGACCGACGCGGCCAGGACCTGCTACGTCGCCGTCACCTACCTCGGCGGCCGGATGGGGTACCGGGACGCGGGCGACCGGCCGTGGGGCGGCCTGTGGGCGGGGCTGGCCAAGACGCTGCACCAGGAACTGCCCAACCTCAACACGAAGGTCGTCGACATCGACCCGGCCGACGTCGACGAGCTGCCCGGCGTCCTGCTGCGCGAGCTGTACCGGTGGGGCGCCTACGAGGTCGGCTACCGCGGCGGCGAGCGGTACACCCTCGCCCCGCGCCGCGAGGACGGCGGCGGGCCGACGATCGGGCTGGACGGGTCCGACGTGGTCCTGGTGTCCGGTGGCGGGCGCGGCATCGGGTTCGCGGCCGCGACGAGCCTGGCCGCCGGGCACGGCTGCCGGGTCGTCGTCACCGGACGGCACCCGCTGCCGGGCCCGGACGAGCCGTGGAGCGCGCTGGACGACGAGGGGTTCAAGGCGCACCAACGGGATCTGTGGATCCGGGCCAGTTCGGACGGGTCGCTGGCGGCCGTGCGCGCCGAGACCACCAGGATGGCGCAGCGCAGGCTGCTCGCGGCGAACCTGGCCTCGGCCCGCGCCGACGGGCTGCGGCTGGACTACGAGGTCTGCGACTTCACCGACCGCGCCCAGGTGGACGGGCTGCTCGCCCGGCTCGGCCCCGCGCTGACCGGTGTGGTGCACAACGCGGGCGTCGACACCGCCACCCGGCTGCCGCGGATGTCGGACGACGACATCGTGCGCACGATCGCCACCAAGGTCGACGGGTTCGTCCACCTGTTCACCGCGCTGCGCGACCGGCCGCTGAAGTTCTTCTGCAACACCGGTTCCATGAGCGGACGGCTCGGCGGCATGGTCGGCCAGATCGCCTACGCCGCCGCCAACGACGGCCTGACCAGGCTCGGCCTCTGGGCCGACGCGCGGGCGGACTTCCCGGTCTCCACGCTGTGCTGGCCCACGTGGGAACGGATGGGGCTGATCACCAACTACGACGCCGCCGTCCGGTACATGACCGCCATCGGCGCGGAGGAGGGCGTCCGGCGCTGGATCGGTGAGCTGCTCGCCCCCGCGCACGGCGAGGTCACGTTCCTCGGCGCGCTGGGCAGCGCGCTGAACCCGGTGCAGGTGCGCGGTTTCCCGCTGCACCGCGAGGTCCCGGAGTTCGCCGCCGTCTACCCGCGGATCTTCCACCTCGGCACGCCGGTCAGCTACCGGCCGGGCGCGGAGCTGGTGGCCGACGTCCGGTTCGACGGGACCAGCTCCCCGGTGCTGACGGACTTCGCCGTCTCCGGCGAACCCGCGATCCCGGTGGGCCTGCTGCTGGAGAACGCGCTCGCCTCGGCGGTGTGGGTGCACCTGGCCGGTGACGAGCCGGAGGTGGCGTGGATCGGTGACGTCTCGGTGTACTTGGACGGAATGCGGCTGCACGGGGGAGAAGCCGAACTCCGCCGCACCACGACCCTGTCCACAGTGGACGGCCATCCGGTCGTCGACGTGGTGTTCGAACGCGACGGCCACGGCCCGGTCGCCGAGCTGCGGCTGGGCTACGCGGCGGACGACGACTCGGCCGCCCCGATCGCCGTGCGCGCGGCCCGCGACTCGGCGGCCTCCGCCCCGGTCCGCTGGCTGGGCGCCGTCATCCCGGTCGCGACCTGGCACGACGGCGGTCCCGAGAACCGCACCGCCGTGGTCCGCGAACCCCGCCCCGCCGACCTGTGGACCGTGCCGCTGACCCCGCCGCTCGCGCTCCCGCTGGCGGCCGTGGAGAACATCGTCCGCTCGGTCCTGCGCGTCCGACCGGGCCCGCTGCTGCGCCTGACCCGCCTGATCCCGCACGGCCCGCCATCGGCCACCAGCCGCATAGACGGCGACCCCGTCCGTGGCCGGTGGCACGTGGTCGACCCGACCGACGACCGGCCGGTGCTCACCGCGTCGACCCCCACTTCCCCTACCCACCCGGAGGACCAGATGGCGAGCACCGTGGATCCCGAAGCCGTGCACCGCGAAGTAGCGGAGGTCCTCGTGCGCGTCCTCGGCGACTACGGCGTCCCCGCCGAGTCGATCACCAGGGACACCGACCTGCACACCGACCTCCAGTTCGAGAGCATCGGCACCGACCTGCCCGCGCTGCTCGGGCACCTCGCCGCCCGGTACGGCGGCCGGGTCGACGTCTTCTCCCACCTTCGAGGCCTGGACATGACCGAGCTGATCGACCTCGATGTCGGCTCCCTCGTGGACGCGATCGTCGACCAGCTCCGCGCCGCGCCCGCGGACGTCGCGCCGACGGCGCCCCCCGCCTACCCGCCGACCACCCGCGCGGCCGCGCCCACCGGCGGCGACGGCACGGCGAAGCGCTTCCTCTTCGTGGTCCCGCCGATGACCGGGCACGTCAACCCCACCATCGGCGTGGCCGCGAAGCTCGTGGAACGCGGCCACCAGGTCGCCTGGGCGGGCCACGCCCCGCTGCTGCGCGCGGTGCTGGGCCCGGACGCCGTCGTGTTCGACTGCGCGGTCCCGCCGGCCGCCGCGCGCTGGACCGAACGCGGTCCGGAGGTGCGGAGCATGCGCTCCATCAAGGTCATGTGGGAGGAGTTCCTCGAACCGCTGGCGCACGCCATGATCCCCGGTGTCCGCAAGGCGGTAAGCGATTTCACGCCGGACGTCGTCGTCGCCGACCAGCAGGCCCTCGCGGGCGCGCTGGTGGCGGGCGCGGAAGGCCTGCCGTGGGTCACCTCCGCCACCACGCCCGCCGAGCTGATCGACATGGAAGCGGGGCTCCCCAAGGTCATGGACTGGCTGGAGGGCCTGTTCGCGGGACTGCGCGAGGAGCACGGCGGCCCGTCCACCGACCTGCGCTACTCGCCGGACCTCGTCCTGGCCTACACCACCGAGGACATGGTCGGCCCGATCCCGCGCCCGGAGCCGATCGCCTACGTCGGCCCGTCCATCCACCCCAGACCGGTCGGGGTGGACTTCCCGTGGGACCGCCTCGACCCGCACCGCTCGCTGGTGCTGATCAGCCTCGGCACCATCAGCGTCGGCGCGGGCACCCGGTTCCTGCGCGAGGCGGTCGCGGCCGTGCGCGAGCGGTCGGCGCGGGTGCAGGCCGTGGTCGTCGACCCGACCGGCACCACCCCCGGCGACGACGACGTGATCGTGCTGCCCGCGATCCCGCAGCTGGAACTGCTCGGCTCGGTGGACGCCGTCATCTGCCACGCGGGCCACAACACCGTCGCCGAGGCGCTCCACCACGGTCTGCCCCTGGTGGTCGCCCCGATCCGCGACGACCAGCCCATCGTCGCCGCCCAGGTCGAAGGCGTGGGCGCGGGTGTCCAGCTGCGCTTCGGCCTGGCCGGGTCGCGCCACATCGGCCGCGCGCTCGACGCCGTGCTCGACGACCCCGCGTACCGGAGGGCCGCGGGCCGGATCAGGGCCGCCTTCCACGCGGCGGGCGGCGCCGACACGGCCGCCGCCCACCTGGAGACCTTCGCGGCGGGCGCCTGACCCCGGACGCGCGAGTGCCCATCCCACAATCCGGCGGGATGGGCACTCGGGAAGTCGGGAGTTCTAGTCGCCCTGCCAGCCCTGCGACCCGCCGAGCCCGTACAGCAACCGCTCCATCACCTGCGGGTCCACCTCGGTGGCCTCCGGCGGCAGTCCCTCCGCGGCGGGCGACCTGCGGGGCTCCCGGCGCGGCAGCGGCACGGCCGAAGCGGTCATGCCCCTGGGCAGGGGCAGCTCACACCAGAGCAGCGTGCACCCGTCGTCCAGTTGCAGCACGCCCGCGTGCCTGCCCTTCAGCGCGTTCGTCGGCGACGGCTTGGGCGCGTACGGGTCGATCTCGACCTCGAGGATCAGCATGTTCCCCGACAACCGCAACCGAAGCGTGATGAAACCGGGCGCGCGGTGGTTGGCGGTGTCCACGACGGACGCCACCAGGTGGCCCAGCACGTGGGCGGCCTCGTCCTGCATGGGCCGCAGCGACCACTCGGCCAAGGAGAACCGCGCGAAGAGTTCGGCGCAGTTCACCGCGCTGGGTAGCGCGACGAGCTGCAGGTCGTCGACCTGCTCGGTTCGGGCGTTCACCTGGCTCCTTCCGTCATGCGCGTCCGGCGCGAGTGGGTGGCCGGAATCGTGCCACAACCGGGTGAAGAAGTGGTACGCCGGTGTCTAGGAGAGATACGCAGGGTGTGGGCCATTAGTTCGGACCAGTTTTTCCGGGTGTGCCGAAACCTCGGGTGGAGCAATCGATACGACGTTTTTTACCACCTGTGACGCCGTCTGACCAGGGGCGCGACGGCACAGGTCCACCGGGGGCGTCCGCGGCCCGCCGATCCCGGCCGCGACCTGGTGAATCGGGACTGGCCACGCCGAGGCGAATCGGCGACCGGTTCCCGGTGTTCCGCGGAGGCCCGCCCGGTGTCCGGATCCGACACCGCGATCGTCTTCCCCGTGTTGCCCGCGCGATTCGTCACGGCAACGTCCTGTTGGTACACGTGCCGCCCGCTGTCCGTTCGGGTCGGACGGGCGGCGCGGGGTCGCCGATCGGGTGAAGCGATGGGCTCAATGTCGCGGCCGGAATTCTTTTCGGCGTGGAAACCGATTGCCGTTGACGCCGTCGGCGGCCCCGTGCGGGACGCGGAAATGCCGGCGCGCAATTAGTTCGAGTGGCGACCTAATTGATTCCCCTTAGTCTGTGGCCTGGATCACGTCAAGCCCTCCGACGACCGGAACTTTCTTGCGTACCAACAGTAGTTGGGCCGGTTGGGCTAGCTCGCCGTGGCATAGGACGATTTCGGCTGGCCAGTGAACCAATCGCTAGTCCATTAGTGGGACATGGGGACGTCGGCTGTTGCCTGGGAGCGTTCCACTGCGCCTTAATTCATCGGACGTTACCCGTGGAAAACCGACTGTTAACACGCGTTCGAGTGTCTCGATTCGTTGATTCGACCGACGAACCCGGCGGTGTCCGTGCACCCTTCCCCGGTCCTCACCTCCCTCGCCGACGCGCAACCGGCCGACCAGGCCGCGGTGCGCCGGAGCAACCTCGCCCTGGTGCTGCGGCACCTCCGGGCGCGTGGTTCCCGGTCGCGCGCGGGCATCGCGGCGGACACCGGGCTGAACAAGGCGACGGTGTCGAGCCTGGTCGCCGAGCTGGTCGACCGCGGGCTGGTGCGCGAGGGCGAACCGGACCGGGCCGGGCTGGTCGGGCGGCCGGGCCGCAACGTCGGGCTGGACGGCCGCCGCGTCGCCGGGATCGGCGTGGAGATCAACGTCGACTACCTGACCGCGCTGGTGCTCGACCTCACCTGGACCGTCCTCTTCGAACAGCGGGTCGCGCTCGACGTGCAGGCCATGACGCCGGACGAGGTGCTCGACGCCGTGGCGGACCTGACTTCGCGCGCCGCAAGGGAATGCGCCAGGCGCGACGTGCTCCCGGTCGGCGTCACCATCGCGATCCCCGCGCTGGTCGACGTCGCGGGCGGCGTGGTCGCGTTCGCGCCGAACCTGCACTGGCGCGACGTGCCGGTGGTGCGCGGGATGGCCGACCGGCTGGGCGCGCTCCTGACGGGCGACCCGATGCCGATCCGGATGGCCAACGACGCGAACCTCGGCGCGCTCGGCGAGTACGCGATGGGCGGCGTCGCGGGCACACCCGACCTGGTCTACCTGACCGGGGAGATCGGCGTCGGCGGCGGTGTGATCGCGGGCGGGCGGCTCCTCGGCGGCGCGGAGGGCTTCTCCGGCGAGATCGGGCACATCCAGCTCGACCCGGCGGGCCACGAGTGCGGCTGCGGCCGCCGCGGCTGCTGGGAGACGCTCGTGGGCATGGCCGGGATGCTCCGGCTCGCCGCCGACGCGGACGACCCGGTCAGGGATCCGTCGCTGGACCTCGACCAGCGGCTCGACATGATCCGCCGCCGCGCGGAGACCGGTGACCGGCGCACGCTCGACGCGCTGGAGCAGGTCGGTGCCGGACTCGGTGTCGGGGCGTCGATCCTGATCAACGTCTTCAACCCGCGGGTGGTCGTCCTCGGCGGCTACTTCGCCTCCCTGGGGCCCTACCTGCTCGGTCCGATGAGGGCGGAACTGCGCGACCGGGTGATCGCGCCGGACATCGGCGGCTGCCGCGTCGAGTTGTCCCTCCTCGGGTTCGCCGCCGCGTCGCGGGGCGGGGCGAACGTCGCCCTCGAAGCGGTGCTCGACGATCCCGCGATGGTGCCCCCGCGGTCCTCGGTCAGGAGTGGCGGATGAGCGTTCCGGGTAGGTCGTTCTCCAGTGGGGGAAGGCAAGTCATGGTCCGCAGGGTGCTCGTCCTGGTTCTGGTGGCGCTGCTCGGGATCGGCGCCGGCGCGGCCTCCGCGCTGGCCCAGCCGCAGGCGGCGCACGTCGAGTTCACGGCGCTGGTGTTCAGCAGGACCGCCGGGTTCCGGCACGACTCCATCCCCGCGGGCGTCGCCGCGATCCAGGCACTGGGCCGGGACCACCACTTCGACGTGGTCGCGACCGAGGACGCGGGGGCGTTCACCGACGAGAACCTGGCGAAGTTCCAGGTCGTGGTGTTCCTGTCCACCACCGGCGACGTGCTCGACCCCGCCCAGCAGGCCGCGTTCGAGCGGTACGTCCGGCGCGGCGGCGGGTACGCGGGCGTGCACGCGGCCTCCGACACCGAGTACGACTGGCCCTGGTACGGCGAACTGGTCGGCGCCTACTTCAAGCAGCACCCGGCGGAGCAGCAGGCGACCGTGAAGGTCGAGGACCCCGCGCACCCGTCCACGGCCGGGCTGCCGGACCGGTGGAGCCGGTTCGACGAGTGGTACGACTTCCGCGCCAGCCCGCGCGGCACCGCGCACGTGCTGGAGTCGTTGGACGAGAAGACCTACACCGGCGGCACGATGGGCGCCGACCACCCGATCACCTGGTGCCGCGACCACGACGGCGGCCGGTCCTGGTACACGGGGCTCGGCCACACGCGGGAGTCCTACGCCGACCCGCTGTTCCTGGGCCAGTTGCTCGGCGGTCTGCGCACCGCCGCGGGCGTCGAGGCGGCGGACTGCGCGGCGGACCTGGACGGCGGGTTCGAGAAGGTGGCGCTGGACGAGAACACGTCCAACCCGATGATGCTGGAGGTCGCCGCCGACGGCCGCGTCTTCTACGTCGACCGCCTCGGCGACATCAAGGTCATCCGACCCGGCGGCGGCCTCGCCCCGGTCGGGCACCTGGACGTGTTCACCGCCAACGAGAGCGGCCTGCTCGGCCTGGTGCTCGACCCCGGTTTCGCCGCGAACCGGTGGATGTACCTGTACTACTCGCCGCCCGGCGCCGCCGTCGACCGGCTGTCGCGGTTCACGTTGCGCGCGGACGACACGCTCGACCCGGCCACCGAGGAGGTGGTGCTCGACGTGCCGGTGCAGCGCGAGGAGTGCTGCCACCACGGCGGCGGCATGGCGTTCGACGCCGTGACCGGCGACCTGTGGCTGGCCAACGGGGACAACACGAACCCGTTCGCCTCCGACGGGTACTCGCCGCTCGACGAGCGCGCGGGCCGGTCCACCTGGGACGCCCAGCGGTCGTCGGGCAACACGAACGACCTGCGCGGCAAGGTGTTGCGCATCCACCCGGAACCCGGCGGCGGCTACACCGTCCCGGCGGGCAACCTGTTCGCGCCCGGCACGGCGAGGACCCGGCCGGAGATCTACGCGATGGGGCTGCGCAACCCGTTCCGGATCGGCGTCGATCCCGAGACGCACAAGCTCATGGTCGCCGACTACGGTCCGGACGCGGCCGCCGCCTCGCCGACGCGCGGTCCGGAGAACACCGTCGAGTGGAACATCCTGAACCGGGCGGGCAACTACGGCTGGCCCTACTGCGTCGGGAACAACAAGCCCTACGCGGACTTCGACTTCGCCACGAACACCTCCGGTGCGCAGTTCGACTGCGCGGCGCCGAAGAACACCTCGCCGAACAACACCGGCCTGGTCGATCTTCCCGCGGTGGTCCCGGCGACCGCCTACTACCACTACGACTCCGACCCCGCGTTCCCGGAACTGGCGGGCGGCGCGCCGATGGCGGGCCCGGCCTACCGGTACGACCCGGCGTCCACATCGGACCGCAAGTGGCCCGCCTACTGGGACGGCAAAGCCGTGTTCGGAGAGTGGACGCAGGACGCCCTGTACTCGATGCAGCTGTCGGCGGACGGCGGCGAACTCGTGGACATCAACCGGATCTTCCGCTCGTTCGGCTTCAAGAAGCCGATGGACTTCGAGTTCGGCCGGGACGGCGCGCTGTACCTGATCGAGTGGGGCTCCGGGTTCGGCGGCGACAACACCGACTCCGGCGTCTACCGGATCGACTACGTGCACGGCAACCGCGAACCCGTCGCCAAGGCGAGCGCGGACAGGACGACCGGCCCGGCACCGCTGGAGGTCCGGTTCTCCAGCGCGGGCTCCCACGATCCGGACGGCGGTGGGGTCACCCACGCCTGGGACTTCGACGGCGACGGCGCGGTCGACTCGACCGAGGCGGACCCGACGCACACCTACGCGGCGAACGGGAACTTCACCGCCACGCTCACGGTCACCGGCGCCGGTGGCAAGTCCGCGAGCGCCAGCGTGCCGATCACGGTCGGCAACACCGCGCCGACGGTGACGCTCACGCTGCCGCCCAACGGGGGGCTGTTCGAGTTCGGCGACCAGATCCGCTACGACATCGTGGTCACCGACCCGGAGGACGGCGCGGTCGCCTGCGCGGACGTGCGGCTCCAGGCCATCCTCGGCCACGACTCGCACGGGCACCCCCTCGACCAGTACACCGGGTGCTCCGGCACGGTCCAGACGACGCTGTCCTCCGGGCACAACGAGGGCGACGACATCTTCTACGTGCTGGAGGCGTCCTACACCGACCGCGGCGGCGCGGGCGGCGCCCGCCCGCTGACCGGCCGCGCGCAGGTCGTGCTCCAGACCAAGCGCAAGGAAGCCGAGTACTTCAGCGCGACCGGCCGGGTCCCCGACAGCACGGGGCTGGGCAGTCCCGGCGTGCTGCCGGAGACCGCGGCCGACCCCGCGGGCGGCGGCCAGGACATCGGCAACATCGAGGACGGCGACTACTGGACGTTCGACCCGGTCAGCCTGGCGGGCATCGACTCCGTCCGGTTCCGGGCGGCCTCCGGGACGACCGGCGGCCGGATCGAGGTCCGCGCGGGCGCGGCGGACGGCCCGCTGCTGGGCGCGGCCGACGTGCCGAACACCGGCGGCTGGCAGACCTACCAGGACGTCACCGCGACGCTGACCGGTGCGCCGACCGCGGGCGGCCCGCTGTTCTTCGTGGTGCGCAAACCCGCGGGCAGCACGTACTCCAACGGGCTCGTCAACGTGAACTGGGTGGACTTCCAGGGGCGCGGGGTCACGGTCAACCAGCGGCCGGACGTCACCGCGACCGCGACCCCGACGTCCGGCACGGCGCCGCTGGCCGTCTCCTTCCACGCCGCCGCGACGGATCCCGAGGGCGACACGCCGCTGACCTACGCGTGGGACTTCGGCGTCGCGGGCGCGCCGAAGCCGACCACGGCGGACGCCGAGTACACCTATCAGCAGCCGGGCGTCCACGACGCCTCGGTGACCGTCACCGACGCCAAGGGCGCGGCCGGGGTACGGCACGTGCGCGTCGTCGTGGACTCGGCCGGACCGGCGTGCCTGTCGGGCAGGTCGGACGCCTTCGGGGACACGGGACTCGACCGCGACAGGTGGTCGGTCGTGCGGGAGAACCAGGACCTCCGGGTCGCGGGCGGCGCGCTGCACATCCCGACGGCCACCGGGGAGATCTACGGCACCGACAACTCCACCCCGGTGCCGAACCTCGTCGTGCAGCCCATGCCGGGCGGCGCGTGGCAGGCCACCACCAAGGTGAGCCTGGTCGCGCGGGACGCCTACCAGCAGGCCGGTCTGGTGCTCTACGGCGACGACGACAACTACGCCAAGGTGGTGCTCAGCGCCGTCGGCGCCAACGACGCCGCCACCCGCCGGTTCCAGTTCATCCGCGAGGAGCACGGCGTCCCCAACGAGGTCGCGGACTCCAACTCCCCGCCGCTGGGCGCGGCCTACCCGGACACCGCGTACGTGCGGATGACCAGCGACGGCACCGGGATCACCGCCGCGCACTCCGCGGACGGCGAGGCGTGGACGCCGATGCCGCAGACCGACAAGCTCCTCGCGGGCATCCCGAACCCGCGGATCGGGCTGCTCTCGTTGGCCAGCACCGGGAACCGCCCGGTGGTCGACGCCGCGTTCGACTGGTTCCGGCTGGAGCAGGACACGTCCGGCGCGGACGAGTTCGACAGCTCCCCGCTCGACACCTGCCGGTGGGACGCCGTGGTCCGGCCCGATCCGGCCGCGACCCGCGTGACCGGTGGGAATCTGGAGATCGACACCGGCAGCGGCGACATCTTCGGCGGCGACAACTCCTCGCCGAGGAACTTCGTCCTCCAGACCCCGCCCGCCGGGGACTGGACGCTGGAGACCAAGGTCGACGCGAGCGCCTTCGACGAGGCCTACCAGCAGGCCGGGCTGATCGCCTACACCGGCGACGGCGACTACGTGAAACTGGACCACGTCACCAACAACCAGCCGGGCGAGCCGGTCGGCAGGCGGGTCGAGCTGCGCGGCGAGATCGGCGACGTCGTCCAGCAGCCGCAGCCGGAGATCACCGTCGACCAGGGCGTGTGGTGGCTGCGGCTGTCCAGGCAGGGCACCACCTTCCGCGGCTACGCGTCGACCGACGGCACGACGTGGACCGAGGTCGGCGCGGTGGAGAACACCGCGGTCGGCGCCGCCAAGGTGGGGCTGTTCGCCTTCGGCGTCGGGCAGACGGCGTCGAAGACGGCGAAGTTCGACCACTTCCACCCGACGTGGGGCCGCGCGGTCGACGCGACGGCACCCGTCACCACGGCGGTCACCGACCCGGCCGCTCCGGGCGCCGCGGGCTGGTTCACCGGCCCGGTCTCGGTGGTGCTCACCGCGGCCGACGACACGGGCGGCAGCGGTGTCGACCGGATCGAGTACGCGGTGGACGGTGGCGCCTGGTCCTCCTACGCGGCACCGGTCCCCGTCACCGAGGGCGCGCACGAGGTCGGCTACCGGGCCGTGGACAAGGCGGGCAACACCGAGGCCGTGAGGACGCTGACCGTCCGCGTCGACGGCACCGGGCCGACCATCGCGGTGACGGGACTGGTCGACGGGCGCGTCTACGGCGACAGCCAGGACCTGCGGATCGCCTGGCAGGCCGTCGACAGCGCGGCGGGCGTCCGGTCCGCGGCCGGGCTGCTGGACGGCGAGGCCTACCGGTCCGGGACGCTGCAAGCGTTGTACGAGCTGCCGCCGGGCATCCACCGGCTGTCCGTCACGGCCACCGACCAGGCGGGCAACCGGACCACGCGGGACGTGACGTTCGGCGTGACCACCTCCAGCCGGGACGTGGCCAACCTGATCAGCCGGTTCCAGGTCACCGGGTGGCTGAGCCAGGAGACCGCGAACACCTTGCAGGCGCAGCTGACCAAGGTGCGCAAGGCGGAGGCGAACGGCGTCGACGCCAAGACGCTCACCGAGCTGCGGGCGTTCCGCGCACTCGCCGCCGGTCAGGTCGCGGAGGTCCGCGACGTGCTCGTGCGCGACACCGACGTGCTGATCACCGCCCTGTCCGGACCGCTGCCCGCCATGCGACAGGCGTAGGGGGAACGATGGCCAGGACAGGGGTGTGGCTCATCGGGGCGCGGGGATCGGTCGCCACGACGGCGATCGCGGGCGCCGCCGCGGTGCGGGCGGGCGCCGCACCGCCGACCGGGTGCGTCAGCGAGCTGCCCGACTTCGCCGGGGCCGGGCTGCCCGCGTGGGGCGACCTCGTGTTCGGCGGGCACGACATCGTGGACACCCCGCTGGTGCGGCGGGTCGAGCAGCTCGTGCGGGGCGGCGTGATCCCGGCCGGGCTGGCCGACCTGGTGTGGACCGACCTCACCGTGGCCGAGGGCGAGATCCGCGACGGCACCAACCGCGACCCCGCCCGGCTGATCGCCGACATCGCCTCGTTCCGGCGCCGCAACAGGGTCGAGCGGGTGGTGGTGGTCAACGTGGCGTCCACCGAACCGGCCTGCGTCCCGCACCCCGCCCACAACTACCTGGCGGACCTGGACCGGGCGCTGCACTCCCTGCCCGCCAGCTCGCTCTACGCCTACGCGGCCATGCGGGCGAGCTGCGCCTACGTCGACTTCACGCCGTCCACCGGCGCGTGGCTGCCCGCCCTGGACGAGCTGGCCCAGGTGATCGGCGTGCCCTACGCGGGCCGGGACGGCAAGACCGGCGAGAGCCTGCTGCGGTCGGTGCTGGCGCCGATGTTCGCCCGCCGGGCACTGGACGTGCTGTCGTGGTCGGGCACCAACCTGCTGGGCGGCGGCGACGGCGCGACGCTCGCCGATCCCGCCGCGGCCGCGGCCAAGGACGCGGGCAAGCGGCGGGTGCTGGAGGGCGAACTGGGCGCACCGGTCGACGGGCGGGTGCACATCGACCACGTGCCCGCGCTGGGCGACTGGAAGACCTCGTGGGACCACGTGCTGTTCGAGGGTTTCCTGGGCACCAGGATGACGCTCCAGGTCACCTGGCAGGGCTGCGACTCGGCTCTGGCCGCACCGCTGGTGCTGGACCTGGCGAGGTTCATGGCGGTCGCCGACGAACCGGGTCCGGTGCAGGCCATGGGCTTCTTCTTCAAGGACCCCGTCGGTACCGGTCCGCACGGCCTGGTGGCGCAGTACGACGCGCTGCGCGACTGGGCGTTCCGGTGAACCCCGGAGCGGGAACGCGCCGGGGGTCCCAGTGGTTTCGCGACCACCGCGCTGTCCGGTGCGGTCGCGACGAGGGTCGGTGCGCCCCACCCGGTGCTCGGGGGCGCACCGCACGGCGGTCACCCGGTGACCGCTCGTTCGGCGCACCTGGCGGAGGCCCGCGATCCGGTGCCGCGCCAGGTGCGCAGGGCGTTCGACCGCGTCGCCCCGCGCGGGCGGGGTGAGCCGCACGCCGACGGCACCACCGTCCAGTTAGCCCCACGAGTCCCCACTAGAGCACCACCTCCAGGGCACCACCCGAACGGCCACCCCGCCGTCATCGGGCGATGCCCCCTGCCGGAAGAGGAAACCCTGCCATGTCCCAACCCACACCGGTGTGGGCACGGGCGGTCGGCGCCACGCTGCTGATCGCCTCCCTCCTGGTTCCCCTGCCAGCGGCCGCGGACATCCCCGCGGCCGACTACCAACAGGTCCAGCTCGCCGTCGGCTCCGCCAAGCTCGGCGAAGCGATGTCGTTCACCGTGCTGCCCGACCGCTCGGTCGTGCACACCGCCCGCGACGGCACAGTCCGGATCACCAACGCGGCGGGCAACTCCACCACGGTCGCCGCGAAGCTCAACGTCTACACCCACGACGAGGAAGGCCTCCAGGGCGTCGTCGCGGACCCGAACTTCGCCTCGAACCGCTACCTGTACCTGTACTTCTCGCCGCGACTGTCCACACCGGACGGTGACGCGCCGACCGACGGCACCGCGGCGGACTTCGCCCCGTTCAAGGGCGAGTTGCACCTGTCGCGGTTCGTGCTGAAGACCGACAACACGCTCGACCTGGCCAGCGAGAAGGTCGTGCTGACCGTGCAGAACGACCGCGGCCAGTGCTGCCACGTCGGAGGCGACCTGGACTTCGACGCCCAGGGCAACCTGTACCTGACCACCGGGGACGACTCGAACCCGTTCGTCTCCGACGGGTACTCGCCGATCGACGAGCGCACGACCCGCAACCCGCAGTTCGACGCCCAGCGCTCCTCGGGCAACACGAACGACCTGCGCGGCAAGGTGCTGCGGATCAAGCCGCAGGCCGACGGCACCTACACGATCCCGTCCGGGAACCTGTTCGCGCCGGGCACCGCGCAGACCCGCCCGGAGATCTACGCGATGGGCTTCCGCAACCCGTTCCGGATGAACGTCGACAAGGCCACCGGCGTGGTCTACCTCGGCGACTACGGGCCGGACGCGGGCGTGACCAACAGCGCCCGCGGGCCGAGCGGGCAGGTGGAGTTCGACCGGATCACCAGCGCGGGCAACTACGGCTGGCCGTTCTGCACCGGCTCGAACACCACGACCGAGAGCTACAACCGCTTCCCCTTCCCCAGCGGTCCGTCGGGGGCGAAGTACGACTGCGCCACCGGCCCGACCAACTCCTCGCCGCGCAACACCGGCCTGGCGAAGCTGCCCGCGCCGCGGGCGGCGTGGATCAAGTACGCGGGTGACGAGGGTTCGCCGCCGGAGTTCGGCAGCGGGTCGGAGTCGCCGATGGGCGGCCCGGTCTACCGGTACAACGCCAACCTCAACTCGGCGACGAAGTTCCCGCAGTCCTTGGACGGCAAGTACTTCGCGGGCGAGTACGGGCGCCGCTGGATCAAGGCCATCGGCGTCAACTCCGACGGGTCACGCGGCGCGATCGAGGCGTTCCCGTGGAGCGGCACCCAGGTCATGGACATGAACTTCGGTCCGGAGGGCGCGCTGTACGTGCTCGACTACGGCACCGGGGCGAACGACCAGGCGCTGTACCGGATCGACTACAAGGGCAACACGCCGCGGCCGCCGACCGCGAAGGTGGCCGCGGACAAGGTGTCCGGGGCGATCCCGCTCACCGTGGCGTTCTCCTCGGCGGGCAGCGCCGACCCCGAGGGCGGGGCGCTGACCTACCGGTGGGAGTTCGGCGACGGCGGCACGTCCACGGCGGCCAACCCGTCGCACACCTACACCACCGCCGGGTCGTTCTCGCCGAAGCTGACCGTGACCGACCCGACCGGGCTCACCGGTTCGGCGAGCGTCCTGGTCACGGCGGGCAACACCGCGCCGACGGTGAACCTCCAGGTGCCCGGCAACGGCGCGCTGTTCTCCTTCGGCGACACCGTGCCGTTCCAGGTCTCGGTGAGCGACCCGGAGGACGGGGCGATCGACTGCTCGCGGGTCAAGGTCACCTACCTGCTCGGCCACGACGCGCACCGGCACCAGATCACCCAGAAGACCGGCTGCTCCGGCACCATCGCGGTGCCGGTCGACGGTGAGCACGACGCCGCGGCGAACATCTACGGCGTCTTCGACGCGGAGTACACCGACAACGCGGGCCTGACCTCCCACGGCGTCAGCATCCTCCAGCCCAGGCACCGCCAGGGCGAGCACTTCGGGGCGCAGCAGGGGATCCAGGTCGCCGACCACGGCACCGCCGAGGGCGGCAAGACCGTCGGCTTCACCGACAACGGCGACTGGCTGTCGTTCCAGCCCTACGTCCTGGGCAACGCCACCTCGTTCACCGCCAGGGTCTCCTCCGGCGGCCCCGGCGGCACCCTGGAGGTCCGCGCGGGATCGGCCACGGGCACGCTGCTCGGGACCGCGACCGTGGCCAACACCGGGAACTGGGACACCTTCGTCGACGTCAGCGCCCCGCTGACCAACCGGCCGAGCGGGTCCACGACGCTGTTCCTGGTCTTCAAGGGCGTGACGGGGCAGGGCAACCTGTTCGACCTCGACGCGTTCACCCTGACCACGACCGGG
The DNA here is from genome assembly GCF_032460545.1 of Umezawaea sp. Da 62-37. Classification (GTDB taxonomy): domain Bacteria; phylum Actinomycetota; class Actinomycetes; order Mycobacteriales; family Pseudonocardiaceae; genus Umezawaea. The sequence goes on from NZ_CP135965.1 coordinate 9,065,405, forward strand.
AACCGGGTCGAGGGCGAGGCGTTCACCTCGACCGGCGGCGTGGAACCGGCGCCGCACGCGAACGCCAGCGGCGGCACCACCGCCGGGTACATCAACACCGGCGACTGGGTCGGGTACTCGTCGGTGGGCACGGCGGGTCTCCGCTCGTTCAGCGCTTCGGTGTCCTCGGCCGGGACGGGCGGCACGATCCAGATCCGGTCGGGCTCGCAGACCGGCACCGTCCTGGGCTCGGTCGCGGTGCCCGTCACCGGGAACTGGGAGACGTTCCAGACCGTCTCCACGACCCTCACCGGATCGGCGAGCGGGCCCCTGTTCCTGGTCTTCACCGGTCCGGGCGCGGCGGGCGACTCCCTGTTCGACGTCGACTACTTCACCACCTCCGGCTGAAGGGACGAGACGATGCGCTCACTTCCCGCGCTCGCGGCGGCGGTACTACTGTCGGCCGGTGTGGTCATGACACCGGTCGCCCAAGCCCAAGCGCCCTACCAGGTCCTGGTCTTCTCGAAGACCGCGGGCTTCCGGCACGACGCCATCCCGGCCGGCATCCAGGCGATCCGCGATCTGGGCGCCGCCAACGGGTTCACCGTCACGGCGACCGAGGACGCGGCCGCGTTCACCGCGACCGGACTGGCGAAGTACTCGGCGGTGGTGTTCCTCAGCACCACCGGTGACGTGCTCGACGGCACCCAGCAGACCGCGTTCGAGTCGTACGTCAACGGCGGCGGCGGGTTCGTCGGCGTGCACGCGGCGGCCGACACCGAGTACGACTGGCCCTACTACGGCCAACTGGTCGGGGCCTACTTCTCCAGCCACCCCAACATCCAGCAGGTCAACGTCAAGGTGGAGGACCGGGCGCACCCGGCCACCGCGCACCTCGGCCCGGTGTGGACGCGGACCGACGAGCTGTACAACTACCGAGCCAACCCCCGGCCGAACGCGCACGTGCTGGCGACGCTGGACGAGTCCAGCTACAGCGGCGGCACGATGGGCGCGGACCACCCGATCGCCTGGTGCAAGGCGCAGTCGAACGGGCGGGCCTTCTACACCGGGCTCGGGCACACCATCGAGTCCTACTCCGACCCGGTGTTCCGCGCGCACCTGCTGGGCGGGATCCGCTACGCCGCAGGGGTTTCCAAGGCCGACTGCCGCCCGGAGACCGGGTACACCGGGCTGTACACCGGCTCCACCGCGGGCTGGTCGCAGGCCGGTCCCGGCGGGTTCGGCAACGCCGACGGCACGTTGACCTCCCAGGGCGGGCCGGGCAACTTCTGGTACTCCGCCAAGGAGTTCGGCTCGTACTCGCTCAAGCTCGACTGGAAGCTCACCGGCGACGGCGACTCCGGGGTGCACCTGGGATTCCCGTCCTCCGGCGCCGCTCAACCGGGTGCGGGCGGGTACGAGATCGCGATCGACGCCTCCGCCGCGGCGAACGCCACGACGGGCGCGGTGTACGGGGTCCAGGCTCCGGACGCCACCGCCCGCGACGCGGCGCTCAACCCCGCGGGGCAGTGGAACACCTTCGAGCTGCTGGTCGAGGGTGAACGGCTGCGCGTGTACCTGAACGGCAGGCAGGTCAACGACTTCACCAACACCGACGCGGCGCGCAGCCTCCGGCAGGGGTACATCGGCCTGCAGAACCTGGGCGACGGGGCCACCTCCTTCCGCAACGTGCGGATCAAGGAACTCGGTGTGGTCACGCCGACCCAGGTGCAGGGCGAGGCGTTCACGTCGTCCGCGGGCGTGCAGGTCGCGTCGCACGCGACGGCGGTCGGCGGCCAGACCCTCGGGTACATCGAGAACGGCGACTGGGCGGCCTACTCGCAGGTGAGCACCACCGGCGCGCGGACGTTCACCGCACGGGTGTCCTCCGGCGGCGCGGGCGGGCGGATCGAGGTCCGGTCCGGCTCGTCGACCGGGACGCTGCTCGGCTCGGTGGCGGTGGTGAACACCGGCGGCTTCGACACCTTCGCGACCGTCTCGACCGCGCTCACGGGCACGACGACCGGCCAGGTGGTGCTGGTGTTCACCGGCGCCACTTCGGGCGGCCTGTTCGACGTGGACCACTTCACGATCGGCTAGAACCCCGGCGGGCGCGGACTCCACGTCCGCGCCCGCCGAGGTGCCGGTCTTCCACTCATGACTGCAAGATCGCGCAACATCCTGACATTTTCACGGCAGAACAAGACTGGTGTACCTGTTCCGCACGCCAGGGCCGGGTGGAGCCGGATCACGTCGGTAAGGTTCGGCTGGTGCGCGACGACTACCGGTACTGGCAGCGGATCCCCACGCGGTGGAACGACAACGACGTGTACGGCCACGTCAACAACGTCGTGCACTACGCGTTCATGGACACCCTGATCAACACGTGGCTCGTCCAGGCGGGCCTGGACATCCACGACGGCTCGACGATCGGGCTGTGCGTCGAGTCGCACTGCAACTACCGCTCCTCCATCTCGTTCCCGGAGGCCATGGACGCGGGGCTGCGCATCGGCCACCTCGGGCGGTCCAGCGTCCGCTACGAGATCGCCTTCCTGGCCGCCGACGGCAGCGTCGTCGCCGAGGGCCACTTCGTCCACGTGTTCGTCGACCGGACGACGCGGAAACCGGTGGAAGTACCGACTGGACTCCGCACCGCCATGATCGGTTTGGTGACCTCATGACCGTCGTCCGCGCCGCCGTGCTCACGGAGTTGGGCCTCCCCGGCCCCTACGCCGACTCCCGCCCCATCCGGATCCAGGACCTCACCCTCGACCCACCCGGCCCCGGCGAGATGCTGGTCAAGGTGGGTGCCACGGGTCTGTGCCACTCCGACCTGTCGGTGGTCAACGGCTCCCGCCCGCGTCCGCTGCCGATGGTCCTCGGCCACGAGGCCGCGGGCGAGGTCGTCGAACTGGGCCCCGGCGCGGACTCCGAGTTCGCGGTCGGCGACCACGTCGTCATGTCCTTCGTCCCCGCCTGCGGCTCCTGCCGCAAGTGCGTCTCCGGCAGGCAGGCGCTCTGCGAGCCGGGCGCCGCCGCCAACCGCGCGGGCACCCTGCTCACCGGTCAGCGGCGCTGGCTGGCCGCCGACGGCACCCGGCCCCACCACCACCTCGGCGTCTCCGGCTTCGCCGAGTACGCCGTCGTCTCCACCACGTCGGCCACCCGCGTCGACGCCGACCTGCCCCACGAGATCGCCGCCCTCTTCGGCTGCGCCGTCCTGACCGGCGCGGGCGCGGCCTTCTACAGCGCCGCCGTCGCACCCGGCGACCGCGTGGCCGTCTTCGGCCTCGGCGGCGTCGGTCTGGCCGCCCTGATGGCGGTGAAGGCGGCGGGCGCGTCCACGATCGTCGCCGTCGACGTCGTGGCCCACAAGCGGGAACTGGCCCTGCGCCTGGGCGCGACCCACGAGGTGGCGGGCGGGCCGGACGCGGTCGAGGAGGTGCGCGAGCTGACCGGGGGAGGCGCCGACAAGGTCATCGACACCACCGGCAGCGAGATCGTGCTCGCGCAGGCGTACGCGGCCACGGCGACCGGCGGCACGACCGTCACCGTCGGCCTGCCGCACCCCGACCGCGAGCTGGTGCTGCCCGCACTGAGCCTGGTCGCCGAGGAACGCACGCTCAAGGGCAGCTACCTCGGCTCCTGCGTCCCCCGCCGCGACATCCCGCGCTTCATCGCCCTCTACCGCTCCGGCCAGCTGCCGGTGCAGGAGCTGCTGTCGGGCACGGTGGCCCTGGACGACATCAACACCGGTTTCGACCGCCTGGCCAGCGGCGAGGCCATCCGCCAGGTCGTCACCTTCTGACCCGGCGGGACGAGCGGGTCACGACGTCAGGACGACCTTGCCGTGGGCGTGCCCGGACTCGCTGAGCCCGTAGGCGGCGGCCGCGTCCGCCAGCGGGAACACGCCCGCGAGGGGGACGCGGAAGCGGCCGAGGTCGGCCAGCGCCGCGGCCTCCGCCAGTCCGTGCAGCGCCTGCGGATCGGCGTCCGGACCGGCCGACCGCGACATGTGCACGCCGTGCCGCACGGCGACCGGGTCGTCGACGATGGTCACGACCCGCTCCGGCCCGCCCGCGATCGCCACCAGGTCCGGGATCGCAGTGCTCTCATGGCGGCGGACGGTAGTGGAACGCCCCGTCCACTCCGCTGAAGTGAGAGCGGTGACCGACCCGTCGCCCCACCTGCGCCGCCACGGTCCGGGTGGGGCTCGCGCACCCGTGGCACGGCTTCTGCCGCGCGATCGAGGAGGTGTGCCGGATCCACGCGCTGGACCGCGGCTCCACCGCCGCGTTCGTGTCGGCCTTCCCGCACGGCGTCGACGTTGCGGCGGCCGGGGAGCCCGCCCTGCGCGTTCGCCAACTGGCCCGTCGGGCCAAGGTGGGGGCGCGCCACCGCTGCTGCTCGCGGGACCTACCAGTGCCCGCGGTGCACCACGTCCTCCAGGGCCTTCCGCCGCCGGGTGATCGCCGAGGTGTTCGTGGGCGCGGGCTCGTCCGAGTACCCGATCGCGATCGCCCCGATCGGCTCGTGGTCCTCCGGCACCCCGAACAGCTCCCGGAACGCGCCCACCTTCTGCGGGACGATCCCGAAGTACAGCGCCCCCAGCCCCTCGTCCACCACCGTCTGCAGGACCAGCAGCGCCGCCATCCCCGTGTCGATGTGCCAGAACGGCACCGGCCACCAGGACTCGTCCCGGTCGGTCCACCCCTTGTCCGGCTCGGCGTACCGGTCGAGGTACACCCGCTTGGACGACATCGGCACGATCACCAGCGGCGCCGTCCGCACCGACTCGTCCACGGCGTCCGACCCGACGGTCCAGAACCGCTCCAGCGGGGCGCCCTCCAGCACGAGGAAGGCCTGCCCCTGCGAGAACCCCGCCGACGGTCCGCGGGTCGCGTTGCGGAGGATCCGCTCCACGCTCTCCGCGGGCACCGCGTCGGACTTGAACCGCCGCACCATCCGCCTGCGCCGCACGACATCCTGGAACTCCATGATCCCGAAACTAGCGGGACGGGTGTCGTGCGCGCATGAACCGGACCGCACCGCGGTGTGCGGTCCTCGGGGGCGAGGGGACTACTGGCCCGGCGCCTGGAACATCACGGCGGGCGCGGTGCTGGCGGGCCGCGGCTGGCGGGCGGGCGCGTCCGGGAGGCTGAACTCGAGCGGGCCGCCGTTCTCGGTGGACTTCGGCTGCTCGGCGGCCTGCGCGGGCGTGGTGGCCTGCTTCTCCGGCTCCGGTGCGGCGGGAGCGGGCGCGGCGACGGGGGCCGGGTTCGACAGCTCCTGCTGCGCCTTGCTGATCCAGGCGGTCCACATCGCGGCGTCGCGGCTGTCCCTGGTCTGCGCGCGCAGGATGGACAGCGTGCCGCGGACCCTTCCGGCGAGCACCGCGTTGGTGCGGACCTGCGCCCAGACCTGGGTGGTCTGCGGGCCCTGGTTGCGGACGAGGTGTCTGACGTGGTCGGTGAGTTCGCCGTCCGTGAAGGACATCCACTGGTTGACCACTTGGCGCGGGTTGGACAACAGATCCCCGTTTCGTCGTGCTTGACCTGCAACGATCGTCGCACACCCGTTCGAGCCGCCAGCGTTCACCACCCGAATGGGTGTTGACGCGGTCTTGCCGCCGTGTGTGGCTCCTTTGTACGTGACTCACAGTATCCACTGTCCGGTGGCTCCGCGGTGTGGGACGCGCGCGAGGGGAAATTTCCCCGACGCCTGTTCCGGCTACCGCGGACGCGGATCCGGGGCGCGGGCCCTAAGCTCCCGGCGTGCTCGGCGACTACCGCGTGGTGAACCTCTCGCACGTCAACGATCCGGCCCGCACCTCCCTCTTCCCCGGCGACCCGGAGTTCACGATGACCACCGTGGCGACCGTCGCGGAGGACGGGTACCACCTCCGGTTGCTCCAGCAGGGTGAACACACCGGCACGCACTGGGGCGCTCCGGCGCACTTCAACGCCGACCAGCCCGCCGCCGACGAACTCGACACCGCCGACCTGTTCCTGCCCGCGGTGAAGATCGACGTCCGGGACCGCGCGGTCGACCCGGACTACGCCGTGACCGTCGCCGACCTGCTGGCGTGGGAGGCCGTGCACGGGCGGATCCCGCCCGAGTCGGCCGTGGTGCTGCACACCGGCTGGGAGGACCGCTGGGGCACGCCCGCGTTCGCGAACCTCGACGCCGACGGATGCCCCCACCAGCCGGGGTTCGGCGTGCCCGCGGTCGAGTGGCTGCTCGACACCGGCAGGCTCGGCAGGCGCGGCGCCCTCGGCACCGACACGTTCGGGCCGGACGTCGCGACCGATTCCGCCTACACCGCGTCCAAGCTCCTCTACCGCGAGCACCGGATCAGCCTGGAAGTGCTCGCGAACCTGGCCGAGCTGCCCCCGACCGGTGCCTGGGTCCTGGTGGGCGGCACGGTCAACCGGGGTGGTTCCGGCTCGCCCGCCAGCGTCTACGCCCTCATGCCGAAGGACGGGTGACGGAATACGCCGTCCGGTGTAACGCTCGCGCAGCCGTTCGCGACAATGGGTCAGGTGCTCGCGCACCACGGGCTTCCCGTCCGCAGCACCCCCCGACTGCGGACGGGAAGCCCGACCCCCCTCTTCTCCCTCCCCTGAGCACTCGGGGACACCGCCCCGACCTCGGTCGGGGTCGAGGTCGGGGCGGCCCCGGTGGCTCCGGCCGACGTCCCCCAGGCCGTGCGAGGCCGTCGCCACCGCCATCGCCCGGCCGGGTTCGGCCGGGAGCACTTCGACATCGGGCCGCGCCATCGGCGACCGCGTGCCTGGAACCGATCATCCGGAAGATCCGGACCCGGTCGGGTGATCCCGACCGATTCCGAACGCTCCGCCCCCGCGCGACGGCGTCCGGGGTTGAATGGAGTCGTGGCGGGGTTCGGAGATCGACTCGACCGGGGTGCCGCGCCGCCGGATCCGGGGGAGGCGCGATCCCTGGACGACCTGATCGCCGGGCTGCGGCTGCTCAAGATCTGGGGCGGCGACCCCTCGTACAAGACCATCGGCGACCGGGTCAACGCGGCGTGGACGGCCGCGGGCAGGCCGCCGGGGGAGCTGGCGAGGAAGACCACGGTGGTCGACTGCTTCCGGCCGGGCCGCAGGCGGGTGAACGCCGACCTGGTCGTCGAGGTGGTGCGCGCCCTGCACCCCGACGCGGGCTACGTCGCCCAGTGGCGGCAGGCGTTGCGCGTGATCAGCGCGGAGACCGGGGCCGCGACCCTGGTCCGGGCCTTGGACGCGTTGCCGGAGGACCTGGCCGAGTTCACCGGCCGTGCCGCCGAACTCGACCGCTTCGCGGCCCTCGACCTGGACGGCGGCGCGGTCGGGATCGCCGTGGTCGAGGGCATGGCCGGGGTCGGGAAGACCGGTCTCGCGATCCACGCGGGTCACGTGCTCGCCCGCGACCGCCCGTGGGACCGGGTGCTGTTCGTCGACCTGCGCGGCTTCCACCCCGACCCGGCCCAGCCGCCCGCCGACCCGGCCGCCGTGCTGGACGGGTTCCTCCGGCTGCTCGGCGTGCCTGGCCAGCGGATCCCCCACGACCTCGACGAGCGAGCCGCCCTCTACCGGGAGCGGCTCGCCGGGTCGCGCGCGCTCGTGGTGCTGGACAACGCCGCGGACACCGACCAGGTCGGGCCGCTCCTGCCGGACGGGCCGGGGTGCCTGGTGCTGGTCACGAGCCGCCGCGGCCTGGACGTGCCGGGCGCGGTCCGGGTGCCCGTGGACGTGTTCACCTCCGACGAGGCCGTCGACCTGCTCCGCCGCGCCGTCCCCGACATCCCGACCGGCGAGGACCCCTCCGCGCCCGTCCGGGTCGCGCTGCGCTGCGGGTACCTCCCGCTCGCGCTGGGGCTGATCGCGGCCCACATGCGCGCCAAGCCGGGGTGGACCGTCGGCGACCACGCCGACCGCCTCGACGAGCTGCACGACCTGCGCCGCCTGGACAGCGGCGTCGAACTCGCCCTCGGCCTGTCCTACCGGCGCCTGCCCGAGGGCAGGCGGCGCGTGGTGCGCCTGCTGGCGCTGCACCCCGGCGCGGACTTCGACGTCCACGCCGCGGCCGCGCTCGCGGGCACCGACCTCGACACCGCGGCCGAAGACCTGCTGCGGCTGCGCGAGGACCACCTCCTGCGGCAGGGCGGGTCCGGCCGGTACTCCTTCCACGACCTGGTCCGCGACTACGCGGCCACCAGGGCCGCCGACGAGGAGCGGCCGGTCGACCGGCGGGCCGCGCTGGCACGGCTGTTCGAGCACCACCTGTGCACGGCGTCGAGGGCGATGGACGTGCTGCTGCCCGCCGAGCGGCACCGCAGGCCCACGGTCGCGCCGTCCGGCCTGCCGCCCGTCCCGATCCCCGACGTCGACGCCGCGCGGACGTGGCTCGACACCGAACGCGCGAACCTCGTCGCCACCGCCGTGCACGCCCCGGCCGAGCACGTCGCCGGGCTGGCCGCCGTGCTGTTCCGGTTCCTGGACCAGGGCGGCCACTACCGCGACGGCCTCGTCCTGCACGGGCACGCGCTGGAGGCCGCCCGGCGGTCGGGCGACCTCGCGGCCGAGGCCCTCGCCGCCACGAACCTCGGCATCGTGCACTGGCAGCTGGGCGACCTCCCGCGGGCCATGGACCTCGCCCGCCGCGCGATGGTGCTCGCCCGCGACCTGGGCGACCGGCGGGGCGAGGCCAGGACGCTCGACATCCTGGGGGCCGTCGCCGAGTCGCTCGGCCGCTACGAGGAGTCCGTCGGGCACACCGCCCGCGCCCTGGAGCTGGCCCGCGAGGCGGGCGACCGCTCGGGCGAGGCCTACCTGCTGATCAGCCTCGGCAACTGCCACCGCCGCCTCGGCCGGTACGGGGAGGCCGTCGACCACCTGGAGCGGGCGATCGCGCTGAGCCGCGAACTGGGCGACCACTTCGGCGAGTCGGACGCCCTCGACCACCTCGGGTTGGTGCACCAGCGGCTGGGACGCCACCAGGAGGCCGTCGATTGCCACCGGGCGGCGCTCGACCGGTTCCGCGAACTCGGCTACCGGGTCGGCGAGGCCCACGCCCTGAACAACCTCGGCTCCTCCTACCGCCTGCTCGGACGGACGGTGGAGGCCGCCGAGCACCACCGGCTGGCGCTCGACCGGTTCCGGGAGCTCGGCATCGCGGACGGCGAGGCCGACGCCCTCAACGGCCTGGGCGAGACCTCCCTCGCCGACGGCCACCCCGACCGCGCGCACGCCCGCCACACGGCGGCCCTCGGGCTCGCCGGCGACCGGTTCGGGCTGGCCAGGACCCGTACCGGCCTCGGCGACGCCTGCCTCGCGCTGGGGGAGGAGGAGCACGCCCGCGAGCACTGGGAACTCGCGCGGTCGCTGTACGCGGAACTCGGCGTGCCGGAGGCTGACGACCTAGACGCGCGCCTGGCGTCGCTCGGCGCGAGTCCCGGTTCGCGTCGCGGTTGAGGTGGTCGGTGGGCAGGGGCTCCAGTTCGTTCGGACGTCGCCAGGAGCGGTGGGAGCCACTGCGGCGGTCCGGTAGCGCTTGGCGTGAGCCCTGGTCCGTGTCGTGGTTGAGGTGGTTCGAGTGCAGGGCCGTCCGGTTGGTCCGGACGTCGCCGGGAGTGGTGGGAGCCACTGCGGCGGTCCGGTGGCGTTTGACGTGAGCCCTGGTCCGTGTCGTGGTCGGTGGGCAGGGGACCGTCGGGTTCGTCCGGACCTCGCCGGGAGCACCGGGAGTCGGCATGGCCGTCGGTCGTCCGACGTCGTCGGGCGTCGTCGGGCGTCGTCGGGCGTCATCGGGCGTCGTCCGGTGTCGTCCGGTGTCATCCGGTGCGAGCCGCGCGCCGGGTGACCACCCCGCCCGCCCCGGCGCCACCTCCCGCCGGAGGGCGTTCGTCACCACACCGCGACCGGATATCTTCACCGCTTTTGTCGGTGCCGTGTGACAGCCTTGAGGAGTGTCTCCCCGCTCGAACGCCCCCACTTCCCGGTCCCCGGCGTCCTCGTACGCGGACGCCCGCCGCCGGGCGTCCCATCCGCGGCTGACCGACTTCCTGTCGGTGCTCTCGTTCGACCTCGACCCGTTCCAGCGCACCGCCTGCGAGGCGTTGGAGGAGGGGCACGGCGCGCTGGTCTGCGCGCCGACCGGCGCGGGCAAGACGGTGGTCGGCGAGTTCGCCGTGCACCTCGCGCTGGCGCAGGGCCTGAAGTGCTTCTACACGACGCCGATCAAGGCGCTGTCGAACCAGAAGTACGCCGACCTGGTCGCGCGCTACGGCGCGAAGTCCGTCGGCCTGCTGACCGGCGACACCTCGGTCAACGGCAACGCGCCCGTGGTGGTCATGACCACCGAGGTGCTGCGCAACATGCTCTACGCGCACTCGCACACCCTCGAAGGCCTCGCGTACGTGGTGATGGACGAGATCCACTACCTCGCCGACCGCTTCCGCGGCGCTGTTTGGGAGGAGGTGATCCTGCACCTGCCGGACGAGGTGCAGCTCATCGGCCTGTCCGCGACGGTCAGCAACGCCGAGGAGTTCGGCGAGTGGCTGGTCGAGGTGCGCGGCGACACGAAGGTCGTCGTCGACGAGCACCGGCCCGTGCCGCTGTGGCAGCACATGATGGCGGGCGGGCGGATGTTCGACCTGTTCATCGGCCAGACCGCCGAGGGCGAGGCGCGGATCAACCCTCAGCTGCTGCGGCACACCGAGGACCTGGCGCGCTTCCACGTGCCGTGGAGCCGGTCGCGCAACAACAAGGACAGGGGCGGCCGGGCCGCGCCGCGCAACTCCGGGTTCAAGCCGCCGTCGCGGCTGGAGATCATCGAGCGGCTGGAGGCGCAGAACCTGCTGCCCGCGATCGACTTCGTGTTCAGCCGCGCGGGCTGCGACGCGGCGGTCGCCCAGTGCGTGCGCTCCGGCCTGCGGCTGAACACGATGGAGGACGCCGAGGTCGTCCGCGGCATCATCGACGAGAAGACCAAGGACCTGCCGGAGCCCGACCTGAGGGTGCTCGGCTACTGGGAGTGGCGCGACGCGCTCGAACGCGGCATCGCGAGCCACCACGCCGGGCTGCTGCCGGCGTTCAAGGAGACCGTCGAGGAGCTGTTCGTCCGCGGCCTGGTGAAGGTCGTGTTCGCGACCGAGACGCTGGCGCTGGGCATCAACATGCCGGCGCGCACCGTCGTGCTGGAGAAGCTGGTCAAGTACAACGGCGAGGCGCACGTCGACCTCAACCCCGGCGAGTACACGCAGCTCACCGGGCGCGCGGGGCGGCGCGGCATCGACGTCGAGGGCCACGCCGTCGTGGTGTGGCAGCCCGGCGTGGACCCCAAGCAGGTGGCCGGCCTCGCCTCCACCCGCACGTTCCCGCTGCGCTCGTCGTTCCGGCCCGGCTACAACATGGCCGTCAACCTCGTGCACGCCCTGGGCGCGGCGAAGGCGCGCGACCTGCTGGAGCAGTCGTTCGCGCAGTTCCAGGCCGACCGGTCGGTGGTCGGGCTGGCGCGGCGGATCGAGCGCAACCGCGAGGCCCTCGACGGGTACGCGGAGGCGATGAGCTGCCACCTCGGCGACTTCACCGAGTACGCGGCGCTGCGCCGTCGGGTCACCGACCGGGAGAAGGCGCTGTCGAAGCAGAACAGCTCGTCGAAGCGGGCCGAGGCAGCGGCGTCGCTGGAGCGGCTGCGCAAGGGCGACGTGATCGCCGTGCCGTCGGGGCGGCGGTCCGGGCTGGCCGTGGTGATCGACCCCGGCGTCGAGCCGATGGGGGAGGCGCGGCCGCTGGTCGTGACCGAGGACCGGTGGGCGGGGCGGCTGTCGTCCGCGGACTTCCCGGTGCCCGTCGAGGTGCTGGGGCACGTGAAGCTGCCCAAGCAGGTCGACGTGCGGTCGCCCAAGTCGCGGCGCGACCTGGCGTCGACGGTGCGCAACACCGGGATCGTGATCCCCACCGTGCGGCGGAAGAAGTCGACCACCGACGAGGACGCCGAGCTGGCGACGTTGCGGCGCGCGCTGCGGGCGCACCCGTGCAACGCGTGCGACAAGCGCGAGGACCACGCCCGGTGGGCGGAGCGCTACCACCGGCTGCTCGCGGAGACGGAGCTGCTGGAGCGGAAGGTCGCGGCCACCACGCACTCGCTGGCGCGGGAGTTCGACCGGATCCGGGCCCTGCTGCGCGAACGCGGCTACCTGGAGGCGCACGAGAACGGGCCCGGTGAGGAGGTGACCGAGCACGGGAAGCGGATCACCCGCATCTACGGGGAGTCGGACCTGCTGACGGCGGAGTGCCTGCGGCACGAGATCTGGCGCGACCTCGGTCCCCCCGAGCTGGCGGCCGTGGTGTCGTCGCTGGTGTACGAGGCGCGTCGGGACGGGCCGACCGAGACCAGGCTGCCCGCCGGGCCGATCTCGGAGGCGATGGCGGCCACCGCCCGGCTGTGGGTGGAGATCGAGGACGACGAGCGGCGGCACCGGCTGGACCGCACCCGGCAGCCCGACCCCGGATTCGCGTGGCCGGTGTACCGGTGGGCGCGCGGCGAGTCGCTGGAGAAGGTGCTCGACGCCGGTGACACCGGCGGGACGGAACTGGGCGCGGGCGACTTCGTCCGGTGGTGCAGGCAGGTCGTGGACCTGCTGGACCAGATCCGCAACGTGATGGGGCACGCGGACCCGGTGGGCGCGTCGGCGGCCAAGGCCGTGGAGGCGCTGCGGCGGGGAGTCGTGGCCATGGCGACGGTGTGACGTCGTCGCGGGTCCGGCGCGCGGCGCACGGGATGGTCTCGGTACGGTGAACACGCCGTCTCAGCCCGCGCGCCCCCGCGGTTCCCGGCCATCACCCGAGCGCCGGGACCAGCGCCGCCGAGTGGCCGCCGCCATGGGCACGGTCTGGCCAAGGTTGGCGGGGCGGATGGGTACAGGGCGTCATCCTGTGGTTTGATCGCGCCCGCAACCTGTAACGCGTCACAAGTGTGCGCGAAGACCGATCTCCGGAGGCCGAGCATGTCCAGTCCGTACGGACCGCCCGGAGGGAACGACCCGCAGCAGCCGCAGTGGGGGCAGCAGCCCCCGCAGCACCCGGCGGGTGGTGGGTACCCCGGTACTCCGTCGGGCGGGTTCCCCGAACAGAACCCATACGGGCAGCCCGATCCGAACCAGCAGCAACAGCAGCCGCAGTGGGGGCAGCAGCCCGCGGGCCCGCAGCCCACGCAGCAGTACCCGCAGAACCCGCAGAACCCGTACGCGACGCCGCCGGGTGGAGGCCAGTTCGGGCAGGACCCGAACCAGCAGCAGAACCCGTACGCGACGCCGCCGGGAGGCGGGCAGTTCGGCCAGGACCCGAACCAGCAGCAGAACCCGTACGGCGCTCCGCAGCAGGGCCAGTTCGGCCAGCAGCAGAACCCCTACGGCCAGCCGAACCCGTACGGCCAGCAGCAGAACCCGTACGGCCAGCAGCCGAAGAAGTCCAGTGCCGTGGTGTGGGTGGTCGTCGGCCTGGTGGTCGTGGTGCTGGCCGCGATCCTCGTCACCGGTTTCGTGACGCCCGGCTTCTTCGTCTCCAAGGTGTTCGACAACACCGAGGTGCAGAAGGGCGTCGTCTCGATCCTCAAGGACGAGTACAAGATCCCCGACGTCGAAAGCGCGACCTGCGCCGGCGAGCACCCGGTGAAGGTGGGGGCCACCTTCGAGTGCACCGCGAAGGTCGGCGGCAACGACAAGAAGGTCAAGATCACCGTCAAGACCGCCGACGGCGAGTACGAGGTCGGCCAGCCCACCGGCTGATCCAGCGCGTCTCCGGAGAAGCCACCCGAGCCCGGCTCGGGTGGCTTCTCCGCGTCGGAAAACCGGTCGCGCGAACGGGGTCGTGCCGGGCAGTATCAAGCCGTGGCCGACCATGACATCCGCGTCCTCGACGAGTCCCAGGTGCGCGCCGCGCACACCCTCTTCCGCGGCTCGCTGCACACCGCGCCCGCGCCGGACGAGAAGTGGGAGCAGGTCAAGGACTCCTACGTGCCCGGTCGCGCGCTCGGGGCTTTCCAGGACGACGAACTCGTGGGCACCGCCCAGTCGTGGGCCGCGGGACTGGCCGTCCCCGGTGGCGCCGAGGTCCCGCTCGCCGCGGTCAGCCGGGTCGGGGTGCGGGCGGACTGGACGCGCCGGGGCGTGCTGAGCGCGCTGATGCGCCGCCAGTTCCGCTCCTTCCGGGAGGCGGGCGAGATCACCGCGACCCTCCGGGCGTCCGAGACCACGATCTACGGCCGGTTCGGCTACGGCGTCGCCTCGCGCGGCCGCAACGTGACGGTCGACCGGTACCGCGCCACCCTGCTGCCCTCGGCGGGCACCGGGGGCCGCATCCGGCTGGTCGACAAGGACACCGCGCTGGCGCTGGCGCCCGTGATCTACGACTCGGTCGGCCTCACCAGGCCCGGCATGACCGCGCGCTGGCCCGCCTGGTGGCTGCTGAACCTGCCCCGCGCGCTCAACGACGAGAACGCTCAGCTCGCCGTGCACCGCGGCCCGGACGGCGACGACGGGTACGTCGTGTACGAGGTCAAGTCCTCGTCCACCGGCCACGGCAAGCGGGTCCTGACCGTCGTCGACCTCGTCGCCGCCACCCCGGCGGTGTGGGCCGAGCTGTGGCGCTTCGTGTTCCGGGTCGACGTCGTCGACGAGGTCGTCGGCGAGCTCCGCCCGGTCGACGAGCCGCTCGAATGGCTGTTCGCCGACCGCCGCGTCGTCAAGGTGACCGAGGTCGAGGACGAGACGTGGCTGCGCCTGGTCGACGTCCCCGCCACCCTCGCCGCCCGCTCCTACGGCCGGGCCGAACCCGTGGTGATCCAGGTCCGCGACCGGTGCCTGCCGGAGAACGACGGCACCTACCGCGTCACCCCGGACGGCGCCGGGCGCACCGACCTGCCCGCGGATCTCGCCCTCGACGTCGACCTTCTCGCTGCCATCTACCTCGGCGACGTCCCCTTCAGCGCCCTGGCCGCCGCGGGCCGCGTCGACGTCCTCGACCCGACCGCCCCGGCCCGTGCCGACGCGCTGTTCGCCAGTGCCCAGTCACCGTGGTCGGGGACGTACTTCTGAGCCCCCGGACCGTTCGCCACGCGGTTCACCGCGTGGCGAACGGCGTCGGCAACTCCTCCGTCACCGCGTGCAGCCGCTCCGCGTCCGCGTGGTCGGCGGCGTCGATCGCCAGTGGCAGCCGCTTGCGCCCCGCGTACGCGCTCAGCGGCGCGTCGGGGCGGTTCCCGATGAGGTCGGCGAGCGGGAGGACGGCTTTTTCGGGCGCGGTGCCCAGCGTCCTGCCCAGCAGGTTCACGACGGCGCGTTCGGGGCCGTTGAGCGCGCCCTGGTGCGCGGTCCGCACGAAGCCGGGGTTGTAGAGCGCGTAGCGGAGGTGGTCGGTGCCGACGCGCAGCCCGGACAGCAGGCCCAGCCGCCGGGTGTGCAGGTTCGCGGCCTTCCAGGTGAACCCGTCCTCCAACTGCATGTCCTCCCACCGCACGGCGTCCGCCGGGGCGCCGGGAACGGTGGTGTCCAGGACCAGCGGCGCCGACGCGGCCTGGAGCGAGGGGCGCAGCCGGGTCGCGAGCAGGTGGCGGCTCAGGTAGTGGAGCGCGAACGTGTGCTCGAACCCCTCCTCGGTCACCACCCGCTTCCGGTGCACGTAGGCCGCGGCCAGCACCAGCGCGTCGACGACCGGGAACGCGGTGGCGACCTCCCCGGCCACCCGCAGGTTCTCCGCGACCAGCCGCAGGTCGGCGCCGATGAAGTGCGCCGATCCGGAACCGCCCGCGGCCGCCACCAGCGCGTCGAACTTCGTCCTGCTCCGGCCCACCACCACGACCGTCCCTCCCCGCCGCAACCGGTGGACGGCCAGCGCGCGGCCGATGCCGTCGGTACCCCCGGTGATCACCGTCGTCGTCATGGAAGCCTCCCGTTCCGGAACCTGTGTTCCGGAACAACGTATACGGAACCTGCGTTCCGCAACAGGTAGGGTCACGACATGCCGGGCACACCACGACGTCAGCGCTGGGACGCCGCGCGCAACCGCGGCCAGGTCCTGGAGGCCGCGCGGCGGTCGTTCGACGAGCGCGGACTCGCGGCGGACGTCCGGGAGATCGCGCGGCTCGCGGGCGTCGGGGTCGCGACGCTCTACCGGCACTTCCCGACCAAGGACGACCTGGTCCGGGCCGTCGTGGCGGACGACCTCGCCGAGTGGTCCACCGGCGCCGACCGGGCGGTCGCCACCGAGGACGCGTGGGTCGGGCTGGTGGTGTTCGTCGAACTGACCCTGGGCACGATGGCGCGGCACCGCGCGGTGCTGGACGGGTTCACCAGCCCGGTGGCGCCCGAGGCGTTCGAGGCCTGCCAGGCGCACCTGCGCGGCCACCTCGACGGCCTGGTGCGCCGCGCCCACGAGCAGGGCGCGCTGCGCCCGGAGGTCGACGCGGTGGACGTGTGCCTGCAGATCATGGCGCTCGGCCGGGTCGTCGAGCTGACCGCGCGCGACGACCCGTCGGCGTGGCGCAAGCACACCCGGCTGGTGCTCGACGGCCTGCACACCCGCTCCGCTGTGGACGGTCGTGCCCGTCATGCGGACCCCGGCACGCGCGGTTAGCGTCTGGCCATGGCGCACGTGGTGGTCGTCGGGGCGGGGTTGGCCGGGTTGAGCGCGGCCGACGTGCTGTCCGGCAAGGGGATGGACGTGTCCGTGCTGGAGGCGGGCGACGACGTCGGCGGGAGGGTGCGCACCGACGTCGTCGACGGCACCCGGCTCGACCGCGGCTTCCAGATCCTGCTGCCCGCCTACCCCGAGGTCGTGCGCCGGTTCGACCTGGAGGCGCTGGACCTGCGACCGTTGCGGTCCGGAGCGTTCGTGCACGAGGGCGGGCGGCACGACCTGCTCGCCGACCCCCGCGGCGGTCCGGCGGCGTGGCAGGGCATCGTCGCGCAACGGGTGCTGGGCCTCGGTGATCTGCTCGCGCTGGCCGGGTTGTCGGCCCGCGACTGGCTCGGGCCCGCCGGCGCCATCATGGGGTCCGTCGACCGGTCCACGGCCGCCGAGCTGAAGCGCTGGCGGCTGTCCGACCGGGCGGTCGACACCGTGCTGCGGCCCTTCCTGTCCGGCGTGTTCCTGGAGTCGGAGCTGTCCACGTCCTCGCGGTTCTTCCACCTTGTGTGGCGCAGCTTCGCCCGCGGCGGCGCGGCCCTGCCCGCCGCCGGGATGGCCGCGCTGCCCCGCCAGCTCGCGGGCAGGCTCCCCGAGGGCGCGGTCCGGCTCGGCGCCGAGGTCGTCGGCGTCCGCGACGACGGGGTCGACCTCGCGGGCGGCGAGCGGATCGCGGCCGACGCGGTGGTCGTCGCCACCGACGGCGACGTCGCGGCCAAGCTGCTCCCAGGCCTGCGCGAACCCGCGTGGCACGGCGTCACGACCTGGTACTTCCGCCCGCCGGTGTCACCGCTGCGCGATCCCGCGCTGCTGGTCGACGGCGACGGCGGCCCCATCGTCAACACCGCCGTCATCTCCGAGGCCGTGCCGTCGGACCTGCCGGTCGTGCAGGCGTCCGTGCTGGACGCCTCGATCGGCGAGACCGCCGTCCGGATGCGGCTGGCCAAGCTCTACGACACGCACACCGGCGACTGGGAACTGCTGGCCCGCTACGAGATCCCGCACGCGCTGCCCGCCATGCCCGCCCCGCACCGCTTCCGCTCGCCGGTGCGCGTCGGAGGCCGCCGCTACGTGTGCGGCGACCACCGCGACACCAGCTCGATCCAGGGCGCGCTGGTGTCCGGGCGGAGGGCCGCGGAGGCCGTGCTGGCCGATCTCGGGCGGGGCGGGACACTGGGCGCGTGACCGACGAAGCAAGCCTCCGAACCGCCGCCGAGGCGGGGGACGTGAAGGCGATGATCGACCTGGCCGACCTGCTCACCCCGACGTACGAGGAGGACGACGAACGGCGGGCCGAGGCCGAGTCCTGGTTCCGGCGGGCGGCCGAGACCGGCGACGTCGAGGCCATGATGGCGTTCGGCCAGTTCCTGTACTACGACGACGTGCAGGAAGAGTCCGCCGAGTGGTTCCAGAAGGCGGCCGACCTGGGGCATGCCCCGGCCATGGCGGGCCTGGGCGACTACTACGACCACATGGGCGAGGAGGCGGAGTCCGAGCGGTGGTACCGCCGCGGTGCCGAACTCGGCGACGAGAGCGCCAAGTCCAACCTCAGGGCGCTGCTGTCGATGCGGAACCGCTGACCCGCCCCGACCGGTGACCGCGTTCTCGCGCGGTCACCGGCGGGTTCCTAACGGCGTTCCAGCGCCGACACCAGCCGCGGCAGCGAGCTGCCCAAGCCCCAGCGCTTCCCCAGTTCGGCCACCCGATCGGGGTCCACGGGACCGGCGGGCACGGCGTCGGGGCGGTCCATCACGACGGGCGCGTCCACGGCGACGTTGACCACGGTCGGGGCGGCGGCCAGGTACGACTCGGCGGCGATCAGGCTGTTGCGCGCCCGCGTGGTCAGCTTGCGGTCGCGGGGGTCGTTCACGGCCGCCAGCACCGCTTCGAGCGACCCGAACTCGGTGATCAGCTTCGCGGCCGTCTTCTCGCCGATGCCCGCGACACCGGGCAGGCCGTCGGACGGGTCGCCGCGCAGCACCGCCATGCCCGCGTAGGCCGCGCCCGCGTCCGCCACCGGCAGCGCGTACTTCGCGGCCAACTCCTCCGGGCCGAGCAGCTCCGCCTTCGCCCAGCCGCGGCCGACGTACAGCACGCGCACCGGGGTGGGGGTCTCGCGCACGACCTGGAACAGGTCTCGGTCGCCGGTCACGACCTCGACAGGGTCGGACTTCTCGTGGTGGGCCAGCGCGCCGATCACGTCGTCGGCCTCGTACCCGGACGCCTCGGCGGTCGCGATGCCGACCGCCTGGAGCACGTCCATGATGATCGGGACCTGCGGCGTGAGGGTGTCCGGCACCTCCTCCGAACCGTCGGTCGCCTCGGCGGCCACGCGGTGCGCCTTGTACGACGGCAGCGCGTTCGTCCGGAACTCCGGGCGCCAGTCGGCGTCCATGCAGGCGACCAGGCGGCCCGCGCGGCGCTCGGTGATGACGCGCGCGATCGTGTCCACGAACCCGCGCACGGCGTTGATCGGCGTGCCGTCCGGGGCGGTCATCGATTCGGGCAGCGCGTAGAACGCGCGGAAGTACAGGCTGGCGGAGTCGAGCAGCACGAGGGGTTGGGCCACCGGGCAAGCGTGCCAGACTCCGCGACTCCCGCCACCGGGCACGCCCACTAGGCTCGACGGCATGTCGACCAGCATTGGCCCCATCGACGTGGACGCCCTGCGCGCACGCCTCGACCGCGCTTCCGCCGCCGCCGCCGCGGCGGACGTGGACGCCCTGTTGATCTCGCCCGGTTCGGACCTCGCGTACCTGCTCGGAGTGGGTGGCACGTCCTTCGAGCGGCTCACCTGCCTGGTGCTGCCGGTCGGGGGCACCCCGGTGCTGGTCGTGCCGAAGCTGGAGCACCCCGGCTACGCGGGCCTGCCCACCGACGAGCTGGGTGTGGACGTCGCCACCTGGGTCGACGGCGAGGACCCGTACCGGATCGTCACGCGGTCGCTGCGCGGCACCGGCCGGATCGCCGTGTCGGACATGATGCCCGCCCTGCACACCCTCGCCCTGCGCGACGCGGTCGGCGGCGAGCAGGTGCTCGCCGGACCGGTGCTGCGCGAGCTGCGGATGCGCAAGGACGCCGTGGAGATCGCGGCGCTGCGCAAGGCGGGCGCGGCCATCGACCGCGTGCACGCGCGGGTGGGGGAGTGGCTGCGCGCGGGCCGCACCGAGGCGGAGGTCGGCGCGGACATCGCGGCCGCCATCGTCGAGGAGGGCCACACCGTCGCCGAGTTCGTCATCGTCGGCTCCGGCCCGAACGGCGCCAGCCCGCACCACGGCCTGTCCGACCGGGTGATCGAGTCCGGTGACGTCGTCGTGGTCGACATCGGCGGCCCGGTCGCCGAGGGCTACTGCTCCGACTCCACCCGCGTCTACTCCGTCGGCGAGCCCCGCTTCGACGACGTGCGCTCCACCTACGCCGTCCTCCAGGCCGCCCAGCAGGCGGCCGTCGACGCCGTCCGACCCGGCGTCACCGCCGCGTCGATCGACGCCGCCGCGCGCGAGGTCATCGCCGAGGCCGGGTTCGGCGAGTACTTCGTGCACCGCACCGGCCACGGCATCGGCCTGGACGTGCACGAGGAGCCCTACATCGTCGGCGGCAACGACCTCCTGTTGGAAGAGGGCATGGCGTTCAGCGTCGAACCCGGCATCTACCTGCCCGGCCGCTGGGGCGCCCGCATCGAGGACATCGTCGTGACCACCGAGACCGGTGTGGAAAGCCTCAACAACCAGCCCCACGACCTGGTGGTGCTGCCCGAGTGACGAACCTGGAGCCCATCGACCGGGCGATCCTGCGGCAGCTGGCGGCCGACGGCAGGTGCAGCTTCACGGATCTGGCGGAGCGGGTCGGGTTGAGCGTGTCCGCCGTGCACCAGCGGGTGAAGAGGCTGGAGCAGCGCGGGGTGCTGAAGGGGTACGGGGCTCGGCTGGACGGTGATGAGATCGGGCTGCCGTTGAGCGCGTTCATCTCGATCACGCCGATCGACCCGGCCGCGCCTGATGATTATCCGCGCCGGTTGGAGCACCTGGCGCAGATCGAGGCTTGTTATTCGGTGGCGGGGGATGCCTCGTACGTGCTCCGCGTCCGCGTGGCCTCACCCGCCGCGCTGGAGGACCTGCTCCGCCAGATCCGCGAGGCCGCGAACGTCTCCACCCGCACGACCGTCGTCCTGTCGACCCCGTACGAGGACCGCCCGCCCGCGGTGTGAGGTCCGGCGTCAGCGCGGCGACCCGGTGAGCGCCGGGTAGTCGTCGAGGTTGATGCGGGTGGCGAACCTGTCGGTCATCTTCATCATGTGGCGGAAGAGGAAGCCGGTGGTGAAGAGGCGGTTGCGGAGTTTGATGCCCAGTTTCGTCTTCGGGGCGAGGAAGGGGCCTGCGTTGCCGTTCTTGGAGATTTTGGCGTAGGGGCGGAACTTCTCCTCGTAGCGCTGGAAAGCTGTGCGGTGGTCGCCTGCGGCTTGGACGAGTTCGCCCGCGAGTACGTAGGCGCCGACGATGGCCAGGCCGGTGCCGAAGCCGCCGAGGGTGTTGCCGTAGGCGGAGTCGCCGAGCAGTGCGATGCGGCCGTGCGAGTACCGGTCGATGTCAACCCGGCTGATCGAGTCGACGTACACCTCGGCGGCACCGTCCACACCGGACATGAGTTCGGGTAGGCGCCAGCCCGCGTTTTGGTAGGCGTTGCGGAGCACGGTTTTCTGCTGTTGTACGTCGTACCGGTCGTAGTCGAGCGGTTCGGAGGCGAACACGAAGAACGCGGTGGCCTTCGGGCCGCCGATGGCGGCCATGAGGCCGGGTTCGTTGTACATCACCGAAGCCTCTTCGGGGCCGCCGAGGTCGGTGAGGGCGTAGTGGTAGCCGAGGTGGTGGACGTGGGCGGATTCGGGGCCGAACGCGAGGCGGCGGACGTTGGAGTGGATGCCGTCGGCGCCGATGACGAGGTCGAAGGTGCGCGGGGCGCTGTGGTCGAAGGTGGTGTGCACGCCGTCGGTGGTCTCGGTCAGCGAGGTGATGGAGTCGCCGAACACGTACTCGCAGGTGTCGGCTGTGCGGTCGTGCAGGAGGCGGGACAGGTCGCCGCGGCGGATCTCGATCTCGCCGCCGGTGAACTCGCCGGGGATCACGGCCAGTGCGCGGCCGTCGGCGTCGACGACGGTCTGGTCGTGGCCGCCGGTCTGCCGCCGCCGCACCTCGTCGAGGATTCCCATGCGTTCCAGGACGGCGCGGTGCGTGGCGCCCTTGAAGTTGACGGCCTGGCCGCCGTCGCGCAGGCCCGGCGCCTTCTCGACGACGGTGACGGTGCAGCCCGCGATCGAGAGCCAGTGCGCGAGGGCGGGACCGGCGATGCTCGCGCCGGAGATGAGGACCGTGGTGTTCTTCATGTCCGGCAGCGTGGCCGGGGCCGCTGACAGTTCGTCGGCGATCGGCTGACAGTCAGCCGTCGAGCGCTGTCAGCGCCTGCGCGCGGGACAGCGCCGCACCCCGTGCGAACGCCTCCGCGAACGCGGTCGAGCCCAGGACTTCGGTTGCGGCGGAAGCGAGGCGAGCCACGTCGGGGTCGCCGGTCGCGGTTGTGCCGCGCAGCGCGACGGCGGCTCCGAGCAGCAGCGCGGCGCGCTCGGCCGAGCCGGTGAGCAGCGCGGCGTCGGCCAGGCCCTCGGCGGCGGACGCCAGTGTCGAGCCCAACGAGGACGTCAGGGCGACCGCCACCGCCTCCGGGTACCGGTGGGCGTCGCCGAGTCTGCCGAGTGCGATCAGGGCCTGCGTGCGGATGGCCTCGGTGCCGTAGTCGCCGTGGCCCGTGGCCAGGGCGAGGTCGAGCTGGTGGCGGGCCTCGGTGTCGTCACCGCGCAGCCGGGCGAGTTCCCCGAGCCCGAGCCTGATCGCGGCGGGCGTGTCCGGGCGGCCCGCTTCGGTGCTCAGCTCGGCGGCGAGCCGGTAGTCCACGGCCGCCGCGTCGGGCTCGCCCTGCCGCACCAGGCAGTCCGCCCGGCGGCAGAGCACGTCCACGCGCTCCTCCAGCGCGCCCAGCTCCGCGAACTTCGCCAACGCCTCGGCCCACAGCGCGTGCGCCCGCGCCCACTCGCCCCGCCAGCTCGCGACCTGCGCCAGCCAGTCGAGGGCCTGGGAGGTGCCCCATCGCTCGCCGAGCCCGCGGAAGGCGTCGAGCACGGCCAGCAGCAGCCGTTCGCCTTCGGCGGTCCGCCCGTCGAGCACCCGCACCAGCCCGACGCTCAGCCTGCCCAGCGCCGCGTTCCACGGGTCGGTGCCCAGCGGCGGCTCGTCGTCGGGCACCGGCCCCCGCGGTCCGACGGTCATGCCCCACATCGCCGTGCCGAACGGGTACCGCATGAGCCACCCGTTGGCGCTGATGACCGCCTCGCCGCGGACCCAGTGCTCGGGCGCCGCCCTCGGCACGGCGTGCACGACGCAGGCGACGTACTCCTCCTCCAGCCCGGCGGGCACGTCGGTCAGCAGCGCCGCGGCCGCTTCACCGGCCTGGCTGCTGCGCCCGCTGAGCCACCAGTACGCGGACAGCGTCGCGACCAGCCGGTACGCCGTCTCCCGCTCCTCCCGCACGGCCCAGCGCAGCGCGGCCATCAGGTTCGCGTGCTCGGCCGACAGCACCGCCAGCCACTCCAGCTGGTCGGCCGCGCGCAGGTGCGGGTCGGCCCGCGCGGCCAGGTCGAGGTGGTAGCGGGCGTGCGCGCGGCGCAGTTTCCGCTCCTCGCCGGACCCGGCCAGCCGGTCCGCGCAGAACAGCCGGATCGTGTCGAGCATCCGGTACCGGACGCCGTCGGTCTCGACCAGCGACTTGTCGACCAGGTCGGCCAGCACGTCCTCGGTGCCCCCGCAGACCCGTTCGACGGCGGCGAGCGGCGCGCCGCCGGTGAACACGGCGAACCTCGCGGCCAGCTCGCGTTCGGCCGGGCCGAGCAGGTCCCAGCTCCACTCCACGACCGCGGTCAGCGTCCGGTGCCGGGCCGCGGCGGTGCGGTCGCCGCGCGACAGCAGCCGGAACGGGCCGTGCTCGACCAGCCGGTCGGCGACGTCCTCGACGGTGAACTGGCGCAGCCGGGCCGCCGCCAGCTCGATCGCGAGCGGCAGGCCGTCGAGCGCCGCGCAGATCCGGACCACCGCCTCGACGTGGTCCCGGTCGACGGCGAACCCCGGTCGCACGGCCGCCGCGCGGTCGGCGAACAGCCGGACCGCCGGGTAGCCGCGGGCGTGGTCCGCGGCCACGCCCGGTGGCGCGACCTCCAGCGGTGCCAACGGGAGCAGCGCCTCGCCGGTCAGCCCGAGCGGCTCGCGGCTGGTGGCCAGCACCGCCAGGTCGGGGCACTCGGCCAGCAGCGTGCGGACCAGCTCGGCGGCCGCGTCGACGACGTGCTCGCAGTTGTCCAGCACCACCAGGTCCCGGCCCAGCGCCGCGACCAGCCTGCGTACTGGCCCCTGGGCTCCGGACTCGCGCAGCCCCAGCGCGCCGAGCACCGCCCACGGCACCTGGTCGCCGTCGGTCAGCGGGGCCAGGTCCACGAACACCGCGTCCCGCCGCGCGGACTCGACGGCCAGCCGCGTCTTGCCGATCCCGCCCGGCCCGGTGATCGTGACCAGCCGCGCGTCCCGCAGCTCCGCCAGCCGCGCCAGCTCCCGGTCCCGGCCGGTGAAGCTGGTCAGCTGGGCGGGCACCCCGCGCCGCGCGGGCCGCTGGGCCCGCAGGATCTCCAGGTGCACCGCCGCCAGCTCCTCCGACGGGTCCGCGCCCAGCTCGTCGGCGAGCACCTGCCGTGCCCGCGTGAACTCCGTCAACGCCTCCCCGCGCCGCCCGGCCGTCTCCAGCGCCCGCATCAGCCGCGCCCGCAGCCGTTCCCGCAACGGGTGCGCGTCCACCAGCTCCCGCAGCTCCGCCACCGAACCCCCGCCCGCCTCGGCCAGGTCCTCGCACGCGGTCAGCCGCAGCTCCTCCAACCGCGCCACCTGCGCGTCCCCGTGCGGCAGGTCGACCAGCGCGGGCCCGCGCCACAGCCCCAGGGCCTCCCGCAACACCACGACCGCGCCGTCGTGCCGCCCGGCCTCGACCAGCCGACGCCCCTCACCCGCCAGCCGCTCGAACCGGTGCACGTCCACGTCGTCGGGCTCGACGGCCAGCCGGTACCCGCCGCCCCCGAACTCCACCAGCCCGCCCAGCGCCCGCCGCAACCGCGACACCTGCGCCTGCACCGCGTTCCCCGCGCCGACCGGCACGTCCTCCCCGTACTGCCCCGCGACCAACCGCTCCACCCCGACCACCCGGCCCGCGTCGAGCAGCAGCATCACCAGCAGCGCACGCGGCTTCGGCCCGCCGACGTGGATCGCCTCCCCGTCGGCGGACCGCACCTCCAGTGGGCCCAGAACGCCGAATCGCACCGGGTGATTGTCGGTGCGCACGCCCCGGTGGCCCCGCGCGGGGCCACCGGGAACGGGATCTAGCAGCCGTCCAGCGTGATCAGCACGGCGCTGCCCGCGTGCACGTCGACGCCCAGCGACCCGCCGCGCACCCGCACCTGCTCGGCCTTGCCGGGGTCGAGGTGGCCCTGGCGGTCGACGGTGGCGCCCTGGACGGCGGTCGGTTCCGCGCCCAGGCTGTCGCCGGTGAGGCGCAGGACGTCCGCGGAGCGCGCCCGGCCGTCGACGGCGATGTCGAGGTGGACGGGGGCGGCGGTGGTGTCGTCCTTCTGGACCACGGCGATCCTGGTGCGGCCGTCGTCGCCCTTGACGGCGTAGGCGGTGACGTTGCGATCGGTCGAGAGGGTGAGCGGCAGGAACCGGCCCGCGCCCATCCGCCTGGCCATCCACAGGCCGTAGTAGATCGGCATGGCCTTGTACACCTGGGCCTGCTCGTCGGCGGCGTCGGCGGCGCAGATCGGCGTGTAGCGCTGGAACTTGCCGTTCCAGATCGGCTCGTTGCACACGCCGAGTCCACCGTGGACGTTGACGCCGTCGACCCCGGCCTGGGCCATCTGCAGGCTGTAGTCCAAGCCCCACAGGGCGGAGGCGAACTTGTTGCTGACGCCGTCGACCCCGCCGCCGTAGGCGGAGTTGGCCTCGTCGACACGGAAGGGCAGCCCGTTCGCCTTGGCGGCGGCCAGGTTCGCCGAGACGGACTTGAGCTGGGCGGTCACCGTGGCCGGTGCCATCAACGTGGCGATGGTGGCGTCCGGGCCCGCGCTGTACTGGTGCACGGTGAGCATGGACATCCGGTCCTTCTCGTCCGCGGCCAGCGAAGCCGCCCACGACGAGGAGGTGCCCGCGGTGTCCGGCCCGGCGATGCGCTTGCTGCCGACCGCGGCGGCGCACATCTCCCAGTCCGCCTTGTAGTCCGGGTAGGCGTAACCCGCGGGGCGGAAGGCCTTGCCGACCCACTGGTCGGGCTCGTTGCCGCACTCGGCGGCGACCAGCTTGTTCCCGAGGATGGACGCCATGGACCTCGCCTGGTCGGCGCCCAGCGCGGCGTCCCAGCGGCCGAGGTTGATGCCCACCATGGTGTTCCACCCGGTGACCGACAGGAACCTGTTGAGCCGCTTGACGTCCGTCGGTGTCACGACGTCGTTCACCCACGTGGGCAACGGGTCCGGGGGCTGCTGGCCTTCGGGCACCCACAGGGTGTCGCGGTCGAGCGTGTTGCCCGAGATGCGGACATTGCTGCGCCCCAGGGTCTTGAACAGCGCGGCGGTGTTGCCCTTGGCGGCGTCGAGGTTGCCGATGCCGAGCTCGCGCATCTCGAACGAGAGCCCGACGAAGTCGGACGCGATCCGCCCCGCCGGGTGGGCGGAGTCGATCGTGATGGTGGCGGTGGACACCGGGGCCGCGACGGCGACCCCGTTCACCGAGGCCACGATGACGGCCGCACCCACGGCCGCTCGCCAGCCGGTGCTGATTCTGCTCATGCCGATCTCCTCGTACGCGGGGAAGGACCGGCGGCGGCACCCTTGCGAGCGAGCTGTTGCGATCAAGCGGTGCCACGGTACGTCGGGATCGCGGGCAGGGGCAAGATCACGGGGGAATACCGGTCGTCGACACTTCCGGAGGGCGAACGATGAGCGTGGTGCACCGCCTGGGCGACGGGCTGGTCAACTTCTACCTGGTCGACACCGGCGAGGGGATCGTGCTGGTGGACTCCGGCCTGCCGGGGCACTGGCGCGGGTTCCTCGCCGACCTGGAACGGCTCGGGTTCGCGCCGACCGACATCACCGACGTCCTGGTCACGCACGCCCACCCGGACCACATCGGACTCGCCGAGCGGCTGCGCGTCGAGGCGGGCGCGCGGATCCACGTCCACGAGGCCGAAGTCGCGCTCGCGGCCGCGCCGCTGAAGCCCGCCGCCGACTCCCGCCCGGAGAAGTCCGTGCTCGGCTACGCCCTGCGTCGGCCGTCGGGCCTGCGGACCCCGTTGCACCTGCTCCGGCTGGGCGGGCTGCGCACCAGGCCGGTGCTGGACCCGGTCGCGTTCACCGACGGCCCGCTGGCCGACGTGCCCGGCCGCCCGCTGGCCGTGCACGCCCCCGGCCACACGCACGGGAGCACGGTGTTCGTCTTCCCCGACCACGCGTTCACCGGCGACGCGATGGTGACCAGCGACCCCATGGTCGGCCACGTCGGCCCCACGCTGCTCTGCCGGGCGTTCACCAACGACGGCGGAAAAGCGCTGGAGTCGTTGCGCGCACTGGAGGCGCACGACGTGCGGAACGTCCACCCCGGCCACGGCGACCCGTGGGACCGGGGACTGCCCGCGGCCGTCCGGGCGGCGGTGGCCGCGGGCGTGCGGTGATGGCGGGATCCGAGGGTCATCGGTCGTTGCCGCCATGAGCGGGCTCCCGCACAGTGGGGGAGTGCGCGAGATCCTGGTCATCGGCTACGACGACGTGTCGTTGCTGGACGTGGCGGGCCCGGTCGAGGTGTTCGACGGCGCCCGCCTCGCCGGGGCCGACTACCTGGTGCGGCTGGCCTCGGTCGGCGGCGGTCCCATGCGGGCCACCGCGGGCCTCCGGCTGGTCACCGAGGACCTGGCCGCCATCGAGGGGCCGGTCGACACGGTGGTGGTCGTCGGCGGGTTCGGGTCGGACTCGGTCGACGACGAACTGGTGGCGCACCTCCGACGGCTGGCGGGCACGGCCCGCCGGATCGCCGGGGTGTGCACCGGCGCCGCGGTGCTGGCCGAGGCCGGGCTGCTGGCGGGTGGACGGGCCACCACGCACTGGGCGTACTGCCGCCGGTTGGCCCTGCGCCACCCGGACGTCGAGGTCGTGCCGGACGCGATCTTCGTGCGGCACGGGCGGATCACCACGTCGGCGGGTGTCACGGCGGGCATCGACCTGTCGCTGGCCCTCGTCGCCGACGACCACGGGCAGGACATGGCGCGCGAGATCGCGCGCTGGCTCGTGGTGTTCCTGCAACGGCCCGGCGGCCAGTCGCAGTTCAGCGTGCGCTCCAGGGTGCCCGCGGTCAGGTCGGAAGGCCTGCGCGCGGTGCTCGACGCCATCGCCGCCGACCCGGCCTCGCCGTGGACGGTCGCCGCGCTGGCCGACCGCGCCGCGATGAGCCCCCGCCACCTGGCACGGGTGTTCCCGCGCGAGGTCGGCGTCCCACCCGCGCGGTACGTCGAACGGGCCCGCGTCGAGTTCGCCGCCTCGTTGCTGGACTCCGGGGACGAGGCGCTCGACGTCGTCGCCCGCAGGAGCGGCTTCGGGTCGCCGGAGACGTTGCGGCGGGCGTTCCAGCGGGTCGTCGGCGTCACACCGGGCAGCTACCGCGCACGCTTCCGCACCGTTTCCTGACAGGGGAGAACCGATGGACATCGCCTTCGTGCTGTACCCGGACATGACCGCGCTCGACCTGGTCGGCCCGTACGACGTGCTCGCCCACGCGCCGGGCGTGACGCCGCACTTCGTCGCCGCCACCCCCGACCCGGTGCGCTGCGACGCGGGGATGCTGATCGCGCCCACCACGACGTTCGCCGAACTCGACCGGGCCGACGTGATCGTCGTGCCGGGCGGCAAGCCCTTCGGCGTGCTCGCCGAGGGAACGGTGGCCGCGTGGCTGCGCGAGGTCCACCCGACCGCCACGTGGACGACGTCGGTGTGCACCGGGTCGACGCTGCTCGCCTCCGCGGGCGTGCTGGCGGGCAAGCGCGCCACCACGCACTGGGCCGTGCGCGACCTGCTGGCCTCGCTGGGGGCCGAGGTGAGCACCGAGCGGGTGGTGCGCGACGGCTCCGTGATCACCGCCGCGGGCGTGTCGGCGGGCATCGACATGGCGTTGGCGCTGGCCGGGATCCTGTGGGGCGACGACGTGGCCAAGGGGCTCCAGCTGGCCATCGAGTACGACCCCCAGCCGCCCTACGACAGCGGTTCGGTGGAGAAGGCGCCCGCCGAGGTGGTGGAGGCCGTTCGCGGGTTGATGCTCAGCGGCTTCGGCGCGGACCGGGACCGAACCGGGTGAGGTCGGGCAGCCCCGACCCCACCCACCGCGGTCCCGGCCGAAGACGTGGCCACCCCCGTCAGAAGGCCTGGTAGGCGGCCCAGATGACGGGGTGGGGGCCGTTGACGTCCCCGGCGGGGTCGGCGCCGCCGCGCAGCGAGTGCACCTTCCACTCCGTGAGCATCCGCAGTTGGGTCGCGCGGAGCAGGACCCCGGCGTCGGCGTCCGGCGCCAGCATCCCCTTGACGAGGATGTCGTCGAACGTCCGCGTGAACGACGAGTCGAACGCGTCCACGCCGGTCGCGATGACGTGGTGCGCGCCGGACTGGATGATGCCCGCCGCGAGACCGATCGTCTCGTCGCCGAGCGCGGCGTCGCCGGTGTGCGAGCAGCGGGACAGGATCACCCGCGACGGCATCGGCAGGACCGGCGCGCCGTCGTCGGCGGTGTCGAGCAGCTCGCCCGCCCGCAGCTCGCCGTCCTCGGCCAACGACAGGGCGGGCCAGGACTGGGCGTGCCCGGTGTGGAGGAAGAGGCCGCTGGTGCCCGGACCGATGTCGCGCAGCGCCTCGGTGAGGGCGGTCCTGGTCGCCGCCGCTCCTTGCAGCCACACCCGCGGCCTGCCCGCCGTGGACGGGTCGGGTCGCGGGTGGGGCGACCCGTCGGGGGTGTCCCAGGCGAGCAGGAACGGCGTCGCCCGCCCCAGCGGTGGTTCGGGGCGCGCCGAGCGCTCGCTCTCGACGGCGCCGGACGTCCACATCCGCAGGACCGCGCGTTCGATCAGCCGGTCCTCCGTGCCGGGCACCACCGCGATCGGCCACAGCACCGCGGCCAACTCCGGCGCCGCCGCGATCGTGAGGCGCAGCGGCGCGTCGCGCGTCGCCCGGACGAGCAGTTCCACCAGCGGTTCGGGCAGCACCGCCCCGATGGCGGTGGAGATGGCCTGCTCCTCGGGCGACCTCCAGTCCGCCAGGTGCCGCACGGGCTCGTAGTCCGGCGCCCCCGGACGGCCCGTCCGCAGCACGGGCCGGAGGTCCTCGTGGTCGCGCAGGTCCGACACGCCGTGGCCGACGTGCGCGCCGTCGACGGCCAGGAACCAGAACAGCATCCCGTTCTCGACGTGGGTCGCCCAGAACGCGCCCTCGGGGAACGCCATGGCGCCGGGGGGCACCGGCTTGGGCATGAGCAGGCGGGTCGCGTTGAAAGCGTCGTTGATCGGGGTGAACAGCGACGAGTCCGCCCGCGGTCCGCGCGGTCCGCACCGCGCCGGGTCCTCGCCTGCGACGGCGAGCATCGCGTCCAGGCCCGCGCCCCCGACCTCGACGCCGACCTCCGCGGCGATCACCGACTGGCGGCGGCAGTTCTCGATCAGCTCGCCGACCGACCCGCTGTCCCCCAGCGCGATCGACGCCTGCAACGCGGCGTGGCGGGAGGGGGCGAAGTAGCGCCACGTGGCCTGCCGCTGCGCGTGGGAGCAGGCCTGGTAGCGCGACGAGCCCAGGAACGCCCACGCCGCCAGCGCCAGTTCGCGGCACTCCTCGTGGCGGCCCATGGCGAGCAGCACGCCCGCCTTGCGCTGCCGCAGGTCGGCGAGCACCCAGCCGTCGGCGCGCACCCCCTCGAGGTAGGCCGTCGTGGTGTCGAGCAGGTCGAGCGCCTCGTCGAGGTGACCCTCGTCCGCGAGCCGCCCCGCGGTCGCCGACGCCAGGTACCCGTGCGGCGCCGGACCCAACGGCCTGGTCAGCGGGAACCTCGACACCTCGGCCCGCGGATCGGCCCACGGGTCGGCCAGCGCCCTGGCGATCCGCTGGAAGTGCTGCTGCGGTCCGGTCGCCGGTCCCAGGTCGTCCAGGAGTTCGGCGGCGGTCGCGCTGTCCCCGTCCAGCAGCCTGCACAGGATCAGCATCGAGAAGGTGCGCTGGGTGTTGCGCTTGTCCCACCAGAGCAGCGACGCGCGCGCGTAGCAGTCGGCGGCGGGTTTCCAGGAGCCGAAGCACAGGTACAGGCGGCCGAGCATCTCGTACACCTTGGCCAGGGGCTTGTCGTGCAGGAACGGGGAGCGGCTCCGGTCGGTGTCGCGGTGCAGCCGCATGACGGCCGATCGCGCGAGCGCGAAACCCGCGTTCCCGATGTCGTGCTCGCGGGTCAGGCGGAGCCCGGTCAGGTAGCCCTCCAGCTCCGAGATCTCCAGCGACAGGTCGTGCGGCAGCCCGGCGTCGTCCGCGTACCGCTCCAAGCGCTTGGTCAGGTACCGCGCCCAGGCCGGGGCGGGCGCGTTCGGTTCGGGCACCCGCCGCGCACGTGCCGCGCGGCCGACCATGGCGAGGGTTCTCGCGTAGATGTGCATGGGGTGTCCGGCTTCAACCGCGGCACATCGGGACGGGGCCGGGTCGTCGATCCGGGTGGGGGTCGCACCGGGGCCGCCGTGAGGCCGCCGTCCCGGCTCCGGTCTCGGTCGGGGTGGCGGTCGCCTGTGGAGCGGTGACCGGACTGGTGCCGCGCGACACGGCGATGGAGAGCATCGGAAGCCTCATGAGAACCCTTTCCCGCAAGCCCACGACAGGAGTTGGTCGAGCACCGCGTGGTGCGGGCGACCGGGCTCGCCCCCGGAGGGGCACACCGTTGCGGGACAGCGCCGGATTCCCACCGGACTTCCCCCGCTCCACGCTGATATGGAGTTGGACGGCACGCGGACGCTCGTTCCGCGCACCCCCCGGAGCCGTGAAGCGACCCGAGGATCCCGGAACGGGCCTCGGTTGCGGCATTGCGATCCTGCCAAGGGCGCGGTGTTCGCGCAACGCCGATGTTGCCGTTCCCGAACGGTGGAAGCACGCGGCCGAGGTCTTCCCACCGGACCCGTCCCGCCAACCGCGAACGGGCCGACGACAGCACGTTCGAGGTTGGCGGGCGGCCGACCGGCGGCGGACGCTGTCGATCCGGGCGTCGTGGAGGGGGAGTGCCGGTGAAGGTGTCGGAACTGGCGAGCGCGGCGAACGTGTCGATCCCGAAGATCAAGTACTACCTGCGCGAGGGGATGCTGCCGCCCGGCACGCTGACGAGCCCCAACCAGGCGTGGTACGGGGCCGCGCACCTCCGCAGGCTCAAGGTGATCAGGGCGCTGGCCGAGGTCGGCGGGCTGTCGATCGCCGTGACGCGGGACGTCCTGCTCGCGGTGGACAACGAGGTCCGCGACGGGGTGCTGCCCGACGTCGTCACGACCACTCCGGACGAGTCCGATTTCGACACCGGGTCGTGGTCCGTCGCGCGGGCGCGGGTCGAGGGGATGTTGGCGCGGCACGGTTTGGGCGGGGCCGAGGGCACGGCGAGCTGGCGCGCGCTGGTGACGGCCGTGGCCGTGATGGTCGACCTCGGTCGTGATGACCTGCTGGAACTGGTGGAGCCGTACCTGGTGATCTGCACGCGGCTGGTGGACGTGGAGGCGGGCGCGGTCCGGTGCGCGGACGACGCCGAGGGCGCCGTGCTGGGAACCGTGCTCGGCGACGTGGTCCTGTCCGCGCTCCGGCGGCTGGTCAGGGCGCGGCCCGATTAGCGGAGCCGGGCCGGTCCGCATCTTCCATCGTGCTCACTTTTCGCGGCGACGGCCTTTTCCCAGGCCCCGGTGGATGGTGAGAATGGACACGTGATCATTCCCACTGAGCCCATCGGCAGCATTCCGCGTCCGGACTACCTCCAGGACGCCTTGGCGGAGTTCGAGTCGGGGCGGGGGAACCAGGAGGCGCTGGACGCGTGTCGCGACCGCGCTACCGCCGAGACCATCGCGCGTTTCGAGGAAACCGGCTCACCGGTGGTCGTGGACGGCGAGCAGTCGAAACCGAGTTTCCTGGGCTATCCCCTGCAGGGGTTGACCGGACTGGCACCGGACGGCGCGGTCATCCCGTTCGCGGACGGCCACACCCGCCGGTTGCCGCGCCTGAGCGGCGGCCCGTTCCGCTACGGCGTGCGCGCGGCGTCCTACGTCGCCAAGGCGAAGGCGCTCACCGACAAGCCCGTCAAGCAGGCGGTGATCGCGCCGTCCCTGCTGAGCCTGCTGTACCCGGCGGGCGGCATCGACGGCTACTCCCGCGAGGCCTTCCTGAGCGACCTCGCCGACGAGAGCGAGGCGGACATCCGGGGCTGCCTGGACGCGGGCGCCGAGTCCGTCCAGCTGGACTTCACCGAGGGCAGGCTGGCGCTCAAGCTCGACCCGTCCAAGGGGCTGCTGCGCGACTTCGTCGCGATCAACAACAGCGTCCTGGACCGGTTCTCGGCGGAGGAGCGGTCGAAGCTCGGCGTGCACACGTGCCCCGGCGGCGACCAGGACTCGGCGCACAGCCTCGACGTCGACTACGCCGAGCTGCTCCCGGACCTGTTCCGGCTGAACGTCGGCACCTTCTACGTCCAGCTGGCGGGCGAACCCGACCGCCCCAGGGTGCTCGGGCTCCTCCGCGAGCACTCCGCTCCGGACCAGCGGATCTTCGTCGGCGTGATCGACCCGATCGACCCCCGCGTCGAAACCCCCGAAGAGGTGCGCGACCGGGTCGTCGAAGCGGCCCGGTACATCCCGGTGGAACGCCTGGGAACGTGCGACGACTGCGGGTTCTCGCCGTTCGCCGACGACCGCTCGACCTCGCGCGACACCGCGTTCGCCAAGATCGCGGCCAGGATCGCGGGCACCCGCCTCGCGGCCGAGGCGCTGGGCTGACGCCGGACGCGGCGACCCGGCTTTCGCGCGGCGGGACCGACCCACCCCCGCACGGTGGTCGGAGCGCGACGCCGACGAGGGCCGGGGCCGGGTTCCCCTTGCCGACACCCCGATCCCCTGCGGCGTGACCGCTACCCGATGAGCGGATCGGGCGCCCGGCGGTCGGCCCCGGTCCACTCGCCGATCCGGCGGGCCGCGGACATGCTGGCCCAGGAGGTCAGCTCCACGAGGGACCGGTCGTCCGGCCGGGTCCCGCGGAATTCCGCGATCGCCGACAGGTCCAAGCAGGAGGACGTGAGCGCGGTCTGCACGGCGATCAGGCCCGCGGGTCGGTCGGCGGGCGGCAGTTCGGCGACCGCGTCGATGACGACCTCGCGGTCCGGCGCTTCACCGTCCCAGTCGACCAGCATCCTGGGGAGCAGCGCGCGCACCGATTCCGGTGCCGACCGCGCACCCGCCTCGTCGATCGCCGCGGCGGCGCGGGCGAAGGCGTCCGCGACCCGTGGGTTCTCGCGCGTCCAGCCCAGGTCGGCGGGCAACCGCGCCGCGGGCAGCAGGTCGAGCGACGTCCCCGGCGCGTGGTGGGGATGGGCGGCCCCGCGCATGAACCGGCCGAGCATGCGCAGCGTCCGGCTGCGGGCGGCCTCGGGAAGACCGGGCGGCAGCGGGGAGTCCGGCAGGAAGACGTTCACCATCCGGTTGACGTAGTGGAACGTCAGCACGACCCCGACCAGTTCCGGGACGTGCGCGGCCGGGACGGTCGCCGGGATCGTCGCGGTCGTGGCCTTCGCGGTCCCGCGCGCCCAGTCGGCGACCAGCCGGACCTCGTGGTCGGACTCCGGGTCGTCGGGAACCGTGGTGCCCCACGCCTCCAGCGTCATGCTGTGCACGTCCACGCAGTAGGGGCAGCGGTTGCACAGCGACACGGCCGTGGCGACCGCTTCCTTGGTGCCCCGGTCCACCCGGTCGGTGACGATCAACGACTCCCGCAGCATGAGCCAGCAGGCGGCCATCACGGTCGGGGCGACCGCGTGCAGCGCGACCGGTGGGGCGAGCAGGCCGAAATCCCCCTCCACCTGCTGGTACACCGAGGCGGTCAGACCACTGGCCTCGTTCATCGGGATCGGCGAAACATGCCGAATTCCCTTCAACGATCTGCGTAACGCCGTTTGGAGCAAAATTCTACTCAAGTCCGTCCCCCGTTCGTCGCAGACGGTTAACACCGTACTGCAAGTCAGTTCGGTGAAGCAACTGACTATATGATGTGCCGAATGATGAAGAGGACGTACATTGGTGAACGATGCACCGTCGCACGCGCGTTGGAGGTGGTGGGCGAGCGGTGGACATTGTTGATAGTGCGGGACGGGCTGCTCGGCGTGACGCGTTTCGAGGAATTCCACGACGCGTTGGGCATTCCGCGCAACGTGCTCACGGCCAGGCTGAACCTCCTGGTCGAGCACGACGTGCTGGACCGGGTGCCCTACCAGGCGCGACCGGTCCGGTACGAATACCTGCTCACGGCGAAGGGGCGCGGGCTCGCGCCCGTCGTCCGCGCCCTGCTGGAGTGGGGCGACGAGCACTACTCCGACGACCTGCCGGAGCCGCCGACGAAGGTGGTGCACGCGGGCTGCGGCGGGCGGGTGCTCTCGCGGACGGTCTGCGAGAACTGCCACCGCCCGCTCGCGTCGTCCGACATCACCGCCGTCAGGGTGACCGGCGGATGAGCGGACGGGTCACACCGCGGGCCGCGGCGCCGCGGCGCTCGCCGCCGTGACGACCGGGACCGGCGCGTGGTGGCTCACGGGGATCCCGCGTTTCCGCGCCGCTTCGAGGATTCCGGGGATCGCCCGCTCGGCCAGCGCGCCGATCGTGAGCGCGGGGTTGACGGTGAGCGCTCCTGGAACGGCCGAACCGTCCGTGACGAAGATGCCGGGGTGCCCGCGCAGTTCGTGCCGGTCGTCCAGCGCCGACGTCGCCGGGTCGTCGCCGATCCGGCACGACGCGAGCGGGTGCACCGTGTACGCGCCGACCAGGTCGTTGGTCCACGGCGTGACCTCGGCCAGCCCGTCGCGCTCCAGGATGTCCTTGACCTCCGCGTCCGCCTCCGCCCACGCGCGCAGCGTGTTCGGCGTCGGGTCGTAGCTCAGCACGCCGCGGCCCAGCATCTGCTGGGAGATGCGGTAGGCGTTGCCGGTCGGCGGGGGAGGGCCGAACACGCCCTCGTTGTCGTCCTCGATCATCTGGAAGATGATCAGCCAGGACTTCCAGCGGCTCAGCATCTCCTTCTTCGCCGGGCCGAACCAGGCCGAGTCGCCACCGCCGGGCGCCTGCGCCAGGATCGTGCCGAGACCGGGCGGGAAGTACAGCTGTTCCAAGGAGAACCGGGAGTACTCCGGGAGTGACCCGTCCACCCGGTCCCAACTGGCCACCACCGGGCCACGGCCGATCCGGTTGGCCTCGTAGGCGACGCCGTCGCCGCGGTCCAGACCCAGCACGTCCCGCACCCGGTCCTCGTTGACCACGGCGGTGTTCAACCGCTCGCCGTTGCCCGAGAAGTACCGGCCGACCGCGTGCGGCATGGCGCCGAGCGCCTCCTCGGACCGCTTCAGGATCACCGGCGTGGCGCCCGCCCCCGCGGCGAGGACGACGAGCTTCGCGTCGATCTCGCCCCCGCCGGTGTGGACCCGGTAGTCCACCTCGTCGATGGTCGTGTAGTGCACGCGGTAGCCGCCGTCGTCGTTCCGCGAGACGCGCTGCACCTCGTGCAGCGGCCGGACCTCCGCGCCGTGGTCGACCGCGGCGGGGATGTAGTTGAACAGCAGCGAGCGCTTCGCGTCGAACCGGCACCCGGCCATCATCCAGTTGCAGTTCGTGCACCTGGCGCGGTCGACGCCGACCGGGACGAGGTTGGCCGTGCGGCCCGCGTGATCGCACGCCGCGGCCCACAGCCCGCCGGCGTAGGAGACGTCGTCCCAGGTCTGCTGCTCGACGGCCATCGCATCGGAGATCCGGTCGTACCAGGGGTCGAGGGTGTCCCGGCTGATCGCCGCGGGCCACATCCGCCTGCCGATGCCGCCGTGCCGTTCGAACGCGTACCGGGGCGCGCGGGGCAGCGCGGCGAAGTACACGACGCTGCCGCCGCCGACGCAGTTGCCCGACAGCACGCTCATGCCGTCGCCCGCCACGAAGTCGAAGACCCTGGTGTAGGAGGAGCCCAGCAGGAAGTCGTGCTCGAAGTCCGGGCCCGACAGCCAGGGGCCGCGTTCGAGCAGGACGACGTTCGCCCCGGCCGCGGCCAGGTAGTAGGCGGTGATCGCGCCGCCGAACCCGCTGCCGACGACGAGGACGTCCGTTGACTCGACGGTCATGCCGGGCTCCCGGAGGGTGTGGTGTCGGGGTGCTGCCGCGCCAGCGCCCTGCCGTAGGAGTGTTCGCGGAACCGCCAGAGGCCGTCCTCGTCCGGTTCGCCGAACCCCATGGCGAGCAGACCGGGGTGTCCCGCCGCGATGGCGTCGGTCGTGTGGACGTGCGCGGCGCTGTCGTAGGCCATGTTGCTGAACATCGCGAGCAGCACCCAGCCGTCCTTCTCCGGGTGGCCCGGTGCGACCAGGCGGCTGATCAGTTCGGCGCGGTGCTCGTAGGGCAGGGCGACGAACGGGGGAACGTCGTCGTCGAGTTCCAGCGCCGATTCGGCGGCGTACGCGGCGGCGTGCGCGTTGAGCGCCAGGGAAAGGGGGGCGAGTCCGGCCGTCACGCCGGTCGCCTCGGTGCGCAGCAGTTCCAGGGCGCCCGCTTGGACCGCGCCCGGCCCAGGGGCCGCGCCCGCGATCGCCCTGTCCTCCGGCGACCGCCGTTCACCAGGAATTATGGTGTCGGCGAACGCCTCCAGCGTCATGGTCTGGACATCGTCGGCATCCATCGATTCGCTCCCTGTCCCCGTCGCGCTGACCGGTCAACGGAAATGTCCTCGCCCGCTGGTGACGGCTGCCGACCGCCACCGATCCATCGTCCGGGTGACGGCCGTTCGAACGCACCTCCGAGCTTGCGTACCTGTGGCGGGAGCGGCGTCGTTCGCGCGCGGAATGCTTCACCCGTTTCGCCCCGTACGACGGGGTGTTTGTCACGCTGCGTGGGATTTGATTTGTTAATGAGCGTTATCATCGTATTCGCAGAGTGACATCGCCGTCACTGTTCGCTTGCGGGTCCATGTGGGTGCTGCTAGCGTGGTCGATGGATAAGGATTAGTAATCCGCGACACTGTGGAACCCGGTGAATAATATTTTTTGTCCGTCGGGATCGTGATCGGACATCTCGCGAATCGGAAATCTTGGGTGCGGCCGATTGCTAGGGGGCGCAGTGGACGAATTGATTGAGAAAGCGGTCGGCCGCGCTATCGACGTCATGTGCCAGAAAATGGGCGAGCAGGTCACGCTGGACGACATGGCGCGGGCGGCGATGTTCAGCAAGTTCCACTTCTCCAGGATCTTCCAGCGGGCCACCGGCATCTCGCCAGGCCGCTTCCTGGCCGCGATGCGGTTGCAGGAGGCGAAGAGACTGCTGCTGTGCACGTCCCTGACCGTCACCGACATCAGCCAGCAGGTCGGCTACCAGAGCGTCGGCACCTTCAGTTCCCGCTTCCGCAGCAGCGTCGGCATCTCGCCGAGCACGTACCGGCGTCTCGGCGGCGTCTCGTTGCTGGTCTGCGGGACGGACACGCGCAGGCACCCGGCGTCGAACCGACCCGCGACCGTCCACGGCTGGATCGCCGTCCCGTCCTTCCCGGTCATCCTCGGCAAGATCTTCGTGGGTCTGTTCCCCGATCGGCTGCCGCAGGGGCGGCCGGTGCGGTGCGCGGTGCTGCGCAAGGCGGGGCCGTACGAGTTCAACGACGTCCCGCTGGGAACGTGGTACCTGCTCAGCTACTCCGCCGTCGCCGGCCGCGCGCCGGTCGTGCCCAGCGCGCGCGACCACGGCGACGGGTTGTACGTGGGCTGCCACGGACCGATCACCATCCGGCCCGAGACCCAGGTGCGCCCGGCCGACCTGAGGCTCAGGCCGATGAGCAGGCTGGACCCGCCGGTGCTGCTGGACGTCGGCACGTTGCAGGTCGTCTCCTCCTGAGTCCGGTCGTCCGAGTTCCGCTCACCGGGTTCCGCCTTCCGGGATCCGTCGTCCCGGAGTCCGTTGTGGACGTTCCGGCCCGCGACCGCCGCGCGGTGCCCGGTCGTCGGTTCGTGCCGGTGGTCAGTTCGTGCCGGTGGTCAGTTCGGTAGCGAGGCGAAGTGGGCCCGGATCCTGCGCCGCCACAGCTCGTACGTCGGTTCGGGACCGTCCTCGTCGTGGCCGACCGTGTCGTCCGCCAGCGCCACCGCCGCGTCGACACCCAGCTCCCCGAGCGCGCTCGCCGCCCACTCGGTGTGGTCGGGGACGAACCCCGCGTGCGCTCTCGCCTTGACGGCGAACACCATGCCCAGCGCGACCTCGTCGCGGTACCGCCCGGCCAGTCCGCGCAGCGCGCGCAGGGCCTCCGGCGCGGCGCCACCCGCGAACGTCGACGCCAGGCCGACCCCGCTCCACAGGTCGGCGTGCCTGCCGGGGTCGAACCGGGCCACCGCGTCGGCCACGTCGTCGGGACGCGCGCCGTGGATGAACCACAGGGCGCGGCCGATCCCCTGGTCGACGGCGCGCGGGAAGTAGTCCGGCTTGCCCTGCCAGGGGTACGGCGCCGGGACGTGCTGCCGGTCGACCCACTTGCGGGTGTCGAAGTACGCGCGGTCGAACCCGTAGCCGTCCACGGCCAGCCAGCTCATCGCGGGGTGGTACGGCGCGGACCCGGTCAGGTCCGGGACGACCCGGCGCCACAGCGGCCGGGGGAGCCGGGCCATCGCGAACCCGATGCCGATGTAGGCCAGGAAGAGGTGCGGCCGCCCAGGACCGTCGAGCAGGTCGCGGGTCTTGTGCCCGCGCCCGCCGCGCATCGCGTCGAGGATCGTGCACGCCATCGTCGCGCCCTCGTAGGCGAAACCGAGGTGTTCCCGACGCACCAACGAGAGCCTGCGTTCCAGCTCCCACGGGGAGCGGGTGTCGATGCCCCACTCGAAGCCGCAGAGCACGGCCTGCGGGATCGCCTCCAGGTGTTGGGCGACATCGGCCGGGCCGGGCGGGAAGCCCCGCCGTTCGAACGTCACCTCGGTCAGCGCGGGCGTCATCACCAGCCTGCGCGCCGAGCCCAGCGTGGTCGGCATGGTCCTCCTCTTCGTGTGCGTCAGACCCAGGGGCCATGGGGTATCAAGGGATGACGACGTCCCGTTGGGCGGGCAGCCGGACTTCCCGGTGCGGGGAGGTGAACGCGCCGGCGGTGATCAGGGAGACCGCGGGCGTGTTGGGAAAGCGCTTGCTGATCCGGCGGAACGGGTCGCGGACGAAGCCGGAGACGAAGGCGAACGCGACACCGGCGACGGTGCCGCCGATCGCGGAGTCCACGAAATCGGCCGACTGGGCCACCGTCGGCGGGATGCCCGCGATCACGCCGAGCCGCACGACCGGGCCGCGCCCGCGGGGGAGGTGACCGGTGACGAACGTCGAGGTCGCTTCCGGTGGTCCGGTCGGGGGAGTGGGACGCGCCATGGGTTCTCCCGTGGACTGGGTGAACGGACAACGTGGGGTGTCCACGCTAGCAGCGGCACCGCGACTCCGGTGCGGTTCGCGATCAGGTCGGCAGCACGGGAGAAACGGATTCCGCGGACGTGGATCAGTTGCGGTGCAAAGGTTTCCAGACAGCACGGGGGAGCCGTGCGACCGGTCGCCCTAGCCGACCGGCACCCGGTACCGGAGGGGGCAGAACAGCCTCGGCAGCTCCGCCACGGCGGCCATGTCCCCGCGCACCGCCATGTCCCCGCCGTCGAGCGAGTCGCGCAGCGAGCGGGTGCGGCACAGGTACGCGTGCAGGGTGGGGACGTCGGTGTCGATCACCGCGTCCGGCGCGTCCACCTCGCCCCTCGCCAGGTGGAGTTCACCGTCCACGACGCACACCCGGTACGGGCGTTCGCCCACCCGCAGCCCGAACCTGATCGTCCGCCCCCAGGCCGCCACGGGGTCGAACAGGACGCGCAGCGACAGCACGTTCGCGTCGACGCTGCGCGGCGGCGTGCGCGGCGGGTCCGGCGACCGCAGGGCCCACCCGCCGAGCGCCTGGATGACGGGTTCCAGCCCGTAGCCCCACTCGGTCAGCTGGTAGACCCGGAAGGGCGTGGGGGGCGGCAGCCTGAGGCGGATCGCGACACCCTCCCGGACGAACTCGCGCAGGCGTTGCGCGAGCACGGTCGGGCTCACCCCCGGCAGGTCGACGCGCAGATCGGTGAAGCGCTTCGGGCCGAGCATCAGTTCGCGCGCGATCAGCAGTCCCCAACGCCCTCCCACGACGTCCAGGGCGTACGCGGTCGCGCACCCGTCGTCGTAGGAGCGGTTGGGCGCCATACCCCTCATCCTAGTCGCCGTCCCCCGGCGCGGCCCTTACGCGATGTTGCTCTCCTCACCGCCCGCGGGCGTTGGGCGCCAAGGGGAAGACGGGTGCTCGGCCACGTACCGGTCCAGCAGCGCCTGCGCCTCGGCGGAGGCCGCGGTCAGCCGTTCCAACGGGTCGACGTCGTGCACCAGCATGTCGTGCACGGCCGCCGCGAGCAGGTCCTGGATCTTGAAGTGGTCGCCGACGAGGGCGCCCGCGGTGGGCTCGCCGTCGGCTGTCTTCTCGTCGAGCTGGCACTCGGGGGCGCGGTCGTGCGGGTGCCGGTCGAACCAGCCCTCCCGCTCCAGCAGCGCGGACGCCGACCGGGTGACCGGGATGAAGCTGTGCTCCTTGTGGTACTCGGCGGCGTTCTCGGGGTTGGCGAGGAACTGCATGAACGCCAGCGCCCCGTCCCGCGTCGGCTCGTCGAGGCCGTCGGCCAGCCACAGCGACGTGCCCGCGACCACGTTGCCGCGGTAGGGGACGTCGGCGTTGTACGGGAAGCGCGTCACGGCCAGCTCGAAACCCGCCGCCCCGGCGGCCTCGGCGGTGGCGCCGACGTCGTTGGAGGAGCTCATCCGGAAGGCGAGGCGCTGCCCGGCGAACAGCTCGAACGTGCCGAACCAGTCGCCCATCTCACCGGAGTACTGGTACAGGCCGTCCTTGTGCAGCCCGCGCCACCACGACACCCACGCCAGCATCTCCGGGCCGGTGAAGTCGAGCCCGACCGCGGGCGCCAGCCTGCCGTTGCCGTTGTCGGCGATCTTCCCGCCCTGCACCGCCATGGCGTGCGCGAACGGGATGCCGTGGTTCGCCCAGCCGATCGCGTGCGGCGGCCCGCCGGGCGCGGCCACCACCCGCTCGCAGGCCGCCCGCAGGTCCTGCCACGTCTCCGGGACCTCGGGCACGCCCGCTGCCTTGAGCATGGTGGCGTTGGTGAACAGCAGGTAGGTGGTGGCGACCGTCGGCAGGGACCGCAGCTCGCCGTAGCAGGTGTACTGGGCGCGCAGCGCGGGCAGGACGTCGTCGAGCACGACCCGCTCGCCGAGGACCTCGGTCCGGTCGCCGACCGCGGCCGAGACCGAGGTGAACACCGGCCGCCCGGCGGGGTCGACCGCGTCGAGCGCGTTCGGCGTCTCGGTGTAGTAGTACTCGGCGATCGCCGGGGCCCTGCCCTCGCGCACGCCGCGCGCCACCGCGCCGGGCATGTCCTCGAAGTTGATCCCGCGGATCCTGATCTCGTACTCGGGGTGCGCCTGTTCGAACCGGCGCGCCCGCGCGTACAGCGTGTCCATGTAGCGGGGGAAGGTCAGGTCCGCCAACCAGGCTTCCACGACTGTCCGGTCACTCATGCGCGTCGCCTTCCTCCGTCGGTGTCGCCGGTCGGTCCGGACTCGGGGCCGCCCTGCCCGGATCGGCCATGTGGTAGCCGATCACGTCGCGGACGATCTTGCAGTCGAGCAGCAGGGTCCCCGCGCAGCCGCGGTCGCGCCAGGCGCGGACCACGTCGAGGTCGCGCACGGTCCGCACCACCGCGGCCTCGGCGCCCAGCGATCTGGCCAGGCCGCCGAAGTCGGTGTCCGTGAAGATCGTGCCGAGGGAGACCTCGAGGCTGTCGCCGTGCAGGTGGACGTCGGCGCCGTAGGCGGCGTCGTCGTACACGACGACGAGCGCCGAGTCGGCCGTGCGGATCAGGGTGTCCAATTCGGACAGTCCCATGAGCGCTCCGCCGTCGCCGACGGCCAGCACCACGACGCGGTCCGACCGCCCGAGCGCGGCTCCGACCGCGCCCGCGAAACCGAGGCCGATGCTTTGCAGCGCCATCCCGGTGAACACGAAGCCCGACGGGTCGGCGACCGGCCAGTACCGGGCGGGCCAGCCGATGAAGTGGCCGCCGTCGGTGACCAGCGTGCGGTGCTCCGGCAGCA
This sequence comes from Umezawaea sp. Da 62-37, assembly GCF_032460545.1. GTDB lineage: Bacteria > Actinomycetota > Actinomycetes > Mycobacteriales > Pseudonocardiaceae > Umezawaea. The sequence continues at coordinate 9,108,658 of NZ_CP135965.1, forward strand.
GTTCGGCCAGCGCGGAGGACAGGGTGCGCGGGTCGATCCGGTCGGCCGTGCCGCGGTCGGTGTAGCGCTGCCGGTTCCAGTTCGAGCCCGCGACCCGGTCGGCGACCCGCCGCCGCCAGCCGGACGTCGGTGTCCCGGCCTCGAGCAGGCCGTCGCACAGCGCCGTCGCGACGGCGCGGGCGTCGCCGACGATCCCGATGTCCGTGCGCGGCGAGATCTGCTCCGGCCGGAGGTCGACCTGGACCACGGTGGCGCTCGGGTCGAGCACGCCGCGGCCGTTGCCGTGCAGGGTCCACTCGCTCATGCTCGCGCCGAACGCGAGGATCATGTCGGCCTCGCCGATGAGCTCGGCGGCGGTGGGCGAGGAGAGGCTGCCCACGACGCCGAGCGACCACGGGGTGGGCCCGAAGATCCCCTTGGCGGGCAGCGTGGTGGCGAGCAGGCCACCGCACAGCTCGGCCAGGGTGGCTATCGGGCCCCGCGCGTCCGCCCGCCACGCGCCGAGTCCGGCCAGCAGCACCGGACGGCGGGCGGTGCCGAGCAGGGCCACCAGGGCCCCGACGTCCGCGCCGGGCGCGGTGACCACCGGCGCGGGTGCGGGTGGTGCCTGCTGCGGTGGCCCGGCGGGCATCGCCTGCACGTCCACCGGCACGAACAGCACCACCGGGCGGCCTTGGGCCACCGTGGTCCGCAACGCCACCGCCACCGCCGCGACCGCGTCCGCCGGGGAGGTGACCCGGACCGTCGCGGCGCCCAGCGAGGTGGCGAACGCCTGCTGGTCGATGTCGATGGACCGCTGCCGCCCACCCGGCGGGTCGCCGCACACCACGACCACGGCGCTGCGGTTCTTCACCGCGTCCGCCAGGCCGGTCGCGGTGTTGGTCAGGCCGGGACCGTAGGTCACCGTGCAGATCCCGACCTCACCGCTGACCCGGTGGTAGGCGTCGGCCATGGTCGCGGCGCCCGCCTCGTGCCGCGCCGGGACGTAGCGCACGCCCGCCTTCGTCAACGCGGCGACGACGCGCACGTTGCCCACGCCCACCACGCCGAAGGTGTGCCGGACACCCGCGTCGGCGAGCGCGGCGCCCAGCGCGTCCGCGACGGTCGCCGTCGCGCCTTCCCCGGTCCTCGCCGCGCGGCGGCCGGGAGTCGTTCTGGTCAACGGGATCGCCGGAGCACTCGTCGCGCCATGGCGGGTTTCAGCAGCGCCTGCGGCGGGTCGACCAGACCCGCCACCCGCATGAACGCGGTCAGCACCTCGGGATCCCGGCACGCGGCCCCCATCACCTTGCCCATGTAGGCGTTCATGATCCGCACCTTCAGCGGTCGGGGGCCGACCACCTCGGGGTAGGCGAGATCGCCGCCCGCGGAGACGCCCCACGGCACGTCGACGACCTTGGCGATGGCCCGCTGGAAGGCCCGCGGCTCCGGCTGCCCGCGCCGCAGGTGCTCGCGCAGCACCAGCGCCTCCTGCGCGGCGACCGTCATGCCCTGCCCGTACACGGGGTTGAAGCTGCACGCCGCGTCGCCGAGCACGACCAGCCCGTCGGGGAGGCGCGCCAGCCGGTCGTAGCGCGGGCGGACGCTGTCGGGGAACCGGAAGGAGACCGGCTCGGTGATCGCCTCCGCGTCGGCGACCACCCGGTGGATGTCCGGGACCGGCAGCGAGCGCACGTACTCCATGAAGCCCTCCGGGTCCGCGGGGGCGCGGTCGCCGAGCACGCCGCCGACCGAGAGCACCCACTTCCCGTCCTCCATGGCCGAGAAGAACGCGCTGCGTCGGGTCACGGGGGAGGGCAGGGGGTTCACCGACCGCACACCGTCCATGACGGACTCGTCCGGCAGCCGGTAGACCCTCGTGGTGTAGCTGAAGTCGATCTTGATGCGTTCCTCCTCGGGCCGGCCGTAGCCGAGCTCCTCCAGGAACGCCGGGGTGCGCGAGCCGCGACCGGTGGCGTCGACGACGAGGTCGCCCTCCACCGTGCTCTCCGTCCCGGAGTGCACCCGCGCGCCGACGACCCGCTTGTGGTCGGGCGACGCGACCAGGCCGACGACGTCGTGGTGCTCCAGGAACTTCACGTTGCCCAGTGCGGCGACGCGGTCCCGGACGAAGCCCTCCAGCACCGGTCGGGTGGCGGAGATGTACTTCATGCCCGTGACGGCCTTGCGCGCCTCGTGCCCGGCGAAGAACCACCGGTGCTCACCGAGGTCGCCGGTCAGCGCGCCCCCCGCCAGCGCGTCCTCGGTGAACCCCTCGAACAGCTCGTCCAGGATCTGGTGGCCGCGGGCCAGCAGTCCGTGGATGTGCCTGCCCTGCGGGACGCCGCGGCGCGGGGTCGTGACGCCGAGCAGCTCGTCGCGGTCCACCACCACGACCTCGGTGAACGTCTCGGCGAGCACCCGCGCCGCGAGCAGCCCGGCAATGCTCCCGCCAAGTACGACAGCGCGGGTGGTCATAACGCCTCCTCGTCTACTTCTCGTCCGCGGTGGGCCACGGGTTGTGCACGGGGGTGTTCTGGTAGGCGGCGAGGCGCCACCGCCCGCCGTCCCGCACCACGAGCCACGAGGCGTGGATGGCCCGGTGGTCCTTGGGTTCGGTGTCGCCGGGCTCCAGGACGCCGCCGACGGTCAGCAGGAGCGCGACGTCGTCGCCGAGGGCCCGCATGCCGATCGGGCTGCCGGTCACCCGCGTTCCCTTGAAGCGGCCGCGGAACGCCTCGGCCATGTAGTCGCGGATCTGGTCCTTGCCGCTGCGGTGGACACCGGCGATGATCATGGTCGCGTCGTCGACGAACTGCTCCGCGAAGGTGTCGGCGTCGTGCTCCGCCCACGCGGTCCCCAACCGCCGCGTCACGGCGGCGATGGCCGCCTTGTCCGCGTCGGAGGGCTCGGTGACGAGCTCGGTGCTCGCACTCATCGGTCTGTCCTTTCCGGAGGGTCAGATGTACTGGGAGTTGGGCGCGAGGCCGCACAGCACGCGGCCGTACAACTCGGCGTTGGTGTTCGGGTGCATCAGGGCGTGCTGGTGGATGGCGTTGACGTCGCGGGCGATCCGCTGGATCGGCACGTCGGTGTAGATCGACGAGCCGCCGCTGGCCGAGGCGAGGATGTCGACGGACTCCCGCACCAGGCGGACCGCCTGTCCGAGGTCGGCGCGGGCGAGCGCGCGTTCCTCGATCTCCCACGGCGCGTCCTCGGCGCCCTTCACGTCCACGGCGGTGGCCAGGCGCCCGACGTGGAACCCGGCCTCGTCCAGCTTCATCGTGGCCTCGGCGACCTGGAGGTGCGTGAGGGGCGCGTCGCGCTGGCTGTCGTAGTCGGTGTAGGTGATCTTGCGACCGGGCAGCCGTTCGACGAAGGCCTCCATCGCGGCCCGGCCCAGCCCCACGACGCAGCCGCTGGACGACGCGGCGGCCACCGGCAGCAGCGGGACGCGGTAGACCTTGGACCGCGCGGTGTGCGGCGACACCGGCTCGCCGTTGACCGCGGCCATCAGCGGCAGCACGCGCTCCTGCGGGACGAACACGTCCTTGGCGGCGGTGCTCACGCTCCCTGTGCCGCGCAGTCCCGACGTGTGCCAGTCGTCGATGACGTGCAGGTCGCTCATCGGGACCAGGGCGATCACCGGGTACGGCTCGCCGTCCGGGGCGATGTGGATCGCGATGATCTGCTGCCACTGGCTGTGGTGCGCGCCGCTGATGAACTGCCACCGGCCGTTCACCACGACCCCGCCCGCCACCGGGGCGGCCGTCCCGGTGGGGCTCAGCGTGCCGCAGACGCGCGAGTCCGGGTCGGCGAACACCTCGTCCTGGACCTCGTCGGGGAACATGCACGCCATCCAGCCGGGGATCGTGGACACCGTCGCCACCCACGCGGCCGACCCGTCGCCGCGGGCCAGCTCGGACAGCACGTCGACCATCGTGGCCGCGTCCACCTCGTACCCGTTGTGGCGCTTGGGCTTGCGCAGGCGGAACACGCCCGCGTCGGCCATCGCCTCGATCACCTCGTCGTGCAGCCGCCGGTTCTCCTCGGCCCACGGCGCGTGCTTGCGCAGGAGCGGCACGATCTCCGCGGCCTTGAGCCGCAGGTGCTGCCGCGACGGGAACCCGATCTTCGTCACGCTGTCCTCCAGGTCCGGAATCGTTGGGTGGGGGCTATTCCTGGGCGAGCGCGGGCAGCACCTTCGCGCCGATGAGTTCGACCTGCCTGAGCGGGTCGGCCGCGGCGACGATGCCGATCACGGTCTGGATGCCCTGACCGGCCAGGTGCCCCAGGGTGTCGAGCAGCTCCGAGGTCCCGTCGCCGGTCCCGTCCTCGCCGGTGACGTCGAAGGGCAGGCAGCAGGTCTTCTCGATCTCGTCGTAGTCGCGTCCGACCTCGTCGCACAGCTCCCGCAGCCGCTCCAGGCGGTCGGGCATGTCCGGTGTGGGGTAGAGGTTGCACGCGTCGCCGTACTTGGCGACCAGCCGCAACGTCTTGTCCCCCGCGCCGCCGAGCATGATCGGCGGGTGCGGTCGGGTCAGGCTCCGCGGCACGCCCAGCGCGCGGTCCACGCGGTAGTGCTTGCCGTGGTGGGCCTTGCCGTCGCCCTGCTCGCCGTGCCAGTACCCGAGCAGGATCCGCAGCGTCTCCTCCAGCATCTCGAACCGCTCGGCCACCGGGGGGAACGGGATGCCGGAACCCGCCGCCTCGTCGGCGTTCCAGCCGACCCCCAGGCCCACCGAGGCGCGGCCCCCGGAGAGGACGTCCAACGTGGTCACGGTCTTCGCCAGCAGCGCGGGGTGCCGGAAGTGCACACCCGCGACCACCGGGGAGACCCGGCAGCGCTCGCTGTTGGCCGCCATCACCGCGAGCGTGGTGAAGCACTCCAGGTAGGGCTGCTCCTCGCCACCGGCGTTGTGGCCCTGCCACAGGTGGTCGCCCGTGCTCAGCGACGAGAACCCGGCCTCGTCGGCGAGCCGGGCGAACCTCGCGACCGTGCCCCCGATCGCCGAAGGCCCACCGGGCCAGGCGAACGCTCCCAATTCCAGACCTACCCGCACGGCGGGACTCCTCACTGCTGTGGTGGCGGCGCGCCGGGGCGCGCCGGGTGACCGGGTGTCAGGAACCGGCGGGCAGCGGCGCGGTGAGCCGGACCGGCAGGGTGGTGTGGGCGTTCATGATGAAGGTCGGCAACGGCTGCAACCCGTCCTCGTCGACGGCCAGGCTCAGGTCCGGGAACCGCTCGAACAGCGCGGGCAGGCCGATCGAGGCCACCAGCCGGGCGATCCCGGAGCCGAGGCAGTAGTGCGGGCCGTACCCGAACGAGATGTGCTCCTTGTCCGGCCGGGTGATGTCGAAGTCCGACGCGGTCCCGCCGTGCAGCTCCGGGTCGCGGCCCAGCGCGGCGTAGTTGATCAGGATCGGCTCGCCCTGCTTGATGGTCAGGCCGTCCAGCTCCACGTCCCGCACCGCGAACCGCAGCGGCAGGCTGGCCAGCGGGGCCTCCACGCGCAGGGTCTCCTCGATCACGTCGTTCCAGCTCGCCCCGCCCGACCTGACCAGCTCGAGCTGCTCGGGATGGGTGAGCAGGGCGGTGATCGCGTTGTCCAGGAAGTTGATCGTCGTGTCCGAGCCCGCGCCCAGGATCGCGAACGTCGTGTCGATCAGCTCCTGGTCGCTCAGCTTCGCGCCGTCCTCGTCGTCCCGCGCGGCGATCAGCGCGCTGGCGATGTCCTCGGCGGGGTTGGCGCGCTTGTCGGCGATCAGCGCCACGATGGCGGCCCGCCAGCCCGCCAGGACGCCCTCGGCCTGCTCGGGGGTGACGTCCACGTCGGCCATCCGGTTCATCGCGATGGCGGTCTGCCTGCGCTGCTCCTCGGTCATGCCGACCAGACCGGCCATGAGCTGCGCGGGCAGCGGGTAGCAGAACATCGCCCGCAGGTCCACGACGCCGTCCGGCGCCGCGGCGATGTCGTCCAGCAGCCCGTTGACCAGTTCGGTCACCCGCGGCCTGAGCTGCTCGACGCGGCGGGCGGTGAACGCCTTGCCGATCAGCTTGCGCAGCCGGTGGTGGTCGGCGCCGTGGGAGGTGGACACGTTGTCCATCGCCACCCAGCTGATCAGCTGCCAGCCGGGCGGGATCGCGCCCTCCCGGAACGCGGGCCAGTGCTCGTGCGCGCTCTTGGTGACGTCGCGCTCGCCGAGCAGCCGCTTGGCGACGTCGTAGCGGGTGACCCACCACGCGTGCACGCCGCCGGGAAGCTCCACCTTGACCGCGGGACCCTGGTCGCGCACCTTGGTGGCGAGCTCGTGGATCCCGCTGCCACTGCTGTCGAGCACGGGGCATCGGCCTTCGGACATGGCTGTACTCCTTAGGGTCGGACGCGGGCGGGTGAGAAGTGGGCTTGGGCCAGCTCGCGGTTGGCCATCGTGGAGAGGAACGTGCCGAGGCCCGCGTGGCTGTGCAGCATCGACATGTCGCGCCAGACCCGCTCGATCCGCTCGCCCGCGCGCACCGAGCTGGACCCCGCGGTGGGGAACAGCTGACCCTCGACCGCGTGCCAGCACAGCCGCACGGCCTCCCGGCCGATCAGCGCCAGCCGCAGCTCCTGCTCGCGGGTGATCGCGGCCGGACCCCGCGCGGTGAGGTCGTGCCACTGCCGGACCGCGCCCAGCACCGCCGCCTCGGCCGCCGCGATCATGCCCGCGGCCTCGCCGTAGCGGAACTGGAAGTCGGGGTGCTCGGTCCTCGGCACGATCGGCCAGAACGAGGTGGTCCTGGTCCGCATCAGCTCGTCGTAGGCGTCCAGGGCGCCCTGCGCCATGCCCACCGCGACGAAGCCCAGTTCGAGCAGCATGAAGCTGAGCGGTCCGCCCCCGTACTCGGGGTTGGCGTGCAGCGCCCGGCCCGCGGTCCCCTCGGTCGGGTCGACCATGCTGAGCAGACCGTCGCGGGTCAGGTGGTCGGGGACGAAGGCGCCGTCCACCGTGATGCCGTGCGACCCGCTGCCGCGCAGGCCGAGCTGGGTGCCCCAGTCCTCCTCCAGCCGCCACGACGAGCGCGGCACGACGAACATCAGGGGCGTCGGCTCCGCCTCGCCCTCGCGCAGCGCCATGGTGTGGCCGAGGAAGTGCGTCGCGTACGGCGAACCCGAGCAGTAGCGCCAGGTCCCGTCGAGCAGCCAGCCGCCGTCGACGCGGGTCGCCGAGCCCGAGGGCGCGACCGTCGCGGGGCAGACGAAGTCGCCGACGGCGAACAGCTCCTCCTGGGCCCGTTCGCCGAACAGCGTGCCGACCGCGAGGGCGTGCGCCGCGCCGAACAGGTACATCCAGCCGGTCGACGGACACCCGCGGGCGATGGCCATGCAGACCCGCGCGAAGGTCTCCGCGCCCAGCTCGTGCCCGCCGTAGCGGCGCGGCACCAGCAGCCGGTAGAGGCCCGCGTCGACGAGCTGGTCGTGGACGTCCGGCGCGTAGCGGGTCAGCCGCTCGGTCTCGGCCTGCCTGCCGACCAGGCCCGCGGCGATGGCCTCGGCCCGCGCCACCGCTTCCGCCGGGGTGAGGTCGGGCGGGGTGGTGACGTCCCGCGGTCCGGTCTGGGTGCTCGTCATGGGCGCGGTCCTCCTCGTCGGGTGCGTGGTGGGGGCGGGGGGATCACGTCAGCGCCGCCCCGAGCCGGTGCCGCAGGTCGTCGACGATCGCGCTGACCGTGTCCTCGTCGAACGCGTTGGCGTTGTACTTGAAGCTGCTCGCGATCCGGCCGGAGCGCAGGACCTCGAACGCCCACGAGCCCCCGTTGGGGATGCCCGAGCTGAGCCGCTGCGACAGCCGCCGGTCGCGGATCGCGACGCCGGTGGCCGGGCCGAGCACCAGGTCGTCGGCGAACGGCGGTGGTTGCAGCACCTGGAACGCGACGACCGCGCCGCCCGGATCGCCGAACGCCTCGGCGATCCGCGGCGCCTCCTCCACGATGTCGCCGAACGGGACGTCGTGCGCGTACGCCTCGAAGCACGTCGCCCGCACCCGGCCGACGACGTCGCGCAGGTGCCGGGTCCCGGTGAGGTCGGTCAGCAGCGGCAGCAGGTTGAAGAACGGGCCGACGGTGTCGGTGAAGCCCTCCTGGTACCGGCCCGCGCTGAAGGTCGGCGTCATCACCCCGGCCACGCCGGTCATGTCCCGCAACTGCATCTGGTGCGCGGCCAGCAGCACCATGAACGGCGTGCTGCGCATCGACCTCGCGAAGGCCAGGACCCTGGCCGACAGGTCGTCGTCGAGGATGAGCCGGTGCGCGGCGTAGACGTCGGGCCGGTCGTCGGGCACCGGCCGGTCGCTGGCGATGGCGGTCATGTCGTACCCGGCGAGCTTGTACCGCCAGTAGTCGCGCGCCCCTTCGGGGGTGCCACCGCTCTCGCGCTGCCACGCGGCGAACTCCGCGTACTGCCGCGCCTCCGGCAGCGCGACCGGGTCCCCGGTCAGCCGCGCGGTGTAGCAGGCCGCGACGTCGCGCGCCAGCAGGCCCATCGACCAGTCGTCGCTCGCGACGTGGTGCGTGGCGAGCACCAGCACCGAGTCCTTCTCGTCGAACTGCCCGAGCACCGCCCGCAGCAGTGGGATCTCCCGGACGGTGAAGGGCTCGGCGTCGACCTCGTTGAGCAGCACCTCGGCGTCGTGGTCGCGGTCGCCCGCGGGCAGCGACCGCACCGACAGGTCGGCCGGGCACGGCGGGTGGACGAGCTGGTGGCCGCCGTCCTCGTCGGGCAGCACCAGGGTGCGCAGCACGTCGTGCCGGGCCACCACGTCGTCGAGCGCCGACCGGAGCACGGCCGGGTCCACCGGGCCGGTGAGCCGCCAGGCGTCGACGAGCGTGTGCCGCTCGCCGAACGCCCCGTCGGCGTCGCCCTTGTCGAACGAGAGCAGGAACTCCTGGTTGGAGGACAGCGGGGCGCCGGTCATCGGGGCGACACCCCGTGCGCGGCCGCCGCCACCCGGCCGTCCAGCCGGGAGTCCAGCTCCCGCACGGTCGGCGCGTCGAAGATCTCGTTCACGGTCACGTCGGCGCCGAGCGCCTTCGTGATCCGGGCGGCCAGCCGCACCGCCGTCATCGACTGGCCGCCCAGGTCCAGGAAGCTGTCGTCCAGCCCCACCCGGTCGGTCCCCAGCACCTCGGCGAACAGCGCGCAGAGCACTTCCTGGCGCTCGGTCGACGGCGGCTGGTGGGCGGGGCGGTCCGAGCCCTCGTCGAAGGCGGGGTCGGGCAGCGCCGCGCGGTCGACCTTGCCGTTGGGGGTCAACGGCAACGCGTCCACGGCGACGAACGCCGAGGGCACCATGTAGTCCGGCAGCGCGGCCTTCGCGCCGGCGCGCAGCCCGGCGAAGTCGGGGGCCCCGTCCCCGGTCACGACGTAGGCGACGAGCCGCTTCTCGCCGGAGGGGGTCGTCCGCGCCACGACCGCGGCCTGCGCGACACCGGACTGTCCATTGAGGACGTTCTCGACCTCGACCGGCTCCACCCGGAAGCCCCGGATCTTGACCTGGTCGGTGAGCCGGGAGACGAACTCGACCAGACCGTCGTCACCCACGCGGACCAGGTCGCCGGTGCGGTACATCCGGTTGTCCCCGCCCGCGAACGGGTCGCGCGGGAAGCGCTCCGCGGTCAGGTCGGGGCGGTCGTGGTAACCGGTGGCCAGCCGGGAGCCGCCGACGTGCAGCTCGCCGACCGAGCCGTTCGGGACGGGCTCGCCGTTCCCGTCCAGGACGTACAGCCGCACCCCGGCCATGGCCCGACCGAGGGGGACGCCGTCGCCGGGCTCCGGTCGCGGCACCGGCGCCGACGTGGCGAACAGCGACAGCTCCGTCGCGCCGTACATCGCCCGGACCACGATGCCCGGACAGGCGTCCAGCACCCGGCGCACCGCGGCGGCGCTGATCACGTCCCCGCCGGTGAGCACCTCCTCCACACCCGCCAGGCAATCCGGGGCCTCCTCGGCCAGCACCCGGAACAGACCGGCGGTCAGGTGCAGCCCGGTGACGCCGTGCTCCCGCACCAGCCTGCGCAGCGACCGCGCGTCGACCTCGCGGGGCGGGACGACCACCACGGTCCCGCCGCGCAGCAGCGGGACCCAGAACTCGTAGGTGTTCACGCTGAACGCGTACGGCGCCACGGCGAGCACGCACCGGTGCCGCCCGCCGTCCCAGCACGGGTCGGCGGCCAGCTCCAGGACGGCCCGGTGCGGCACCGCGACCCCGAGGGGCTCACCGGTGGACCCGGAGGTGTGCATGACGTAGGCGGTGTCACCGGGGGTCGTCGGGCTCGCGACGTCCGTCCGCGGCATCCCGGCCGTCGCCTGGTCGACGTCCACCGCGATCGTGACGCGCGCCTCCGGCGCCCCGTTCCGCAGCGTGGCGCTGTCCACGAGCAGGACCGGTCCGCCCGCGGCGGCCATGATCCGCCGCGTCAGGTCGAGCGGGTGGGCGCTGTGCAGGGGCAGGTAGTACGCGCCCGCCTTGAGGATTCCCAGCAGGGCCACCACGAGGTCGGCGGTGTGCTCCATGAGCACCGCGACCGGGGTCTCGGGCCGCACCCCGAGCGGGCGCAACCGGTTCGCGAGCCGGTTCGCGCGCTCGTTCAGCTCCCGGTAGGTCAGCCGGACGTCACCGCAGACCACCGCGACCGCGTCCGGCGTCCGGGAGGCCTGTGCGGCGAACCTGCTGTGTACGGAGGGGAATCCCATCCCGCCAGTCCCGTCTCGAGGTGTTCGGATCGGTCGTGTCCCATGCTTCGGATCTTCGGCCCGGCGCGACAACTCCCGGAGTGCGCGACGCCCTCCGGGCCCACCGCGTCAGGGGTGCTCGGGGAGTTCGATCGACAGGGAGTGGCGGAACTCGCCGCGCGGGTCGTACCGCTGCTTGATCCGTTGCAGCCGCGGGTAGTTGTCCAGGTAGTAGAGCGTCGACCACGGCACGCCCGACGTGTTCCACTCCGGATCGGCGAGGTCCCGGTCCGGGTAGTTGAGGTAGGCGCCCTCGTTGCGCTCGCCGGGGACCGGCACCCCGCCGGTGTCGGCGTGCAGGTCGCGGTAGAGCGCCCGCAGTTCGCCGATGCGCCGGTCGTCCTCGTCCGGGTCCCACCACGCCGACAGGAAGGACCCCTTCAGCACCGAACTCCGCTGGGCGGCGGCCGTGGCGTCGGGGGCGACCGCGTTGACCTGGCCGCCGTAGCCGATGAACATGAAGTAGATCGACTTCGGTTCGTCGGTGGCCAGGTGCCGGTAGGCGGCGGCGATCCGCTCGTCGGGGTAGGGCTTGCGCAGGTAGGCCGACTTGAGCTTGAACCGGGACCCGCCGAGCCCGTTGTGGTCGCCGCGGTTGGAGTGGGTGAAGAAGTACAGCCAGGACACCACCCCGTCGTCCGTCCGCGTCGTCGGCTCGACGCCGACGCCCTCGGTGACCGCGTCGAAGAACTCGTTGGTCAGCAGCCGCGCGTCCGGGACGTCGTCGTCGATCAGCGAGCCGACCGTGAGCACGCCGTCGGACTTGTGGGTCGCGCAGAAGAACGCGGTGAGGTCCGCCTCCCGGCTGCCCGGCGCGCTGTTGCGCTCGAACCAGGTGGCGTAGTTGCGCGTGATCCGGACGAAGTCGCGTTCGGTCATCGTGTCCCAGGACCACATCAGGTAGCCGTTGCGCCACCGGACGGGCGCGGGCGGCAGCAGCTCCCGCGGGTCCGTCGAGGTCGCCCCCGGCCGCCGCAGCCAGTACCGGGTCACGACGCCGAAGTTGCCGCCGCCGCCACCGGTGTGCGCCCACCACAGGTCGTGGTGCGGGTCGTCGGGGTCGTCGGTGGCCACGATCGCCGATGCCCTCCCCGAGGCGTCGACGACGACGACCTCGACCGCGTGGAGGTAGTCCACCAGGGCGCCGTACCGCCGCGACAGCGGACCGAAACCGCCGCCGACGAGGTGGCCGCCGATGCAGACCTCGGTGCCCTCGCCCGCGGGGATCGTGACGCCCCAGCGCTTGTACAGCGTGCGGTAGATGTCACCGATCTTGGCGCCCGGCTGCATCGAGAAGGCGCGGCGGGACGGGTCGAAGTCGATCCCGGTCATCGTGGACAGGTCGATCAGCACGCCGCCCCCGGTCGACCCGGTGCCCTCGTAGCCGTGTCCGCCGCTGCGGACCGAGACCCGCCGCCCCGCCGCCACGGCGTCGTCGACCGCGGCGACGGCCTCGGCGGTGTCGGCGGGGTAGCACAGGTAGTCCACATCGGACCGGAAGCGCTGGTTGAACCCCTGGCGGACGGCGTCCTCGTAGCGCGGGTCGTCCGCGGTGATGACGGCGGGCCGGGGCGGCCCGGCGGTGTTGCCGGACTCGTGGTGCGCGGGCCTGGTGCTCGTCACGACGCCACCCGCGACTTCCGCAGCCGACGCACTTCCGGGCGGTTCTCGGTGCGGTAGATCCACCACTGGACGAGCATCAGGTTGCCGATCCAGCCGAGCCACCGCACGCCCTCGGCGATGTAGTTGAAGTCGATGAACTCGATCATGGAGAACCCGATCCGGCCGAGGATCACGCCCCACACGTTGTTCATGACGATCGCGAAGCTGTACAGCATCAGGCGGCGGTGCCGGTCGAAGTGCCCCTGCCGCGCCCGGATGAGCCCCATGACGGTCACGGCGATCCAGGTGACCGTGGCCAGGGAGACGCCGATCTGGCCGACCACCGGGGCGAACGGGACGAGGACGAGCCCAGCGCAGCCCGCGATCACCGCGGACACCACGTAGAACCGGCCGCTGATCCGGTGCACCCGCGGGTGGTTCAGCCGCAGCCACGGCCAGAGCTGGAGCACCACCGTGACCATCGTGATGGTGCCGAAGAACATGTGCGCCAACAGGATCGGGAAGTAGGCGGGGAAGCCGTCGTGCGGCGGCAGCGGCGCCTTGGCGTCCTCCAGCTCCCGGAACGGGCTGAGCTGGTAGACCAGGAAGGCGAGCACGACCAGTGCCAGCGGGACGATCCACGGGCGCCGCCACCAGACCACCCGCGTCGGCCGGTCGACGGGGTCGCCGGTCCGCTCGCCCACGTCGGCGACGGTGTCGGTGTGCCGGCTCACGGTGTCAGCACCGCCCCCGCCGACGGCGGCTGCTCGCCCGCGAGCACGGCGCGGTACGCGTCGGCGATCGCCTCGGGACCGCTGCCCCGCTGGACGTCCAGCCAGGACCGGGAACCGATGAGGAACCGGGTCTCCGCCTCGCGGTAGTCCCGGCGGTAGGCGTCGACCCCGGTTTCGGCCATCACCTGCTGCTCCACGACCGGCGTGAAGTACGGCTGGGGCTGCGGGTCGCCCAGCTCCGGCGGGGCGAACGACGTGCTGGGATGGGTGAACCCGGCCAGCAGGGTGGTGGTCAGCTCCCCGCCCGCGTGCCGGTAGACCGCGCGCATCCGCTCCTCGGAGTTGGTGAAGTCCACGAACACCGTCGGGCTCGACGCGACGTCGACGCCCAGCTCGTCGTAGGCCAGCACGGTGTCGTAGAGGCCAAGGCCGCTGGTGAACGCCTTGTGCTCGTCGGAGGTCACCCCGGTCACCACGACGCCGTCCACGCGGGCCAGCAGGTCCGCGAGGCCGATGGCGGTCTTGGACGACGCGCTGGTGATCACCACCGACTTGACGCCCGCCGCGACCTGCTTGCCGATGAGGTCGGCCAGGGTGAAGGAGCACGGGAACAGCGGGTGCAGCAGCGCCCGCCGGTCGTCCAGCTCGTCCGGGTCCGCCGAATCGTAGGTCCGGTACCAGTCGTGCGGGACGGCCTGCTGCCCGGCGTCGACGAACCCGCCGTCCACCACCTCGGGGGTGACCGTGTGGTGGCTGGACATCGGGAGCAGTCCGAAGAACCGGCTGCCCTCGGCGACATCAGCGGCCCGCGACTCCACGACGCGGGCGAAGCCCCACACCGGCACCCGGCCGAATCCCTCCGGCGCGGGGAACACGTCGAAGAACCGCAGGGGCGAGTCGCCGAACATCGCGTACGCGGCGGTGACCGCGGTGACGCCGAACCGCTCGACGGCCAGGCGGACCTGGCCCGGTTCCAGCGCCGCGGCCTCCGAGTGGCGCACCTCGTGCTTGCTCAGGTCGCCCCGCTCGAACAACAGGTCCCACGTGTCCACATCGGACATTGAAGCTCTCCTCCGCTTGGTGTGCCGGGATGTCCGGTCAGCCGACGACCTCGTGGACGGCGTCGCCGACCACGGCGCAGATCTCGTCGAGCTGGGTGGTGGTGGTGATGAAGGCCGGGGCGAGCATTACGCCGTAGGGCATGCCGCGGACGATCACGCCGCGCTCCCAGCAGGCCGCCTCGACGAGGTCGCCGACCCCGCGCCCGTCCGGGTCCGGGACGACGACGCCGCACAGCAACCCGGCGATGTTGGCCGTGCCCTTGTCGCCGAGCGCGGCGTCCATGCTCCGCCGGAGGTGGACGGACAGGTCCTGGATCCGGGGCAGGAAGCCGCCCTCGGTGAAGTGGGTGACCGACGCCAGGCCCGCCGCCGACGCGATCGGGTTGCCCGAGAACGTGTGGGTGGTCCCGAAGGCCATGTGCCCGTTCCCGTCGCGGAACGGCGCGGCGACCCGCTCGTGGATCAGCAGCGCGGACAGCGGCGCGTACCCGCCGGACAGGCCCTTGCCCGCGCAGATCAGGTCCGGGGTCACGCCGACGGCGTCCGCCCCGAAGTTGGCGCCGGTGCGGCCGAACCCGGTGACGATCTCGTCGAAGACGAGCAGCACGTCGTACCGGTCGCAGACCTCGCGGATCCGCGCGAAGTAGCCGGGGTCCGGTGCCGCCAGCTCCCGCAGCTGACTGTAGGTCTCCACCACCAGCGCGGCGATGTGGTCGGGCCCCTCGGCCTCGATGGTCTGCTCGATCAGGGCCGCGGCCCGCTCCCCGGCCTCCACGGCGGTCAGACCCCACTGCTGGGCCAGGAACTCCGGCGGCAGCGTGTGCACCACGTCCGGCATCGGCGCGCCGAACACCTTGACGCCGGGGTGGCCGGTGAGGCCGAGCGAGCCGTAGGTGGCGCCGTGGAAGCTCTGGTAGTGGCTGATGATCTTCTGCTTGGAGGGCTTGCCCGTGACCGCGTGGTACACCCGCGACAGCCGGATGGCCGCCTCGACCGCCTCCGACCCGCCGCTGAGCAGTTTCACGGCCGTGATCCCGTCCGGCGCGAGGTCGACCAGCGCGTCCGCCAGGCGCAGGGCGTTGTGGTTGGTGCCGTGCAGCGGGGGCTGGAACGCCAGGCCGTCGCGCAGCTGCGCGGTCATCGCGGCGATGATCGGCTCGCAGTCGTACCCGAAGCACGCGACGAAGATCCCGGAGAGCGCGTCGAGGTAGTCGCGGCCCCGTGCGTCGAACAGCTGGATTCCCTTGCCGCGCTCGAAGATCGTGGTCCTCGGCGTGAACGGCAACTCGGCGCAGAACGACCGCGTCTCGGGCGGCCACTGGAACCCTTCGCCTGTCATGGCACCTTTTCCTGTCGGGTGGTGGTGGGGGACGCGTCCTGGCGGAACAGCCCGTCCGGGTCGACCCCGGCGCGCACCCGTTCGACCGCGGCCGCGCGCTCGGCGTCGAGATGTCCTTGCGGCTGCTCGAAGTCCTCGACGAAGCTGGGGACGACGCGGCCGGTGTCCCACGGGGCGAGCGCGGTGCGGACGGTCGCGCAGTGGGCGCGCAGCGCCGCCGCCGCGTCCGGGTCGGCTGCCAGGCCCGATCCGGCGTAGGAGTAGGCGGCGGCCAGCCGGTCGAGCGCGCCTCCGGGGGCGGAGGGGGTCGCGTAGGCGCCGCCCAGCTGCCGCAGCCCGGCGCCCACCAGCGGTGAGCCGGACCCCTCGCCGAGGACGTCGAGGAACCGCGCCGCGCCGCCAGCGTCGAGATCGTCGAGCAGCAGGTGGTCGCCCAGGATGGGCAGCGGGTCCGCCGGGTCCATGTGCGCGAGGAGCACGGCCGAGGGCCTGTCCGGCTGCCAGGAGTCCAGCAGCGGTGCCCCGATCGCGCGGAGCGGGCCCAGCAGGTCGTCGGCGCAGCGCCGTGCGGACACCGGATCGTCGGCGTGCACCACGCCGTCCACGGCGAACGTCGTGCGGCCCGCCAGCTCCCTCGGCACGTCGGGGAAGTCGGGGAGGTTCATCACCCGCACCGAGGTGGTGGCGATGACCGGTGCGTCCCGCGCCCAGTCCAGCCAGGCCGCCAGCAGCCGGTCGGCGAGCGCCCCCGGCCAGTAGGCGGCCCCGGTGATCACCGTGGTGGCCGGGAACAGGTCGAACTCGATCGCCGTCACGACACCGAAACCGCCGCCCCCGCCGCGCAGGGCCCAGAACAGTTCGGGATCGGACTCGGCGTCGACCCGGCGGTGCCGCCCGTCCGCGGTCACCAGGTCGACGGCGCGAACGGTGTTGGCCGCCAGCCCGACCATCCGGCCGTACGGGCTGAGCCCGCCCGCCAGCGCGTAGCCGACGACCCCGACCGTTCCCGACGAGCCGTGCGCGGCGGTCAGCCCGTGGGGTTCCGCGGCCCGGACCACGGACTCCCACCGGGTGCCCGCGGGCACCCGTGCGACCCGTGCCCGCGGATCGATCTCGACCGCGCCGTCCAGCGCGGTGCGGATGAGCAGCGCGCCGCGCACGGGCCGGGCCGCCGCCGCGCCGTGGCCGGTGGAGTGGACGCGCACCGCGAGGCCGCGTCGCGCGGCGTGGTGGATCGCGGAGCGGACCTGCTCGACGGTGCGCGCGGTCGTGGCGGCGGCGGGCTCCGGCACGGCCAGGGAGTTGAACACGTGCACGGCCTCGGCGAAACCCGGCTCCCCTGGACCGGCCGGCATCGGGGCGGCATCCGCGACGGTCATACCAGAACCTCCCTGAATTGTTCGGCCGGCTTTCTCGGGTGTGGAGGAACAATTGATTCGCCAACTGTGCAGCAAGCGGTTTCCACATCAGTGGTGGTCGATCCCGATCCACTATCGCAGCGGGTACGACGGCCTACTTCTTCGATGCTGCCCTATCCCGCCGACCAGATCGGGAACGCGGGTCCCGGCGTGTAGCTTCCGATTGGTCGATCCCGCGCCCCCCACGGCGAATCGCCGAATTCCTCTGGCATATCGAGGTGATCGCACGATGACTGCGAAATACACCCAACACATCGCGGGCTCGCGGGAGTGGATCGGGCTCGGCGTGATGTGCCTCGCCACCCTGTTCATCGCGGCCGACTCGTTCGTCCTGATGCAGGCGCTGCCCGACATCGTCGTCGACACCCACGCCGACGGCATCGAGCAGCTCTGGATCTCCGACATCTACGGGATCGTGCTCGGCAGCCTGCTGATCACCATGGGCGGTCTCGGTGACCGCGTCGGGCGGCGCAGGCTGTTCCTGATCGGCGTCGCGGCCTTCGGCACGGCGTCGGCGGTGGCCGCCTACGCGACCGGCCCCGGCACGCTGATCGTGGCGCGGGCGCTGCTCGGCGTGGCCGCCGCGGCCCTGATCCCGTCCACGCTCGGGCTCATCCGCACGATGTTCCGCGAACCGAGGCAGATGGGCGTGGCGTTCGGGATCTGGGCGTCGTTCTACACGATCGGCGCGGTCGCCGGCCTGCTGGTCGGCGGTGTCCTGCTCGCCCACTTCTGGTGGGGCTCGGTGTTCCTCGTCAACGTCCCCGCCGCCGTGCTCGTGCTGGTGCTGGCGCCGCTCGTCCTACCAGGGCAGCGCGACACCGAGGCCGGACGGCCGGACTGGACCAGCTCGCTGCTCTCGCTCGCGGCGATCCTGCCCGCCGTGTGGGGCGTGAAGGAGGTGTCCCGCGACGGCTGGGGGCTGGTGCCGATCGCCGCCGTCGTCGTCGGCGCGCTGTTCGGCTGGGCCTTCGTCCGCAGGCAGCGCACGCTCGAACACCCCCTGCTGGACCTGAGCCTGTTCCGCAACCGCAGCTTCGCCACGCCGCTGCTGGCCCTGTTCGTGCAGGCGCTGCTGACCGGCACCGTCCTGCTGTTCCTCATGCTGGACTTCCAGCTCGTCGAGGGGCTCACGCCGTTGCAGGCCGCGTTCGGCCTGGCGCCCGGCCTCGTGCTGAGCTCGCTGTGCGCGCCCGTCGTCGGGGTGCTCGCCCGCCGCTTCCGGCCCGCCCACCTGATGGCCTGGGGGGAGGTGCTGGTCATCATCGGGCTGGTGCTGGTGATCGTGGCGTCGACCACCGGCACCCCGGTGCTGTTCGTCGTCGGGTTCGCGCTGTGGTCGGCGGGCGGTTCGCCGCTGCTGGCCATCGGCATGACGCTGATGGTCGGATCGGTCCCGGTGGACCGGGCCGGTGCCGCGGCCGCCGCGCCCCAGGTCAGCGCCGAGCTCGGCAACGCGATCGGGGTGGCGGTGGTGGGCAGCGCCGCGGTCGCGCTCTACCACGCGCGGATGTCCGGCAGCCTGCCGCCGGAGGTCCCCGCCGACGTCGCCGCCACCGCGAGCCAGAGCATCGCCAACGCGGCGCAGGCGTCCGCCACCCTGCCGCCGGAGCTGGCGCGGGTGGTGTTCGACCAGGCCCGGCTGGCGTTCAGCACGTCGTTGCAGGTGCTGACCGGGTTCACGGCGGTCGTGCTGGCCTTCGTGGTCCTCATGATCGCCGTCCGGCTGCGGCACGTCCCGCCGCTCGGCCAGGAGGCGCCCGAGCCCGCGCCGATCCCGGACGTGGTCGAAGAGCTGCGCTGACGAAGCCCGATGTCACCGGGGCGGCGCCACCCGCGCCGCCCCGGCACTCGATGCGTCCTCTAGCGAACAGGTGCCGAACCATGAGCGAGATACGCCCCTTCCGGGTCGACGTTCCGCAGTCGGACGTCGACGAGCTGCACCGCAGGATCGACGCCACCCGGTGGCCCGGCGAGATTCCGGGAACCGGCTGGGAACGGGGTGTCCCCCTGGGCTACCTCAAGGAACTGGCGGAGTACTGGCGGACGACGTTCGACTGGCGCGCGGCCGAGGAGTGGCTCAACCAGCACCCGCAGTTCACCACTGAGATCGACGGCGCGAACGTGCACTTCCTGCACGTCCGGTCGAAGGAGCCCAACGCCACACCGCTGATCCTCACCCACGGCTGGCCCAGCTCGTCCGCGCAGTACATCGACCTCATCGGCCCGCTCGTCGACCCGGTCGCGCACGGCGGCGACGCGGCGGACGCCTTCCACGTCGTGGTGCCCTCGATCCCCGGCTACGGGTTCTCCGGGCCGACCGGGCAGCAGGGCTGGAGCATGAGCCGGGTGGCACGGGCGTGGGCCGAGCTGATGGCGCGCCTTGGCTACGACCGGTACGTCACGCAGGGCGGCGACTGGGGCAAGGTGATCTCGCTGGAGCTGAGCCGCATCGACGCCGAGCACGTCGTCGCGGCGCACATCAACATGCTGGTCACCATCTTCCCCGACACCCCGGAGTCGCTGGCCGGGCTGTCCGAGGACGACCTGCGGAAGGTCGAGCACACGCGCTGGTTCGCCGACGAGTGCACGGCGTGGAGCCGTCAGCAGGCGACCAGGCCGCAGACCATCGCCTACTCGCTGACCGACTCGCCGATCGGCCAGCTCGCGTGGATCGCGGAGAAGTTCAAGGAGTGGGCGGACACGGTCGACCGGCCGGAGGACGCGATCGACCGCGACACCCTGCTGACGATCGTGTCGACGTACTGGTACACCGCCACCGCGGGGTCCAGCGCCCACATGTACTTCGAGACCATGCACACCACGGCCGACCACATCCGCACATGGGGCGGTCCGTGGCCGTTGTCCGTCCCGGTCGGCGTGGCGGTCTTCCCGGCCGACGCCACCAAGCCGATCCGCAGGTTCGCCGAGCAGGTGCTGCCGTCGATGACGCGCTGGACGGAGTTCGACCGCGGCGGGCACTTCCCGGCGCTGGAGCAGCCCCGGCTGCTGGTCGGTGACATCCGCGAGTTCGTGAGGTCGCTGCCGCGCCCGTTGTGACCGCGGTGGTCGGACACCGGAACGGCCCGTTGACGATCGTCAACGGGCCGTTCCGGTGTCCGACCGCGGTCAGCCCTTCTTGCGCGCGGTGATCACGTAGTGCAGGTTCGGGCCGGACCGGTCGACCACCTCGAGCCCGGCGTCGGCGAGCCACCGCTCCAGGTCGTCGTGCTCGAACAGGACCAGCCCGTCCTGGTGCGTCTTCGGGAACCGGTGCGCGCGCACGAAGTGGTGGTAGATCGGGTCGTCGGCCTCGATGAACGTGAACAGCGTGAAGGTGCCGCCGGGGCGCAGGCAGCGGCCCACCTCGGCGATGGCGAACGGCGCCTCCTCCGGGAACGCCTGGAGGGCGTCCCAGCAGATGACCGCGCCGAGCGACGAGTCGTCGAACGGCAGGTAGCGGGCGTTGGCCACCACGGCGGGCACGTCCGGCCTGCGGTGGCGCAGCGTGGCGAGGCTGGCGGGCAGGATGTCCAGGGCCAGCACCCGTTCCGGGCCCACGGCGTCGGCGAGCGTCTGCGTCCACAGCCCGCCGCCCGCCGCCAGGTCAAGCACGGTGCCCTCGACCGGCCGGACGTGGTCGCGGATGTAGTCGCCCTCCCACTGCGGGCTGACCTCGTCGTCCCAGTTCATCCCGCACAGCCGCTTGAACGCCGGCCGCGCGAACACGTCGATGAAGTAGGCCATCGTGCCGATGTTCGACAGCTGGAAGAGGAAGTCGTCGCCGTGCTCCTTGCCGTCGTAGACGCTCGTGAGCACGTTCAGCATGCCCTTGGCGATCGGGTAGCCCGCGTCGCAGCCGACGCACTCGCCCAGGCCCTGCTGGATCTCCAGCTCCCCCTGGCAGCGCGGGCACCGCAGCGCGTAGGTGTGCGGGGCGTAGATGGCGACGTCGTCGGCGTCGGACGGCTTCGCCTCGCGCACCGGGGTGTCGTCGGGGACCACCGCCACGGGCACGCCGTGGCGGATGGCGTAGAACGACTTCGCGCCCGCGTGCGCCCGCACGGCCGCGATGTCGTTGTGCCACTGGGCGAGGACCTGCTCCGGGGTGAGCGTCCTGGTCCACGCCCGGTCGACCTCGCGCTCCGCCTCGAACATCTCGTCGTAGGCGGCCGGGTAGGGGAACACCCGGCCGATCACCGGCTCGTCCGGGTCGAGCTCGTCGAGCGCGCGGTCCATCCGGGACAGGTCGTCCTCGTCGAGGTCCACCTCGGCCGCGGTCGCGAGGATCCGGGACCGCTCGCGGGGGAAGTGCGCCAGCAGGTACGCCACGGCCCAGTACAGGGGCTCCTGCTTCGTGCTGCCCCGCCAGAGCTCCAGGTAGCCGTCCACCCCGGCCTCGACCGCCGCGGTCACCGGGCCGTCGACGTCGGGGTACTCGGCCTGCACCAGCAGCGCGAACAGCTCGGCCAGGTAGGCCTTCCGCAGGTGGTCGACCCGGCTCGCCCGAGACACCAGCTCGGTCACCGCGGGCACGGACAGCGGGGTCAGGCCGCCGTCCTGCCACACCGCGCCGACCAGTCGGCGATAGCTTTCCTCGAGTTCATCCGGTGGTGCGGTGATGAACGAGTCCACCAGCGCCGAGATCGTGTTCGGATTACTGGTAACGGTCATTCTCTCGTTTCCTCCTGAACGTCACACCGTGATCCCGCCAGCGCAGCCAGGAAATGGCTTCCATCCACTGTGCGGCACGGTTCGGCGCTGTCGCGCCTTCCGACGTGCGGAGAACGGGAAAGCCGAACGCCCGGCCCGACCTGGTGGTCGGACCGGGCGTTCGGCTCGCGGATCAGCCCTTGGTGTAGTGCAGGGCCAGTGCTCCGGTGTCGTGCTGCTTCACGTCGACCAGCTTCAGGTCGAGGCGGGCGTCCAGCAGGACGGTCCCCTCGGAGATGGTGGTCGGGTTCACGTGGATGTAGAAGTCGTCGATCAGCCCGGCCGCCGCGAACGACTTCGTGATGTCGATCCCGCCGCCGATCAGGATGTCCTTGCCGGGCTGGTCCTTGAGCGCCGCGATGTCGTCGAGGCTGCTCACGATGCGGGTGTTCGGCCACGCGGGGTCGGCCTCGGTCAGCGTCGTGGAGACGACGTACTTGGCGAGGTCGTACTGCCAGCGGGCGTGACGGGCCACTTCCGAGTCCGACTCGTCCTTGGCCATGCCCGGCCAGAAGCCCAGGAAGTCCTGGTACATCTTGCGGCCGAACACGAGGGTGTCGCACGTCTCGTGCAGCTCGTTGGTGAAGTCCCACGTCTGGTCGGAGACGCGCGCCCAGAACATCTCGTCACCGGGGTCGGCGCCGTAGCCGTTGAGAGTGGACTGCATGTACATGACGATCTTGCGCATGACTTCCTTTCGATTTTCGTGCTCCGGTCCGGTGGTTATCTGAGCGCCGGACCGGTGATCGGGGGGTGGGTCAGGTCGCCGGCCGGGCGTCGGCCTGGTCCGCGAGGGTCGCGGTGGCCGGTGGCGCCTCGGCGGTCTCCTGCTCGCCGGTCTCGCCCATCTCCTCGGAGCCGGTCGGCGGCACGTGCCGGAGCAGCACGGCGATCAGCACGGCGGCGATGACGAGGATGACGACGCAGATGGTGGCGAAGGTGTTCATGCCGCTGGTGAAAGCGGCCTTGGCGGCGGTCGACAGCTGCCCGCCGAGCTGCGCGGGCAGGTCGGACGCCACGGTCAGGGCACTCGCGACGTTCTCCCGCGCGGTCGCGACGGCGTCGCCGGTCAGACCCGCGGGCACCGTGTCGTCGAGCTGGGCGACGTAGACGCTCGCGCCGATGCTGCCCATGACGGCGATGCCGAACGACCCGCCCGCCTCGTTGGCGACCTGCGTGAGGGACGAGGACGAGCCCGCCTTCTCCGGCGGTGCCGAGCTGACCACGAGGTTCGTGCCCAGCGCCAGCAGCGGACCCTCGCACAGGCCCATGATCGCGAAGGCGACGATGATCACGACCGGGCTGGAGTCCACGTCGAGCTGCGAGAACATCGCGAACGGGATGATGATGCCCGCGATGCCGCCCGCGATGAGGTAGGCGGGCCGGATGCGCTGGCCGAGCAGCGGCGAGATCGTCGCGCTGAACGTCGCCACCACCATGCCCGGCAGCAGGCACAGCGCGGCCTTCAGCGGCGTCATGCCGGACACCGACTGGAGGTACTGGGTGATGTAGAACATGCTCGACCCGCCGATGAGGGAGTAGAGCACCAGCCCCATCAGCATCGTGCTGAACGAGCGGTTGTTGAACAGGCGCAGGTCCATGAACGGCTCGGCCAGGTGCAGCTGCCTGCGCGCGAAGACCACGCCCAGCGCGATGCCGATCAGGCCGACGACGATCGGCACGGCCTGCCAGCCGTGCCGGGCGACCTCCTTGAGGCCGTAGATGAACGCGATCATCGCGACGATCGACAGCAGCGAGCTGGCCAGGTCGATCTTGCCCGCTTCGGGGTTCTTGAACTCGGGCACCACCAGCGGGCAGACCACCAGGAGCAGCGCCATCACCGGCACCGCGAAGAGGAAGACCGAGCCCCACCAGAAGTGGGAGAGCATGACGCCGCCGAGCACCGGCCCGAGGATCGAGCCGAGGGTGAACCCGCCCGCCCAGATGCCGATCGCGACGCCCATCTGCTTGGGGTCGCGGAACATGTTGGTGATCAGCGCGAGGGTGGACGGCGCCAGCGTCGAGCCCGCGATGCCCAGCAGCGCCCGGCCCGCGATGAGCAGCTCGGTCGTGGGGGCGAACGCGCACAGCAGCGAGGCGACCGCGAAGCACGCCGCGCCGATCATCAGCAGCCTGCGCCTGCCGATCCGGTCACCCAGCGTGCCCATGGTGATCAGGAAGCCGCCGACCATGAACCCGTAGATGTCCAGGATCCACAGCTGCTCGATGGTCGTGGGCTTCAGGTCCGCGGTGATGTCGGGCAGCGCGAGCAGCAGCGCGAACATGTCGAACGTGATCATCAGGGTGGCGAGCGCCAGCGCGGCTAGGCCCGCCCACTCCTTGCGTCCTGCTTTGGGCGGGGCTTCTTCCGTGGTCACGCTGGGTCCTCCGGTTTTCGGCGTGTGAAGGCGGTCTACTCACACGACGAACGAGCGGCGGACGATTCAACAGCCCTCGCCCACGAGTTTTCAGGTTCCTCCGAACGGGTGAATAGGAGGGGCTCGGCAGCACCTGACCACGGGCAGCATCCTCGAAGGTGGCCCAGCGTGTCGGCCCTGCCAGCATGAAAGTCCGAGACGACGACCGCTGGAGGAAAGATGACCACCGACCAGGCTCCGGCAGGGGCCGACCCGGCAGAGTCCGACGTCGCCAAGTTCAACGACGTCGTCGGCCGCATCCTCTCGACCGTCTGGGGCGACAACTACCACGCCGGCTACTGGGAGTCCGAGCACGACACCTCGTCCAACGAGGTGGCGCAGTGGCGGATGAACGACGTCATGATCCGGAAGATGGGCGTGGCGCCCGGCGACCGGGTCCTGGACGTCGGCTGCGGCGTCGGCGCGCCCGCGTTCCAGCTCGCCGAGCAGACCGGGGCGACGGTGGTCGGCGTGACGATCAGCCGGACGCACGTCGACGGGTTCCGGCGGCTGGCCGCGGAGCGGGGGATCGACCACCTGGCCTCGATCGAGCTGATCGACGCGCTGGCGATGCCGTACCCGGACGACTCCTTCGACGCGGCGTGGGTGGTCGAGTCCTTCATCAACATCGACCGGCCCGGCGGGCTGCGGTCGATCTCGCGGGTGCTCAAGCCGGGCGGCAGGCTGGTGTTCTCCGACGTCGTGCGGCCGCCCCACCCGGTCGCGGACACCGAGGAGGCCCGCACCGAGATGCTCGAGGCCATGGAGATGGCCGACCTGCCCACCCGCGAGCAGTACCTGCGATGGCTGGAGGAGGCGGGTTTCACCGACGTCGAGGTGGAGGACCTGACCGCGAACATGCAGCCGACCGGCAAGCGGATGGCGGCGGGCGCCAGGGAGCACTACGACGCGCTGGTCGCCGAGCTGGGCGCGGAGGCGGGCGTGATCATGGACCAGATGATGACCTCGATCGACTTCGACTACCTGGTGATCTCGGCTCGCCTCCCCGTGGCGGACCAGTAGTCCACGCGGTCCGGCTGCACCCCCGGCTCGACGGCACCCCGCCGCCGGGCGGTACTCGAACGCGTCGACGACCCCCGGCACGCCGCGGTCGTCGGGCAGACAAATCGCCACGGGCGGTCCGGCTCCGTGGCGCTCGTACCGGCGAGTCCGCGCCGCCCTGCTCGCGGGCGCCGCCGTCGGGCGCCGGTATCGCCGTGATCCCGAGGAGACAGCGCCAATGCCAGTCGACCGTGCCCGGAAGTCCGTTCCCGTCATCACCGTCCTCATCACGCTGCTCGTGCTCTACGTGGCCGGGCAGAGCGCGGTGGCGGCGGGTGACGCGGACCAGACGGCCCAACCGTACAAGTTCCGGGAGCTGCCCATCCCGCTGCCGGAGGGGTACGCCGACAAGCCGATGAAGAACCTCCGGCAGGTGAACCCCGGCTACGAGCACATCGCGGCCTGGATCTCCGGGATCGGCGCGTCCGTGGCGATCAACGACCTCACCGGCCACGGCCGGGCCGACTCGCTGTGCCTCGTGGACCCGCGGACCGACGACGTGATCGTCACCTACACGCCGACGGCCCCGCAGGAGGACCGCTTCGCCCCGTTCGTCCTGGACCCCGCGCCGCTGCCCTACGACCGGACGATGGCGCCGACCGGCTGCACGCCGGGCGACTTCAACGTCGACGGCCGGATGGACCTGCTGATCACCTACTGGGGGCGGACGCCGATCCTGTTCCTGGCCAAGGCGGACGCCACCACCGTGGGCAACGCCGCATACCAGCGGCAGGAGCTCGTCCCGAACGAGTCGCTGGACGGCCGGTACCACGGTCCCAAGTGGAACACCGACGCGATCCACGTCGGCGACTACGACGGCGACGCCCGTCCGGACGTGTTCATCGGCAACTACTTCCCCGACTCCGACGTGCTGGACCCCGACGGCCTCAAGAACGTCGAGATGAACCTGTCGATGTCCAGCGCCACCAACGGCGGCGGCGGGCACGTCCTGCGGTGGCTCTCGGCCACGTCCGGCCCGACGCCCAGCGCGTCCTACGTGCCCGAGCCCAAGGCGATCCCGTACGACGCCGCCACCGGCTGGACGCTGTCGGCGTCCGGCGCGGACCTGGACGGCGACGGGCTCACCGAGCTCTACATCGGCAACGACTTCGGCCACGACCACCTGCTGCACAACCGATCCGAGCCGGGCGAGATCAGGTTCGCCGTGACGAAGGGCTCCGGCTCCCCGCTCACCCCGAAGTCGTTCAAGATGGGCGACGACTCCTTCAAGGGCATGGGCGTCGACTTCGCCGACCCCGGTGGCAAGGGCCGCTTCGACCTCATGGTCAGCAACATCACCTCGGCCTGGGGCCTCCAGGAGAGCAACTTCTTCTGGGAGAACCAGACCAGCGGCAACGAGGACATGCGGGCGCGGCTCTCCGCGGGCGAGGCGCCGTTCAAGCAGCGCGCGGAGGACTACGGCCTAGCGTGGACCGGGTGGTGCTGGGACGTCAAGTTCGGCGACTTCCTCAACAACGGGGACCTGGCCGTCGTCCAGTCCGACGGGTTCATCAAGGGCGAGCGGAACCGGTGGAACTGGTTGCAGGAACTGGCCATGATCAACGACGTCCTGATGAGCAACCCCGCCATGTGGCCGAACATGAAGGAGGGGGACGACCTCGCGGGCGACGACGTGCTCGCCTTCTACGCCAAGGGCGCGGACGGCAGGTACGTCAACATCTCCGAGCAGCTCGGCTTCGACGAGGAGATCCCCTCGCGGGCCATCGCGACCGGTGACACGACCGGGACCGGGGCCCTGGACTTCGCCGTCGCCCGGCAGTGGGGACCGTCGTCCTTCTACGCCAACGAGGCGCCGGACCGCGGCGAGGCGTTGAGCCTGGCGCTGTACCAGCCCGCAGTCGGCGGCGGAGCCGCGGGCTCGGGGCTCTCCGGGATCGGCGCGCCCGCCTACGGCACGACCGTCACCATCAAGACCTCGGACGGCCGCACCCAGGCCTCGCACCTGGACGGCGGCGGCGGCCACAGCGGCTTCCGCAGCTTCGAGGTGCGGTTCGGCCTCGGCGAGGCGGCGGGCCCGGTCGAGGCCACCATCAACTGGCGCGACGCCGACGGCCGGTTGCACAACCAGACCGTCGGACTCGCGCCGGGCGCGCACTCGCTCGTGCTGTCGAACACCGTGCAGGAGGTTTCCCCCCGATGACGACCACAGTCCGGCAACCGGAAGCGACCGCTGGACCGTCACCGGTCCCGCCCCCCGCGCCGCAGAAGCCCGCGCCCGACGTCCGCTACCTGGCGCTGCGCAACTTCGCCATGTCCATCTCGGTGTTCAACATCTTCGGCTACACCCTGCTCGGGTTCGAGCAGCCGTGGCTCTGGCCGATCTTCGCCGTGCTGACCTCCTACACCGCCGAGCTGGCGTTCGAGACGGTCGCCGCGTGGGCCCACCGCAGGGAGCCGCGGTACCGGGGTCGGGGCGGTCGGGGGCTGTACGAGTTCCTGCTGCCGTCGCACATCACCGCGCTAGCGGTGAACATGCTGCTGTACGCCAACAACCAGTTCTGGCCGATCGCCTTCGGCGTGGCCGTCGGCGTGGGGGCCAAGTACGTGCTCCAGGCGCCGATCGCGGGCCGCACGCGGCACTACATGAACCCGTCGAACTTCGGCATCGCCGTCACGCTCGTGGTGTTCAGCTCGTGGGTCAGCCTCGCGCCGCCCTACGAGTTCACCGAGAACGCCAACACCTTCTGGCGGGTGATGATCCCGATCATCATCATCACCGCGGGCACGACCATCAACGGCCTGCTGACCAAGCGGGTCCTGCTGATCGTCGGCTGGCTCGGCGGCTTCGCCATCCAGGCGTTCGTGCGCCACTGGATCTTCGACGTCTCGCTGTACGGCGCGCTGGGCGTGATGACCGGTGTCGCGTTCGTGCTGTTCACCAACTACATGATCACCGACCCCGGCACCACGCCGATGCGCGGGCGCAACCAGTTCATGTTCGGCGCCTCGGTGGCGACCGTGTACGGGGTGCTGATGGTCTTCGACATCGTCTACGCCATCTTCTTCGCGACCGCGATCGTCTGCCTGATCCGCGGTCTCGGCTGGCAGGTGGTGACCGCGCGGCGCGTGCGCGGGGAACGGCGGGCCGCGGACATCAGGGAGAACATCCTGAGCGCCGGGCGCCGCGACCCGGAACCGGTCGGCCGTCGTGACGGCGCGGGCGAGGAGCGGTCATGACCGCGTACTACGAGCTGCGGTACCTGGTGGGCTTCGAGGAGACCACCGTCATCGGCAACGTCTACTTCGTCAACTACCTGCGCTGGCAGGGGAAGTGCCGGGAGATGTTCCTCCGGGAGAACGCGCCGGACGTGCTGGCGGACTTCGGGACGGGCGTGACGCTGTTCACCGTCAAGGTGGAGTGCGAGTTCCTGGCCGAGCTGGCGCTGTTCGACGAGCTGTCCATCCGGATGCGGCTGGTGGACCTCACGCAGACGCAGATCGAGTTCGGCTTCGACTACGTCCGGCTGGGCGCGGACGGCGGTGAGGAGCTGGTGGCGCGGGGCAGGCAGCGGGTGGCCTGCCTCGGCGGGCAGGGCGCCGAGGCCCGGCCGATCAAGGTGCCGTCGTCGCTGCGCGCCGCGCTGGCGCGCTACGCCGGTCCGGCGCCGGGTTCGCGAGCGCGGGAGGTCGCCGCGGTGAGGAACGGTTGACGCATGCATGAGGCCGATCGGCGGACGCCGGTGGAGTCCGGTGCCGCACGGGACCCGCGGAAGCTCCGCGGTGTGCTGGGCAAGTTCGCCACCGGCGTCGCGATCGTGACGGCGGGCCCGGACGTGCCGCGCGGGATGACGGTGAACGCGTTCACCTCCGTGTCGCTCCAACCACCGCTGGTACTGGTGTGCGTGCAGCGCTCCAGCTCCATGCACCAGGCCATCCTGGCGAACGGCGCCTTCGCGGTGTCGTTGCTCTCGGCCGAGCAGGAGTGGATCGCCCGGCACTTCGCCAACCGCGCGAGACCGCGCGGCGAGAGCGAGTTCGCCGCCGTCGACTGGGTGACCGGCAGGCACACCGGGGTCCGGCTCATCGCCGACGCCCTGGCGTGGATGGAGTGCGGGCTCGCCGCCGTCTACGACGGTGGCGACCACTCCATCTTCCTCGGCTCCGTGCTGTCGATCGACCTCGGCGCGGTGTCGGACCCGCTGCTGTTCTTCAGCGGCGACTTCAGCGGCCCCCAGAGCGCCGCGCGTCGCCCGTGAAAGCCGCCGATGGCTCTCCCCTGCGAGGCTCGGGAGGGCCATCGGTCGTCCGGCTCGCGCACCGGTGTCACCGCGTCTGGCGCACCCTGGTGGCCTCGGACGGGCGGCAGTTGTCGAGCTCGGGGATCACCAGCAGGATGGGCGTGTCCAGCGGCCGGGTCGGGTGCAGCGTCAGGTCCACCTCGGTCGTCGCGCCCGGCCGCACCGCGACCGCCGTGCTCGACCCGAAGAACACCGGCCTGCGGTCCCACGGCTGGATGTCGAAGTTGTCCACCTCCACCGCCGCCGCGCACACGTGCCAGTCGCCGGGCGGGACCGCGTTCAGCAGGTAGTGACCCCCGTACTCGACGACGTCGTGGGACACCGGGATGCCCTGGAGGATCGGGCTGCTGAACACCGCGGCGTAGATCCGGACGCGCCGGTCGGTGCTGGGGATGTGCAGCCTGCCGAGCACCGTGCCGCACTGCGCCGGGTCGACCGGCCCGCGGCTCGGGGGCAGCATGCCGATGCCGGTCCTGGCGAGGTGCCGGTACTGGCCGGGGGCCACGCCCACGCTCTTGGTGAAGCGCGTGGTGAACGTGCCGAGGCTGTTGTAGCCGACGCGGTAGGAGATGTCGGTGATGCTCAACGATGTTCGCAGCAGCAGGTGTTTAGCGCGGTAGAACCGGACGGCGGCGAGAAAACGTCCCGGTGACGTTCCGGTCGCCATGCGGAAAACCCTGGTGAAGTGGAACTTGCTCAACAACGCCGCACCGGCGAGATCGGTCAGCGTCAATGGTTCGTCGTACCGCTGCCACATCATGTTGATCGCTTCTTCGACGTGCTTGTGCATGGTGATTTCCCTTCCACGTGTGACCAGGGAAGTTCGATTGGCGCAAAGGCCTGGCGCCTCGGTTTCGAAGCCGGGCGCTGTTCCGCCGCGGATGGGCGTGCAACAGTTCTTTCGTGGCCCCGGAATCGCGCTCTGATATCAGAATAGTGATGTCGGTGACCTGGCATATCTATCTGATTGCTCTCACCGGGCAAGCAGGGAGATGTAGGCCGGGGATCGACCGTGTATCAAGGGTGCGACGCGGGGGTCGACCTCTCGGGGGCCTTTCGCGGACGCCATTGCGCCACCCGGCCGAGTCGGCCGGGTGGTCGCGTGGGCGTGGGGATCAGCGGTAGGAAGCCGAGATCGTCGCCAGGCGGCTGGAGGCCGCGGCGAAGGCGGACCAGGCCACGACCTCGACGAGTCGCCGGTCGTCCGCGCCGCCGCGCTTGAACCCGTCGACGTCGTCCTGGCCGAGTTGGTGGGACGCGAAGGCGGTGAGCAGGGCGACGCGGCCCGCCGGGCGGTCGGCGGGCGGGAGACCCGCCAGCGCCTCGTCGACCCAGCCGCGGCTCAGGCCGAGCGGCTTGCCGTCCCAGCGCGCCAGCTTGGCGGTCACCAGCCGTCGCACGGGTTCCGGCACCGACCGCTCGCCCGCGGCGCCCATGGTGGCGGCCGCGCGGGCGAACGCGTCGGCGACGTGCGGCGCGCCCGCGGCCCACGCCGCGTCCGGTGCCGGTCCGCGGGCGGCCAGCAGGTCAAGGGACGCGCCCGCGGCGTGCCGCCTGCTCGCCGGGCCGCGCATGAGCACGCTGAGGAACCGCATCATGGTCCCGCGCATCCTGCCCGGAACGTGCGAGGGCAGCGGCGACTCGTCCAGGAACACGTTGACCACGCGGTTGTAGTACTCGAACGCCACGGCCACGCCGACGAGTTCGGCCGCCTGGTCGGGCGGCAGCGCCGTCGTCCGCGGCCGCACACCCGTGCGCACCCACGTGGCGATGGCCAGCAGTTCCGGGTCGGCTATGTCGTCGACCCGGCCCTCGGAGATCGCCTGCGCGGTCGGGTCGCGGAGCAGGCCGTGCAGCGTCGCGCCGTGCACGGCGACGCAGTACGGGCAGGAGTTGTTGACCGAGACCATGCTCGCGACGACCTCCTTGGCCGCCCGCGACGCCCGCCAGGACGCGATCATGGTCTCGCGCAGGATCATCCAGCCCGCGGCCATCACCTCGGGCGCGGGGGAGTGCAGGGCCACCGGCGGGGCCAGCATCCCGAACTCCCGCTCCACCTGCCGGTACACCGCGCGGGTGAGCCCGTCCGCCGCGCCGAACCCGACGGGCACGACGTACCGGACCTGCTGGAGCGACCTGCGCAACGCCTTGCCGAGGACTACCGGGCTCACGTCGTGCCCCTCCGCGTGGGGTGGGTGGGATCGGACCTTGGTGGCGGCGCCGTCACCGGGCCGCGTGCACGGTCAC
The DNA here is from genome assembly GCF_032460545.1 of Umezawaea sp. Da 62-37. Lineage (GTDB taxonomy): Bacteria > Actinomycetota > Actinomycetes > Mycobacteriales > Pseudonocardiaceae > Umezawaea. Next base: position 9,140,261 of record NZ_CP135965.1, read on the forward strand.
CGGCAGCCCGCCGCGCAGCCGCAGCGACAGCATCGGCTCGGCCGCCACCTTGTGCCCCGGCTCCTGGACCAGGCGCAGGTCGCGGGCCACCATGGCGAGGACGAACGTGGCCTCCAGCAGACCCAGGTTGTTGCCGACGCAGAACCTGGGTCCGGCGCCGAACGGGATGTAGGAGTACCTCGGCCGCGCCGCCGACCGGTCGCGGTCGAACCGGTCCGGGTCGAACACCTCGGGCCGCGGCCAGTAGTCGGGGTGCCGGTGCAGGGTGTACGGGCAGATCAGCACGTCCGACCCGGCGGGCACGTGGTAGCCGCCGATCACGTCGTCGGCGCGGGCGATCCGGGTCAGGATCCACACCGGCGGGTACAGCCGGACGGACTCCTGGAGCACCGCGGCGGTGTAGGTCAGCCGGTGCAGGTCCTCGTACCGGGGCGGCCCGTCGCCGAGCACCTCGACCGCCTCGCGGTGCAGCCGCTCCCACACCTCGGGGTGTCGGCCCGCCAGGTGGAACGACCAGCCGAGCGTGCTCGCGGTGGTCTCGTGGCCCGCGAGCAGGAGCGTGATCAGCTCGTCGCGCATCCGCCGCCTGCCCACCGCCGGGTCGGCCTCGCCGCGGGTCGACTCGATGAGCCGGGCCAGCACGTCGTCGCCGTCGGTCGGATTGGCGTCGCGGTGGCGGACCAGCCAGTCGACCGCCCCCTGGAGGTCCTTGCGCGCCCGCTTGAACCGCACCTGCTTGGGCAGCGGGACCCACGAGGGGATCATGTTCAGCGACACCATCTCGAACATCGCCTGGTCCTGCACGGCCTCGAACGACCGGCCCAGCGTCGGGAACCCGCCGAGGTCGGCGTCGAGCAGGGTGCGGCTGAGCACCCTGATGGTCAGGTCGGTCAGCTCGTGCAGGATGTTCACCGGCCCGTGGCCGATGTGCGCGCGCAGCCGTGCGACCAGGGCGCCCGCCTCGTCGGCGACGACCTCGGCCTGGCTCGCCAGCCGCTTGGTCTGGAACACCGGCGCGATGACCCGGCGCTGAGCCCGCCACAGGTCGCCGTCGCTGGTGAGCAGCCCGTCGCCGAGTACGCGCTTGGCCTGCATCAGGCCGATGCCCTTGGTGTAGTTGTCCGCGTTGTCGGCCAGCACGTGCTTGGCGTGGTCGGGGTGGTTGAACAGGTAGAGCGTCTTGGGGCCGATGGCGATCCGCACCGCGTCGCCGTACTCGTCGGCGGCGGAGGTGACCAGGCTGAGCCGGTCGCGGATCAGCTGGACGAGCAGGCTCGGCGTCCGCCGCACCGGCGGGCCGGGAGGTGTCCGGCGGTCCGCGGCCCGCGGGTCGGTGGCGGTCACGGTTCACTCCGCGCGGTGCTGATCAGCACGGCGGCGATGCGCTGCCGCCAGACCTCGTACGCGGGTGTCCCGTCGTCCGCGTCGCCCCCGGGCTTGGTCTCCTGGCAGATCCGGTCGGCGCGCTCCGGGGTGACGCCGCAGAGCACGCGGGTCGCCAGCCCGGTGTACGGGGTGGTCAGGTCGGCGATCACCCGCGCGGAGGCCGCGAACGCGCTGCCCTGTGCGAGCTGCGGGCGGCAGTCGCCCGCGCGCTCGACGAGGGAGCGCAGCTCCCCCTCGTCCGCCCCGCCCGCGTAGGTCGCGGCCAGTCCGACGCCCGCGAACAGGTCGGGCCTGCGGTCGGCGTCGAACCGGTCGACCATGTTGGCCACGATCGTCACGTCGCTCCCGCCGACGAACCACAGCGCCCGGCCGATGCCCTGGTCGATGGCGCGCGCGGCGTACCAGGCGGGCCCGTCGGCGGGCCAGCCGAAGTCCTGTTCGCGGAACTGCCGCCGCACGTACTTGTCGGTCTCGAAGTACGCCTGGTGGAACCCGTAGCCGTCGTGGACCAGCCAGCGGAGCATGCGGTCGGTCACCCCGCCGGTCGTCGCGGCCCAGCGGGACCTCGGCACCTTGGCCAAGGCCCAGCCCACGCCGACGCAGGTCATGTAGGTGTGGGGTTCCGCCGGGCCCGCGAGGAAGTCGGCGACGTGGTGGTGGTGCCCGAACGGCAGGCCGTCGCGGATGGCGTACGCCATGCCCGCGCCCTCGTAGGCGAAGCCCCGCAGCGGGGACTCGACGGTGTCGAGGTTCCGCTCGGCCTCGTCGACCGAGGCGGCCTCGGCGGCGTACCCGAAACCGGTGAGGAAGGTGCCGCCCGCGGCCTCCAGCGCCTCCCTGGACGCTTGGTCCTTCTCCGGGAAGCCGCGGACCGCCAGGTGCGTCTCGGACATGTTCGGTGTGAGGACGCGCCGCCGAGCCCTACCCGCGATGCTGGCCAATGTTCCTCCTCGGCGAACGGGAACCGTTCGACGTCGTCCCCGATCCGGCAGGTCGTGTCCAAGGTGTCGCGATTCCGCCGCGGAGTGTTCTCGGAGCGTGCGGCGATCGGACGATTCACCCGCGGGGTCCCGGTCCGCACACCGCAAGGTGGAAGGTGCCGTTCCCGGTGGGAACTGGAACTCTCCGGACGAGAGGGCACCCGCGACCAGGGCGATCGGTGATGGCGAGAGGACATGCGGACAGTGACCGTCGACGAAACGCATCGCGGGACCGCGGGCGCCAGGCAGTGGGCCGGGCTGGCCGTGCTGACCCTGGCCGTCCTGATGGTCACCTTCGACATGTTCGTGCTGCTGCTCGCACTGCCGGGGCTGTCGGCCGACCTGCGGCCCAGCGCGGTGGAACAGCTCTGGATACTCGACGTCTACGGGTTCGTGGTGGCCGGTTTCCTGGTCACGATGGGCATGCTGGGCGACCGGATCGGCAGGCGGAAGCTGCTGGTGATCGGCGCCGCGTGCTTCGCGGTGGCGTCGCTGGCCTCGGCGTTCGCCACCAGTCCCGCCATGCTCATCGCGCTGCGCGCCCTGCTGGGCGTCGCCGGGGCGACCCTGGCCCCCTCGTCGCTCGCGCTCATCACCACCATGTTCCGGGACGCCCGGCAGCGCGGCGTCGCCGTCGGCGTGTGGGCGGCCGGGTTCACGGTCGGCGCGATGCTCGGCCCCATCGTGGGCGGGGTGCTGCTCGCGCACTTCTGGTGGGGCTCGGTGTTCCTGATCGGCGTGCCGGTGATGGTCCTGCTGCTCGTGCTGTGCCCCGTGCTGGTGCCGGAGTTCAAGAACCCCGACGCGGGCAGGCCGGACGTCGCCAGCGCGGTGCTGTCGCTGGGCGCGATGGTGGCCGTGACCTACACGCTCAAGCAGACCGCCCGCTACGGCTGGCACCCGCTGCCCGTCGTGGTCGGTGCCGCGGGGCTCGGGCTCGGCTGGCTGTTCGTCCGCCGCCAGCGCCACCTGGCCGATCCGGTGGTGGACATCGCGCTGTTCCGCGACCGGTCGTTCAGCGTCATGCTGACCGGTCTGCTGCTGTTCGGCGTGGTCGGCGGCGTGAGCATGATGTTCATCACCCAGTTCCTGCAATCCGTGTCCGGGCTGACCCCGCTGCGGGCCGCGTTCTGCATGGTCCCCGGCATGGTGGCGGGCGTGATCGGCACGACCGTCGCACCGGTGCTGGGCCAGCGGATCCGGCCCGCGCTCCTGATCGGGCTGGGGGTGCTCGGGGTCGCCCTGGGGTACGTCGTCTTCACCTGGCTCGACGCGGACTCCAGCCCCGCCGTGCTGATCGCGGGCTTCGTGATCATCGGCCTGTGCCAGGGGCCGATGCTGTCGCTGGGCGTGAACATGGTGGTCGGCGCGGCCCCTCCGGAGAAGGCGGGCTCGTCGTCCTCGATGGCGCAGATCGCCAACGAGACGGGCGCCTCGCTCGGCGTCGCGATCATGGGGAGCGTCGGGGCCGCCGTGTACGTCGCCCGGCTGGCGCCCGACCTGCCCGCGGGACTGCCCGGTCCCGCCGCGGCCGCCGCCCAGGAGAGCATCGCGCGAGCCGTGGCCATCGCGCCGGACCTGCCCCCGGAACAGGCCACCGCGCTCCTCGCCGCCGCGCGGGAGGCCTTCGCCGACGGCATGAACGTCTTCGCGGCCGTCAGCGTCGCCGTCCTCGCCGCGGTGGCGGTCCTCGTCATGATCATGCTCAGGCACGTTCCCCCGACCGCGCAACGGGAAGCGACTCCCGAGGCGGCCCAGGAGGGCCTCGCGGCGGGCTAGCTGTTGAGCGCTGACCCGGTGGGGATTGCGGTCCCCGCACTAGGCGTTGAGCAGGTGGCACAGTTCCGCGTCGGCCAGGCGCGGCCCCGCGGTGTCCGCGACGGTCAGCAGGCCGGTCGGCAGGTCGAGTCCGCTCACGGACGTGTCGGTCGCGGACGTGTCGGTCGCGGTGTGGAGGGCCACGTGCGCGGAACCGGCGTCGACGAACCGCGCGAGCACCCGCGCCGGTGTCGACGCGGTGATGTCCGTGCGCGCCGCGGACCGCAGATCGGCCACGTGGCCACCTCTTTGACCGACGCGGGGTGCTCGTCGACCCGGATCCCGGCGCACCGCGCGTTCCGCGGGTCATCGGCCGCGATCCGGGGGACGACCCTGCTGCCGATCGCCGGTACAGGTGCGCCTGACCCGGCATCGACGGTCATGAGGTGTGGTGATCGGAAAGAGCGGCCGTGCCACAGAAGAACAGGCCCGCGGCGTGCTCTCCACCGTGGCACGGCCGTGCCGGCCGATGCGCGGCGGTCGCGGAGGCCCGGCACGCGAACAGCGGCGCCCCCGTCCACCGGACGGGGGCGCCGCGTCGTCCTCCGGATCAGCAGGAACCCTTGTCGCCGGTCAGGTTGGACACCGCGCCGTCGACGGTCACGACGGCGGTGTTGGCGTTGGCGTTGGCCTCGGCGACGGTCATCGCCATGAAGTGCACGATGGTCTCGTGGTTCGTGGAGGCGACCGCGCTTTCGCACCCGAGCTTGTAGCAGAGGTCCAGCTCGGTGGTGCGCGGGGTGAGGTCGGGCTTCTCGTCGGCGCGCAGCCGGGCGAGGATGGCGGGGACGTCGTAGTCGAGCCGGACGGTGCGCCGGTAGTACTCCTCGCCGCGGATCGTCATGAACTCCAGCCCGGTGGTGTCCGGCGCGTCGGCTCCGGGCGGGGCCGCGATCGGCTGGGTGAGCAGGTCGTAGCGGAGCATCTCGTCGAGCACCGGCGCCACCTCCTCGGGGACCAGCGGGCGGACCTTCTCGTTCCACCAGCGCGTCAGCATCCGCTTGACGTCGGGCTCCCGGTAGATGTAGCTGATGGCGGCGCCGACCTCGCCCGTGCCCACGACGACGCTGTCCAGCGTGTGGCGCAGCGGCTCGGCGGCCGGGTCGTCGGTCGTCCTGATCCACTCGTCCATGCTGAGCAGGACGGCGGTCTGCCGGAGGCCTGCCAGCTCGCGCAGCCCGGCCCAGACGCACCGCAGCACCGCCATCTCGGCGATGACCCTGGCCCAGAACAGGAAGCGCTGCATGTCCTGGTTCTGCGCGAAGGTGACCTGGCGGTTCTTCAGCACGTACTCGAAGTCGTCGTTGTCACCGCGCACCGAGATGATGCCGTGGAAGTCGCGGCGGTCGCCGTAATCGGTGTTGGGCAACAACAACATCGGGTAGCAGGCGATGCGGGACACCCGTCGGGCGAGCTTGTCGTAGCCCGCCATGAAGGACTCGACGGTCTCGCCGGGGGCGCCCCAGATCAGTTCCGCGTAGCAGTCCAGGCCCTCGCGGTCGAGCCACTCGGACAGGTCCTCCCACTCGTTGACCTTCATGTTCTTGCGGTTCATCAGGTCGAGGGTGTTGCTGTCGAGCGTCTGGAGGGCCAGGGTGAAGGAGCTGCGCATCCCGGCCTCCTTCATCTTCTTGACGATGGCGAAGAACGTCTTGGACTTGTTCTTCGCCCACGACGTCTCCAGCGCCCTGGGGAAGCCGTACTGGTCGCGCACCTCGATCAGGTCGTCGACGAACTTCAGGTCGCCCGGCAGCAGACCGAAGTTGGCGTCGCACACGACGATCGTGTGCACGCGCAGCTTGGCGAAGAACTCCAGCTCCGCGCGCAGCCGCTCGCGGGAGAACGCCCGGACCTTCTGGCCGACGGCCCCGCCCCAGTAGCAGAAGGAGCACTTGTAGGGGCAGCCGCGGTTGGTCTCCATCAGCGCGACGTCGTAGCGGAACTGGCCCTGGTCGTCGGCCATCTCGATGGCACCGGTCAGGAACGGCGACGGGATGTCGTCCAGGTTGGCCATCCGCGTGCGCTCCACGGTGGTCTGGAGCGCGCTGTCGGCGTCGAGGTAGGAGATGCCCTGCACCGTCGCGAGCGCGTCGGCGTCCGCCCCGTTCAGGTAGGCGTGCAGCAGGTCGCGGAAGATCAGCTCGCCCTCGCCGTTCACCACGACGTCGACTTCGGGGAACATCGCGAAGACCCGCTTGGCCTGGTTGGCGACGTGGGTGCCGCCGAACACGACCCAGCCTTTCGGGTTGAGCTGCTTGAACGTCTGGGCGAGCGCGCCGAAGGCGCGGAAGCTCCACCCGAACACCGAGAACGCCAGCACGTCCGGGACCCGCTCGCTGAAGAGCTGGTACGCCATGGACGACAGGGTGATCCCGCCGCGGAAGTTGCGGATGTCGATGTCGAACCTCGTGGCGAGCACGTCGTCCGCGAGTGCCGTCGCCTTGAGGTATCCGGACGCGAGCGGCATCGATTCCAGCGGCATGTCCCAGATGCCCTGCTGGACGAGGTCGACTGTCAGCTTGCCGCTGTCGGTCATGGTGGCCCTCTTCTCCTCGGTGGACGACCGGTCGTTCGGCGCGCGACCACACTGGACGAGCTTCACACCGGTGAACCCGTCCTGGCACCTCTCCGATTGCGGTTCGTACGTTTTCCGGACCAACCGGCACGTCCGCCGAAGTCCTTGCGCCGCAAGGGGGAAGCGCAACTCCCGACGTGCGGCATTGTCCGCACCGGGGAAGGTGCCCGCGGCCGCCGCGGGGTGTGACGATCGGCGGCAGGAAGTGGCAGGCGCGGCGCGACAGGGGAGAACGTCCTATGGGGTCTCGTCCGCTCACCGGTGACGAGTACGTCGAAAGCCTCCGCGACGGGCGGGAGGTGTTCCTGTACGGCGAGCGGATCAAGGACGTGACGGAGCACCCGGCGTTCCACAACGCCGCCCGGATGACCGCGCGGCTGTACGACGCGCTGCACGACCCCGAGCACAGCGCGGTGCTGACCACCGCGACCGACACCGGCGGCGACGGGTTCACCCACCGGTTCTTCACCACGCCGCGCAGCGCCGAGGACCTGGTCGCGGCCCAGGGCGCCATCGCGCGCTGGGCCAGGCTCTCCTACGGGTGGATGGGGCGGAGCCCGGACTACAAGGCCTCGTTCCTGGGCACGCTGGGCGCCAACGCCGAGTTCTACGAGCCGTTCGCCGACAACGCGCGGCGGTGGTACCGGGAGTCGCAGGAGAAGGTCCTCTACTGGAACCACGCGATCGTGCACCCGCCGGTGGACCGCAACCTGCCGCCCGACCAGGTCGCCGACGTCTTCGTCCACGTGGAGAAGGAGACCGACGCCGGCGTCGTGGTCAGCGGGGCGAAGATGGTCGCCACCGGATCGGCGCTGGCGCACTACAACTTCATCGCCCACTACGGACTGCCGATCAAGGACAAGAAGTTCGCCTTGGTGGCCACGGTGCCGATGGACGCGCCCGGCATGAAGCTGATCTGCCGCCCGTCCTACGCCGCCACGGCCGCCGTGATGGGCAGCCCGTTCGACTACCCGCTGTCGTCCAGGTTGGACGAGAACGACACGATCCTGGTGCTGGACAAGGTCCTCATCCCGTGGGAGAACGTCTTCGTCTACGGCGACGTGGGCAAGGTGCAGATGTTCGCCGGCCAGTCCGGGTTCTTCGAGCGGTTCACCTTCCACGGGTGCACCCGGCTGGCGGTGAAGCTGGAGTTCATCGCGGGCCTGCTGGCGAAGGCGCTGGAGCTGACCGGGACCCAGGACTTCCGCGGCGTGCAGTCGCGCCTCGGCGAGGTGCTGGCGTGGCGCGACCTGTTCCAGGGGCTGTCCGACGCCGCCGCGCGCAACCCCGTGCCGTGGCGCAACGGCGCGGTGCTGCCGAACCCCCGGTACGGCATGGCCTACCGGTGGTTCATGCAGGCCGGGTACTCCCGCGTGCGCGAGATCGTCCTCCAGGACGTGGCCAGCGGGTTGATCTACCTCAACTCCTCCGCCGAGGACTTCAAGAACCCGGAAACGCGGCCGTACCTGGACAAGTACCTGCGCGGTTCCGACGGGAGCGACGCGGTGGAGCGGGTCAAGGTGATGAAGCTGCTGTGGGACGCGGTGGGGACCGAGTTCGGCGGCCGCCACGAGCTGTACGAGCGCAACTACGCGGGCAACCACGAGAACAGCCGGATCGACGTGCTGACGGCGGACCAGGCGACCGGGCGGCTCGACGACTGCAAGGCCTTCGTCGAGCGGTTCCTCGACGAGTACGACCTCGACGGGTGGACCGTGCCGGACCTGTCGTCGTTCGCCGATCTGCGGGCCCGGCGCTCGGACCTCTTCGACGCGTGAGCCGTCGCGACACGTCCGGACCACACCCTTCACCGTCCGTGAACGGGTGTGGCACCATGTCGCGGAGTCGGGGAAACTCCATGGCGCGGTCGGATGACGCACCTCACGACGACGAAGGACTGCCTGCATGCCGCAGTACGCGATTCTGATCTACGAGAAGGAAATCCCGGTGGAGGACATCCCCGCGGACGTGATGGAAGCCAACATCGCCGCCGAGGGGAAGATCAAGGCGATGGGCGTCCGCGTGGTGGCTGAGCAGGCGCTCCAGCCCGCCAGCACCGCCACCACGATCCGCAAGGGCGGCGTGGTCACGGACGGGCCGTTCCTGGAGACCAAGGAGGCGTTCGCCGGGAACTTCGTGGTCGAGTGCCGCGACCTGGACCAGGCGATCGAGGTCGCCAAGCTGCTGCCCATCATGGAGGGCGGCATCGAGATCCGTCCGCTGCACGAGATGTGACCGGCACCCCCTGAGGTGGTCGCCCGTGGACGGGCCGGGTGTTCAGCGAGCCGTCGCGGAAGCGCACCGCCGCGAGTGGGCCAAGGTGCTCGCCGCGACGGTGCGCTTGGCGCGCGACCTCGACCTGGCCGAGGAGTGCGTGCAGGACGCCTACGTCGCCGCGCTGCGGACGTGGGCCGTCGACGGCGTGCCCGCGAACACGGGGGCCTGGCTGGTCACCACCGCCCGTCGGAACGTGCTGGACGCCCTGCGCAGGGCCCAGGTCTTCCGGGCGAAGATGCCGCTGCTCGTCGTGGACGACGTGGCCGAGGTGAACTTCGTCGACCACCCGGTGATCGAGGACGACTGGCTCCGGTTGACGTTCATGTGCTGCCACCCCGCGCTGGGGCCGGAAAGCCAGATAGCCCTCACCCTGCGCCTGGTGTGCGGTCTGAGCACACCGGACATCGCGCAGGTGTTCCTGGTCTCCGAGACCACGATGCGCGCGAGGGTGGGCAGGGCCAAGAAGAAGATCGCCGCGGCGCACATCCCGTTCCGGGTGCCGGAGGCGGCCGAGCTGCCGAGCCGCCTCGACCCCGTGCTCACGGTCATCCACCTGCTGTTCACCACGGGCCACACGGCGCCGTCCGGGGACGACCTGACCCGCGCCGACCTCTCCGAACGCGCCGTCGACCTCGCCCGCACCCTGCACTCGCTGCTGCCGGGGGAGCGCGAGGTCCGAGGTCTGCTCGCCCTGCTGCTGGTGAACCACGCCCGGCGCGGCACCCGCGTCGCCGCCGACGGCAGGCTGTTGCTGCTGGAGGAGCAGGACCGGTCCGAGTGGGACCGGTCGACCATCGAGGAGGGCCACCACCTGGTGGTGGACGCGCTGCGCGGCGGGAAGCCCGGCAGGTTCGCGTTGCAGGCCGCCATCGCGGCGCTGCACGCCACGGCGCCGACCTACGAGGAGACCGACTGGGGTCAGGTCCTCGTCCTGTACGACGCGCTGCTGACCGTGTGGCCGTCGCCGGTGGTCGCGCTCAACCGGACCGTCGCCGTGGCCATGGTCGACGGCCCGGCCGCGGCGCTGCGCGAGGTCGAGGCCCTCGAACGCGACGAGCAGCTGGCCGGCTACCACTACGTGTCCGCGGTCAAGGCCGAGCTGTACCGCCGCCTCGGCCGCCACGAGGAGGCGGCCGAGGCGTATCGCGTGGCACTGGAACTGGCGGACAACGGGGCGGAACGGGAGTTCCTGGCGAACCGCCTCGCGGAGTCCTCGAGCGGGTAGCCGGGGCCGCTCAGCACCGCCCCGTCGTGCCGCGGGCGAGGCGGTAGGCCACGATCTCGGCCCTCTCGGTCGCGTTCTGCGGCCAACCGCTGGCGGCGAGCACGGTGTCCCCGCTGATGGCCACGGAGGAGTTCGTCGTCCCCGGCAGCTTCGTCTCCCAGACCGGTGCGCCGGTCCGGGTGTCGTGGGCGTGCACCACACCGTCGAACGTGGTCGTGAAGACCACGTCGTTGGTCAGCGACGTGCCGCCGTACGGCGACGCGCCGAGCGGGTGGGACCACTTGATCCGCCCGCTCGCGAGGTCGAGCGCCACGACCTCGCCGCGGCCGTCGGTCAGGGGCGGCACCGACGGCGTCGACTGGGTCGACCAGGTCATGCTCAGGTTGTTCACGGCGACGTACGTGGTCGTCCGGTCGACCGCGCCGGGCGCGGCGACCCCGCCGAGCGCGCCGGGGTACAGCTCCAGCGGGAAGGTGGGCAGCTCGTCGTACCGCCCCGCCAGCGCGAGCAGGTTGTCGTCGTCGTGGCCGTTGTGCCTGCCGACGGGCGTCTTCCAGAGCAGCCGTCCGTTCGCGCGGTCCATGACGTAGACGTAGCCGGTCTTCCCGGAGGTGACCACGACCGGCTTGCCGCGGACCGTGGTCAGGATCGGCGAGTTCTGGAGGTCCCAGTCGTAGATCCCGTGCGGCGCGACCTGGTTGTGCCACAGCACCCGCCCGGTCTTGGCCGACAGCTTCACCACCGAGTTGGAGTAGAGGTTGGAGCCGGGGCGGCTCGACCCCCACGGCAGCTCCTCGGTGCCGACGAACGGGTTGGGGTTGGCCACCGAGACGTAGACGTCGCCCTTCTCGTCGAAGGTGGGCGGGTACCACAGGCCGCCGCCGGAGTTGATGTCCGGCCGTCCCCACAGGTCGGTGGGAACGGTGTTCCACTTCCACTTGGTCGCGCCGGTGCGCGCGTTCATCGCCCAGAGGACCCCGACCGCGCCCGCGGCGTCGCCGCCGTTGAGGAAGCTGGGCACCGTGGAGAGGTAGACGGTCCCGTTGTGCACGCCGGGGGCCATGTCGATGGCCTCGTTGTCGTTGCGCGTGATCGAGTGCCGCCAGACCTCCCGGCCGGTGCGCGCGTCCAGGCCGAACGCCTCGGTCTTGGTGGCGCCGAGGACCACGCCGTCCTCGACGGCGACACCGTTGGGGCCGTTGGTGTGCGAGTCGTACATTTTCGTCCACAGTGGACGACCGGTGCGCAGGTCGATGGCGTAGACGTTGGAGTCGAGGTCCTGCGTGTACACGACCCCGCGGACGACGACCGGCGTCGCGGCGTACGCCCCCGGCCACTGGTCCGTCGGCGCCTTGATCGGCACGGACCACGCGACCTCCAGGTTCTTCACGGTCCGGGAGTTGATCGGCCCGGAGACCGAGCGCGTGCCCTCCTGGTCCGCGTTCGGCTGCGACCACGAACCCCAGTCGCAGCCGTGGTTCCCGGTGGAACCGGTCGCCCCTACGGCCTCCGTGGCCGCGAACGTGGTCGGGGCCAGCGCGGTAAGCGCTGCCACGGCGAGTGCGGCGGTGCCGCGCGCCCAGCGGTCAACGGTCATGGTCGTCGCCTTCCCAGTCGTCCCAACGCCACAGGCACCCGGTTCCGGGTTCGGCGCGCACGCCGCTGTCGGACATCTCGAACCTCCCGAAGTCGAGCACGTAGAGCGCGCCGTCGGTCGGGCCGACGGCGACGTCGATGGGGCGGTGCACCTTCGGCCCGCCCGTGAGCGGCCGCGTCGACCAGTCACCGGTGTCGACGAGCAGCAGACCCCGGCCGACGGTGGGGTGTCCCGGCGGCGCGGTCATCGGGGTCTCGTCGCCGAACAGGGTGACCACGAGCCGCCCGGAGGGCGTCGCGGCGAACTTCGTCGCGGCCACGTGCGGGTCGAACTCGACCAGCGCGGCCTCGGGGGCGGGCAGCTCCTCGTGCTCCGCCAACACGAAACCCGGTTGCGGCCCGCGCACCGGGCGGAACACCGGGTCGGTCACCGGCACCCCGGAGATGAAGTCCGGCCAGCCGTACCAACGGCCCTCGACCACCTCGAACAGCAGGTCCGGCGCGTTGCCGATCGGACGGCTGCCGCGGTCGTCGGCGCCCTGGTCCAGTGCGAGCAACCGGCCGTCGGGCAGGAACCCCAGCCCGAACGCGTTGCGCAGCCCCCAGGCCACCAGTTCGAGGTTCGACCCGTCGAGGTCGCAGCGCAGCACCGCGGACGTGCACGGAACGGCGGCGGGAATCTTCTGCCCGGCGGCGGTTTTCGTGCCGAACGGGACGAACGCGCCGGTCGTGGCCGTCGCGTCCGGGTCGTCGTCGAACGGGTCGGTGGTGACCGCGTGCGCACCGGCCAGGGTGATGTCGAGGCCCGGTACGTCGTGCGCGTGCGGCAGGCGCTTGAGCCAGCCGACCTCGTAGGCGTCGAGCCCGATGACCCCCAGGTTCGACATGGCGCCCTGGCCGAAGTAGAGCTTGCCGTCTGGGCCGACCGCGGCGGTGTTCGTGTGGTAGTTGCCCGGTCCCGGCATGCCGTCGACGACCGGCGTCCGCGTGCCGTCGGCGTCGATCCGCGTGATGCGCCCCGCCCCGCCCTCGGACGCGTAGAGCGCTCCGTCGTGCAGGCACAGCCCGGTGACCGGCGCGGCCAGACCGTCCACGACGACCGTCCCGGCGGTGCCCCGGTCGGACTCGGTGAGCAACCGGACCCGGCCCCCCGGCCGCGCGCCGCCGAAGGGCAGCCCCGACTCCGCGACGTAGACCGCGCCGTCGGCGTCGAACACGAGACTGGTCGGGAAATCCAGACCGTCCATCACGATGACGGGCTCTGACACGCGGGCCTCCCTGAAGTGGTTGGTGGATCAGGCGGAGAGTTCCACGGCACCGGCGAACCGCCGGAGCTCGGCGTTGCACACCATGAGTCGCCGCGCGGGGAGGTGCCGCAGGTAGTGGTCCACGTCGGCGCCCAGCGCGAACACGTGGACCGGCACCCCCGAGTCGCGGCCCGCCCGGACGGTCTGGCGCAACGCGGCCAGCACGGCCGGGTGCCGGGTCTGGTAGGCCGCGGCGACCAGGTGGTTGCCCCGGTCGGCGGCCAGGTAGAACTGGACGAGGTCCTTGGTGCCCACGAACAGCTCGCTGGCACCGGCGGCGCAGAACTCGGCCGCGGAGTGCACGGCGGCCGGTGTCTCGACGAACACGCCGAGCGGGGTGTCGCGGGTCAGGCCGAGGTGGTCGCCCAGCCGCACGAACTCGTCGCCGTCGTTGATGAACGGCACGGCGAAGGCCACCCGGTCCGCGGCGGCGCCGAGGTGGTCGCGCAGGTGGGCGCGCAGTGCCCGGAACGCGGCGGGGTAGTGGTATTCCGCGAGCAGCCACCGAGCGCCGTGCAGACCCATCTCGGGGTTGGCCTCGTGGGCCACCTCGATCCCGGTGGTGATCCGCGCGGCGTCGTCGGAGCGGAGGTCGAGCAGCCTCATCACGAGGCGTTGGCCGGGCAAGAGTTCCGCCACCATCGAGACCAGCTCCGCGGCGACGGCCGCGCCGTAGCGCTCGGCCTCGCGCACCCCGGCGCGCAGCGCGTCGACCGGACTCAGCCCCGCGCTGAGGCACGCGAACTCCTCGCGGATGAAGTAGCTGTCCACCCGCGCGACGCGCGGCGCGATGTCGTTGGTGGACTTGATGTCCGCTGCGTCGGCGATCACCACGCAGATGGACTCGACGCCCTCGATGCCGGGGGCGGGTGTTTCCGCGGCCCGCGGGAAGTGCTCGCCATGGCCGCGGATGACCGACCCGCGGTCGAGCCGGATGGTCACGTCGCCGACGAGGTCGTCCAGCTCCAGCGCGTCGACGCGGAGGACGGGGATGCCGCGCGAGCGGCACAGCGACTGCATGTGGCCGGTCCGGCCGCCCCGCGCGCAGATCACCGCGGCGGAGGTCACGATGGAGTCGTAGAGTTCCGGACCGAGTTCGCCGGTCACCAGGATGGCGCCGTCGACGGGTTTCCCGGTCCGGTTGCACGTGCCGCGAAAGATCCTCAGTTGTGCGTCGACCAACACATCCGCGGGTATCTCGCGAAAGTCCACGCGCGTCCCTCCACCGTTCCGGATCGGACTGCCGCGATCGTGTGGCGCGAAGCGGCCGGTCCGTGTCGATCCGAGGATGGCAGCCCGCGAACCGGGCCCGCATCTTCCTGGATGCGCGGTGCCGGACGGTGAACCGCGCGAACGGTGTACTCCAGCGGGGTGGCCGGGAGCGGGCTCGCGCACCGCTGTCCGAAAAGGATGGACGCGCGTTCCGATCAGTCGAGCCCCAGCAGGGAACGGAGGTCCCGCGGTGTCACCGAGAGGTCGTTGAGCTTCGCCGCGGCCGCCTCGTTCACGGCGAAGCGGAGCGCCTCGGCGGTCGCGGGGGTCCGGCCGTCGTGGATCGCGTCGCGCACGGCGGTCAGGCACTCGTCGAGCCGGAGTGCCAGGTCCTCGCGGTCCTCCCGGCGTCGGGCCGCCATCCGGCGCACGTCGAGCGCGACCGCGCGCTCGAACGCCTCGCGTGCCGCCGTGCCCAGGGACGCTAAGACGTCACCGACCTGTCCGTCGTAACGGGACTCCAGTCGGCGCAGCACGTCCGCGGCGACGCCGACCGACTGGTTCTTGATGGCGGCGAGGTTGAACGCGAACGCGCCGATGCGGCCGTGGCGGACGATCTCGTCGCCCTCGCGGGGACCGCCGACCAGGGAGATCGGACCGGACGGGGCGCCGGTCGGTCCGAGCAGGACACCGGACCCGTCGACCTCGACACCGCGACCGGTGCGCCGGTGCCGCGCGGCGAGGTCGTTCCGCATGAGGTTGGTCCAGAGCGCCGACCCGGTCCGCTGGTAGTCGGGCTCCCGCCCGAAGTTCGAGATGACCAGGTCCGCCTCGATCGTCCTGGTGGACTCCGGCGCCGGCCTCGTCGTGGACACCGTCAGCACCAGCGTGCCCGTGTCGGTGGTGACGATCCGGTCGACCTTGCCGGTGGTGACGGAGACCTGCCCGTCACCGGCCATCGCGTCGTCGACGATCCCGGTCGTGTACGCGACGGCGCTCACCCGCAGGGTGGCCAGCAGGCTGCCGTAGCCGTCGAGGAGCGCGCGCAGGTCGGCCGTCGGGACGCGGGTCAGCAGCTCGGGCAGGTGGGGCTCCCACGACTTGGCGATCCGCTCGGTCACCACCGCGGGAGCCACGTCGGGGTGCTCCTCGGCGACGACGGCGCGCGCCCGTTCCCACTCGTCCTTGACCTGGCGGACGAGGTGCACGGGGCCCTCGTAGGGGCCGTCCAGCCGGGGGGCTGGCAGGTCGAGGACGTGGTGCCGGTGGTCCGGCGGGTAGGTGCGGATCGTCAGGCCGGACCGCGAGATCATGTGGATCCTGCCGGTGTGCCCGTGCCGCAGGAGGAGCGCCGCGGAGTCGTACGCGGTGAGCAGCGTGCCGATGATCGCGACCACGGCGTCCGGCTTGGCGTCGAGCAGGCGGTCGACGCCTTCCGCGGAGTAGGGCTGCCGGACGAACGCCGGGTGGTCCAGCACCTCGGCGGCGAAGGGGAGCGCCCGCTGTTCGAGTCCCGTGGCGATGACGAGGTGGTCCGCCCGGATGGTCCCGGTGTCGTCGCCCGGCGGGGAACCGTGCTGGAAACCCGGCGGTGGCGAGAAGTTCGCGACGACGACGCGCACGCCGTCGTCGTCGACCACCACGTCGACCACCTCGCCGTCGGCCTCGACCAGCGTCACGCCCTCCGCCGCCTCGCGCGCGGCCTCGGCGAGGCGGTCGGCGAGGTAGTCCGCGTAGATCCGGCGGGGCGTGGGCCCGGATTCGACGAACGTGGTGTCGCGCCACTCCGGCGGCCAACCGGTGCGGTCGGCGCTGGTGTTGGCCCACGTCACGAAGTCGTCGACGTCCTCGCGGAACATCGACATGCGCCCGGCCTGGATGTTGAAGACGTGGGGCCAGGGATTGCCCGCCGGGTGGTAGGCCACACCGGCGCTGCGGTGCTCGGCGTGCCGTTCGACCAGCACGACCTCCAGGGGTTCCCGCGCGAACCGGAGGAGTCGGACGGCGGTGGCCGTTCCGCCGAGTCCCGCTCCGACGACGACCACCCGTCGGGACCGATCGGTTGATCGCACGCCCGTTGTCACCCCTCGTTCCCCTGGTGCTGCTGAAGGTTCGCGGATGAACTTACCGATCCCGCGGTGCGCGGGGGGCAGGTCCGGTCATCGCGGTCATAGCGGTTCGGGATGGGTCGCGGACACGTCGCGACCGCGCCCGCGGTCTGCCGCCGGTCCACCGCGTCCAGGGTCGCGGTGGCGGCTCCGGCCATCAGCAGCACGGCCAGCGCGGCCGCCGCCGTGCGCAGCACCAGGGCCGCCGGGCGCGTGCGCGGATCGCTGATCACGAACCAGCTCACCGCCACGGCGGCGAACTGCACCCCGGTGTGCAGCAACGTCATCCGCTCCTCGCCCGCGGCGACGAGCCACGCCCTGGTGAACTCCGCGGCCGCGAGCGCGATGGCCGCGGTGCACGGCCACGGCGCCAGAGCCCGCAGGGCACCGCGCCCCACCGCCCAGCGCGGGTCGCGGGAGAAGATCGCGTAGCCGGGCGCCGCCGCGGCGAGGAGCACCAGCGGCACCACCCGCGGCGACAGGTCCAGTCCGCCCGACAGCAGCAGTTCCGCCACCACGACGACGGCGGAGGCGCTCCACACCGCGACCGCCGTCCGGTGGTTCGGCGGGCCGAGGAAGGCGCGCAGCATCGCGAAGGAGGCCACCACCGTCACCGCGGCGAGCAGCAGCACGTGCAGCACCAGCGGGCCGATCATGATCCCGACCGACCCGTGCGAGTGCCCCGGCTGGAACGCCGCGATCGTCGGCACCGGTCAGGCGGTCGCGGGTTCGTGCGCGAGCCGGGCGCACGAGCACCGCGCCGCGGCGCGCTCCTCCGGCCGGGGCCGCAGGTGGAGCACCACGGCGACGACCATCGGGATGAACACGACCGTGTTGTAGAACAGGTGCAGCTCGATGCGCGGGAACACCAGCTGGGCGATGCTCGTCGGCACCTTGGCACCCAGCAGGAACGCTCCGGTCAAGGCCTGCACCAGCAGCAGCAGGTGCTCGAAGTGGTGCCAGATCTGGATCCACATCGCCGTGTTCCACCAGGTGCGGGCGCGGCCGGTGAACCCGTGCCGCAGCACGATGAACGCGATCATCATGACGATCGCGTACCCGTAGTGCAGCCACTCGGAGGAGACCAGCACCGGGAACGCCAGTCCGAGCGCGCCGCCCGCGGTCGGGCGCGGCCAGTGCAGGACGTAGACCTGCACGGCCTGGGTTATGTGCTCGGTCCAGTGCGCGAGCACCACCACCGTGTAGATCGTCAGAGCTGTCTTGTGGTAGCGGGTGTTGAGCAGTCCGTCCGGGCCCAGCCATCGGCGGCCGCCTGCTGAAGTCGTCATCGGTGATGCCTCCCTGGGGGCAGGGTGGCGGGTCGGGTGGCGGGTCCGCATCTTCGATCTTGCGCTTTGTGGGAGGGCGTTCCTGTGCTAGGCGCGAGGCGGCGGGGGAGCCGGTTTACTCCGATGCTGCCCTTTGTCCCGCCGCGGTGATCGGACGGTGGAATTGCCCGGCACGGCCTGGATAAACTCGTCGGCGACGGCCCCGCGGTCCGGTGGCAGTTTTCTCCCGGCAGGCCCCGATTATGTGGTGGCGAGGAGCAGATCCCATGTCTGACAACACGATTGCGCCGGTCGAGCGGTTCGGACCGGAATTCCTCCAGGACCCGCACTCCGTGTACAGCCGGCTGCGCGAGGAAGGCCCGGTCCGGCGCGTGGTCCTGCCCGCGGGCCTGCAGGCCTGGGTGGTGACGCGGTACGAGGACGTCCGGGCGGCGCTGGCCAACCCCGGTCTGCACAAGGACTTCCGGCGCTACCCCGCCCTGTTCGCCCGCAACACCATGCGCGCCCAGCCCGGCTTCGTGCACCCCGCGCTCGTCGCGCACATGCTCAACACCGACCCGCCGGACCACTCCCGGCTGCGCAAGCTGGTCACCAAGGCGTTCACGCCGCGCCGGATCGAGCAGATGCGCGGCCGGATCGAGCAGATCGCCGACGAGCTGCTGGACGCGATGGCGGGCAAGACCGAGGTGGACCTGGTCGACGCGTTCGCCTACCCGCTGCCGATCACCGTGATCTGCGAGATGATCGGGCTGCCCGCCGACGACCTGGACGGGTTCCGCTCCTGGTGCGTCACGCTGATCTCGGGCGGTGAGCCGGAGGAGATCCAGCACGCGGCGGACGCCACCAAGGCCTACCTGCTGGAGCTGATCGCCCGCAAGCGCGAAGAGCCCGTCGAGGACCTGTTCGGCGCGCTGGTGCACGCGCGCGAGGGCGGCGACCAGCTCACCGAGACCGAGCTCGTGTCCATGGTGTTCCTGCTGCTGGTCGCCGGGCACGAGACGACCGTGGGCCTGCTGGCCTCGGGCACCCTGGCGCTGCTGAGGAACCCGGAGCAGTTCGCCGCGCTGCGGGCCGACCGCTCGCTGCTGCCCGGCGCGATCGAGGAGTTCCTGCGCTTCGACGGCCCGCTGAACATGGCGACCTTCCGCTACACCGACGAACCCACCGAGATCGGCGGCGTGCTGATCCCGGCGGACGAGTTCGTGATGCTGGCGCTCACGTCGGCCAACCGCGACGCGGAGCAGTTCCCCGACCCGGACCGGCTCGACATCCGGCGGGACACCAGCGGGCACCTGGCGTTCGGCCACGGCCTGCACTACTGCCTCGGTTCCCCGCTGGCCCGGATGGAGGCCGAGATCGCGTTCAACCGCCTGTTCGACCGCTACGACAGCATCGAGCTGGCCGGTGGACCGGAGAGCCTGCGGTGGCGCGAGGGCGTGGTGATCCGCAGCCTGGACGTCCTCCCGGTCCGGTTGGGCTGACCCAGGAGGGAAGTGGACGACCCCGGCCGACGTACCCGGCCGGGGTCGTCCGCTGTCCGCGATCAGGTGGCGCGGGCCGTCGATCCCGATCCACGATGGACCTGTCCACTGTGGACTCATGTCGATGGTTCCCCAGCGCATGGGGAAGTCCCGTCCGACGGGGGCTGGGGGTCCACCCGCCGGACGGGACTGGTTCTGGCGTCAGCCCCGCGCGACCGGGGCGAACTGGCCGGGGAGCCTGCCCGCGCCCGCGGGACCCCGGTACGCCTGGGCGATCTCCAGCCAGTGCTCGGCGTGCTCACCGGTGGCCACGAGCGCCAGGTCCTCGTGGTGCCTGCGCCGGGCGGCCAGCAGGCAGAGGTCCAGTGCGGGCCCCTCGACCCGCTGGGTGGCGTCCGGCGGCCCGAACGTCCACAGCGCACCGGAAGGCGCGGTCACCTCGAACCGGAAGTCGTCGGCGGGCGGCTGCTGCCCGCGCGCCAGGTAGCCGAACGGCCGGGTGTGCACGATGAACCCGACGAGGTTGGCGATCCGGTCGGTGCGCTCGATCGTCCGGCCCAGCGCGTCGGCGATGTCCTGGCCGTGCGCGAACAGCTCCATCATCCCGCCGCTGGCGAGCACGGCGGGCGGCAGCGGGTTGACCAGCCACGGGACCTCCTCGCCCGCGGGCACCGCCGCGAGCGCGTCGGCCGACGCGACCAGCTCCTCGTACCACCGGACGAGCAGTTCCCCGCGCGGCAGCTCCAGGTACGGCCGCATCACCGCGGCGACCTCCAGTTCGAGGTCGGGGATCGCGTGCTCCATGACCTCCCGGAACGCGTCCGGGTCGGCCGCGGCGAGCCCCGCGCGCTGGAAGGTCGCGGCCAGGTGCGCCACCTGGTGGGCGACCGTCCAGCCCGGCGCGGGCGTCGGGGCCGTCCACCCGGCGTCGTCGATGTCCGACAACAGCACCTGGACGTCCACCGCGTCGGCCTTCAGTGCCGAGATCACGGCCAGTGGCTCGGTCATCCGCATGTCCTCTCGCTGATGTCCGGGGTGGTGGTCCACCCCGGACCGGGCTGGGGAGACGGCAGCGCGCGCCTCCCGTCGTGCCTCGACGGCGACTACTCCGGCGCCGACAGGACGGCGAACACCACCGGGGCCGACCGGCCGTTGAGCGTGGTCACCCAGGTGGCCACCCGCGCGTCGCCCGCCGCGAGCACCACCCAGCCGTTCTCGTGGACCCCGTGCACGGCCAGCGTCCGGTCGGTCACACCGACCTTGCGCAGGCACTCCAGCGCACTCCACATCCGGGTGCCCGCCACGTCGGCGTCCTCACCGGACTCGGCCGCGACCAGGTCGCGGACGCCGGTGAGCGCGGTGCCGAGCAGGTCGGTCCAGTCCTCGACCGTGCGGTGCCCGACCTCCTCGACGTCGCAGCCGAGCCTGCCCGCCCCGGTCACCACCAGGCTCACGCCCGCGCCGTGGGACGCCGAGATCGCGGCGCCGTCCACCTCGGGCTTGCCGTCCGGCCGGTACCGCACCTCCACCGGGCGACCGAGGCAGCGGCTCGCGGCCAGCCGGGTCTGGGCCCTGCGGTCCGCGTGCGCGCCCGGCTCGGGATCGGGTTCGACGACCACCGCGCGGCCGCCGCCGAGCACCCGCTCCAGCGTCCGCTCCAGGTAGCCGCTGAGCATCGGCGGCACCCACGGCCCGGAGCCGTCCTGCCTGCGCACCGCGCGCAGCACCAGGCCCTGCCAGAACTCGACGACCCGGCCGGACGGGTCGAGCACGTGGACGTCGTACACGTGCTCGTCACCGTCCTGCGAGCGCTCGCTCGCGTCCAGGACCACGTACTCCACGTGCTGGTCGGCGGGTTCGGCTAGGTAGAGCCGTTCCACGCGCTGCGGGAGCAGGGTCGCGTCGGGCACGCAGCACTGGAGGGCGTGCATGACCGCGTCGCGGGTGCCGGGGTTGGCCAGCACCTGGTCCTGGGGCAGGTAGGCGGCGAACCACGGCGCCGGTGTGGTGGTGGACAGCTCCGCCACCACGTGCCGCGCGTTCGCCCTGCGGTAGCCGAGCAGGCGCTGGAAGCGCTTGCCCTGGAACATCACCCCGCCGTACAGCTCGGTGGTCGGGTCGACCGGCACCAGCGGCAGGCCGATGGCCTTGCGCACGACGTCCCCGCCGGGCACTCCGGGCCGCGGCAGCCGCAGCGTGGCGCGGAAGTGGTCGGCGCCGAACCCGGTCTCCTCGGCGCGGATGACCACCGACACCGTCTCGGCGTCGCGCACCAGCGCCGCCAGCCGCACCGACGTCGCGGTGTCGGGGCGGACCGCGATCGGCCGGAGGAACTCGACGTCCTCGAGCAGCGGGGCGCCGCTCCGGCCGAGCACGGCCGCGGCGACCTGGGTCATCGCCTCCATCCCGATCACCGCGGGGAACAGCAGGTCGCCGTCCAGCGCGTGGTCCGACAGGTACGGGTCGCTGCCCGCGGACAGCTCGACCTCGGTGATCAGCTCGACGTTCGGGTAGTGCACCAGCACCCGGTCGACGAACCGGGTCAGCGGCAGCTCCTGGGTCGTGTCCAGCGGCAGCGTCGGCAGACCGCCCATCCGGCCGGTGATCGTCAGCACCGGTCCGGCCGACGGGTCGGCCAGCACCTGGCGCAGCACGCCCAGACCGTCCTCGACGGAGATCGGGGTGATGCCGTCGCGGGAGAGCGCCTCGACCACGCCCAGCCGTTCGCCCATCCCGGCGCCCGACCAGACCGACCACTCCATCGCCAGCACGCGGGCCGACGGGTGCGCCCGCCGGAACTCGACGGCCAGCTCGGACAACCAGTCGTTGGCGGTCGAGTAGTGCGCCTCGCCGCGCAGCCCCGCCCGGCCGATGATGCTGCCGAACGTCACCAGCAGCTTGATCCCGTCCTGGTCCACCGCGTCGAGCACCGAGCGCAGACCGGCGACCTTGACGGCGAGCGTCTGGTGGAACCGCTCCTCGGTCAGGGAGGCGAGCGCGGCGGGCTCGTTGCGGCCCGCGCCGTGCATGACCGCGGTGACCGGTCCGAGGTCGGCCTCGAACCGCGCCACGGCCGCGGCGACCTGCCCGGCGTCGGTGACGTCGGCGCGCTCGTACCGGCAGACCACCCCGGCGGCGGTCATCCTGGCCAGGTTCGCCGCGATCTCCTCGTCCTGGTCGGGGTCGTCCCGGCCGATCACCGCGAGCCGGGCGCCGGAGTCCTTCGCCATGGCCAGCGCGCACTCGGCGGTGATGCCCTTGCCGCCGCCGGTGACCAGCAGCACGTCGGTGTCGTCCAGCGGGGTGCC
Organism: Umezawaea sp. Da 62-37; assembly: GCF_032460545.1. Taxonomy (GTDB): domain Bacteria; phylum Actinomycetota; class Actinomycetes; order Mycobacteriales; family Pseudonocardiaceae; genus Umezawaea. Next base: position 9,162,823 of record NZ_CP135965.1, read on the forward strand.
GGTCGGCCGTTCGACAGGCGGTTGCAGCACGTGCAGCACCGGCACCGTCCGCGTGCCGCCTGCGTCGTAGTGGACCTCGCTGAACGCCGTGGTGGCCGCGGTCTCCACGACCACCCGCCACACCGCGTCCTCCACCCCGGCCTCGGTGGCCGGTGCGGGGTCGGCCAGCACGACGATCGTGGTCGGCGCGTCCACCGCCTCCAGGAACGCGGTCCTGGCCAGACCGGACGCCCCGAACCTGTGCTGCACCACGACGAACCGGGTGCCGGGGGCCGCGGCCACGGCCGCCCGTCCCGCCTCCAGGAACAGCCGGACGTGCTCCTCGCCGTTGTCCGGCAGGCACAGCAGCACGCCGTCGCCGATGCCCGCCGCGGCCAGCGCGGCCGGCAGCCGGTCGGCGAGCGGGTGGTCCGCCGGGGCGAACACCCGCCAGGTCCCCCGCGGACCGGAGCCGAGGTCGACCGTCGGCGCCGGGACCGGCACGTGGTCGACCGAGAACGGCCGCACCCACTGCCCGACACCGGCCACCTCGCCGCCGCCGTCGCCCTTGGCGGGCGCGGAGCCCGCCAGCTCGTCGATCAGGTCGGCCAGCTCGCCGAGCGTCGCGGTGGCGAAGCTGGTCGTCGACTCCAGCGGGGGCAGGCCGAGCTTGCGGGTGGCGTCGTTGACGAGCTGGCCGACGGTGATCGAGCTCAGGTGCAGGTCGTCGAGCGGGTGGGTGGTCGCGGTCACGGTCGCCAGCGGCAGTTCCACGCGGTCCGCCGCGAGCCCGCGCAGCATGTCCAATGTGGACGGACCGGCTTCGCCGTTGCCGTTGCCGTTGTCGGCGCTCCGCTCCTCGATCGCGGGCCCGGCGGGCAGGGTCAGGCCGACCGCGAGGTCGGGGGCGGTCTCGCAGGGGCTCGCCAGGAACGTGAACCCGCCGTCCAGCGGCAGCGGGCGCAGCACACGGCCCGCGAACAGCGCGTCGGTGTCGACCGCCGCGCCCAGCGCGTGGGCCGCGCCGACGACGGCGAGCAGGGAGCCCAGCGACTGGCTCTCGGTGTCGACGGCCAGCACCGGCGTGTTCGGCGCGATGTCGGGGAGCAGGCCCGCGAGCACCCGCCCCGGTCCCACCTCCACGGCGAGGTCGGCGCCGGTGACGGCTTTGACGGCCGCCTCCTGGAAGCGGACCGGCAGCAGGATCTGGTCCCGCAGCAGGTCGCGCAGGTCGGTGCTCGGGTCGAGGAGGTCACCGGTCACCGTGGACATCACCGGGAGGGTGGGAGTGCCGAAGGTGAACTCGGCCAGGTGCAGGCCCATCGCCTCGTGCGCGGGCCCGACCAGCGGCGAGTGGAAGGCGTGCGAGACGGGGATCCGGGTGGCGGTGACGCCCTCGGCCCGTGCCCGCTCGCACACGCGGTCCACGGCGTCCGCCTCGCCCGCGATGACGGTCTGCTTCGGACCGTTGAACCCGGCGATCACCACCTCGTCGTCCGCGAACAGGCCTTCGGTCCGGCCGGGAGTGGTGGCCAGGCTGGCCATCGCGCCGCCGCCGCGGCTCGCTTCGGCCATGACCCCACCGCGCACCTTGGCCAGCCGCAGCACGTCGCCCGTGCTCATGGCGCCCGCCCAGGCCAGCGCGGTCAGCTCGCCGAGGCTGTGCCCCACGGCGACGTCCGCGTCGACGCCCAGCGCGTGCAGCACCCGCAGGGCCGCGACGGAGCCCGCGACGATGCGCGGCTGGGCCACCTCGGTGGCCACCTGGTCGCCGCCGGTCGGCACACCGGCCTGTTCGAACACCGCCTCCGCGGCGGGGAACCGGCGGCGGAGGGCGCCCACGGCACCGCGCCCGGACCCCTGGCCGGGGAACAGGTAGGCGATCCGCGGCGCGGTGAGCGTGCGGTCGAGGAACACCCCGTCCGCGGCGAACAGCTTCTCCTCACCAGCGTCGAGCGCGGTGAGCAGCCTGCCGAGCTTGGCGGTGGCGTCATCGGGGCCCGTGGTCACGACGGCCGCCCGCACCGGGTCGTCGGACAGCCCGGAGGCCAGAGCCCAGGCCAGGTCGGCGACCTCGGCGAACGACAGCGCGGGCACCAGGCCGAGCAGGCTCACGACCTGCTCGCGCAGCGCGGTGTGGTCGGCGGCGTCCAGCAGCAGCAGTTCGGCGTCCTGCCTGCCGCCGTTGAGCCCCGTCGTCCGGGCGGGCAGCTCGACGCGGCGGGTGGTGCCGGGGGCCTGTTGCAGCGCGATGTGCGTGTTGACGCCGCCGAAGCCCAGCGCCGACACGCCTGCCCTGATCGGCAGCTCCGCGGGCCAGAGCTCCGGCGTGTTCGGGACGTAGAGCGCGGGGGAGTCGCCGACCAGCTCCGGGTGCGCCTCGTAGTGCCCGGTGGCGGGCGGGATGACCTGGTGGTGGATCGACAGGACGGCCTTGATCAGCCCGCCGACGCCCGCGGCGGCCTTGGTGTGGCCGAAGTTGCCCTTGATGGAGCTGATCGCGGCGGGCCGGGCGGTGGGGGCGGCGTCGTGCCGGACGGAGCCGATCGCCCGCAGCTCGGTGGCGTCGCCCAGCGCCGTGCCGGTGCCGTGCCCCTCGAAGTAGCCGACGGTCTCCACGCCGTACCCGGCCCTGTCGTAGGCGCGCCTGATGGCCAGCCGGTGCCCCTCGGCCTCCGGGCGGGTGATCCCGCCCTTGCCGTCGGAGGAGATGCCCCAGCCGGTGATGGAGGCGTAGACGCGCAGACCGCGCTCGACGGCGTCGGACTCGCGCATCAGCAGGACGCTGCCCGCACCCTCGCCCGGCCAGAAACCGTTGGAGTCCTTGTCGTAGACCTTCATCTCGCCCGTCGCCAGCGCCCCGGTCTTGGCGAAGCCGATCACCTCGAACGGGTCGATGGACAGGTCGACGCCGCCCGCGAGGCAGGCGTCGAGGTCGCCGTCGGTCAACGCCTTGGCGGCGGTGGCGATGGAGATCAGCGACGACGAGCAGGCGCCGTCGACGGTGTAGCCGCCGCCGCGCAGGTCGAAGTGGTTGCAGATCCGGCCCGCGATGGTGTTGGCCAGCCCGCCCGCGAGGGTGTCCTCGTCGATGGGGGGGAACGGCGCCTTGTACACCGGTTCGAGGTCGCGCAGGAAAGCGCTTGTCTCGTCGTCGTCCCACCCCTTCGCCGCCAGCGCGGCGGCGAGGGTGCGCCGGACGTAGGGCCAGCGCACCCGCATCAGGTTGGCGCGGGAGAACTCGCCCGTCAGGCTGTTGCCGATGACCACGCCGGTGGACTCGCGGGGCAGCCCGACGCCGTCGGGGAAACCCGCGTCCGCCAGTGCCGTCGCCGCGACGTCCAGCGCCAGCCAGTGCGTGAGGTCGGTCGACCGGTAGGTGCTGCCCGCGATCTTGTACTTCAGCCGGTCGAACTCGAAGTCGCGCAACACGGCCGCTTTGCTCGCGTAGAAGCGGTCCGGCGCGTTCGGGTCGGGCGAGTAGTAGTCCGCGTGGTTCATCCGTTCGTCGGGCAGCCTGCGGAAGGCGCGGCGCCCCGCCAGGACGTTCTCCCAGAGATCCTGGGTGCTGGCGGCATCGGGGTAACGAAGTCCGATGCCGACGATCGCGATCCGCTCGGTGCTCAAGCCTGTACCGCCTATTCCCCCGTGCGTTCCCGGTTGCGGTCCAGCGTGCAGTCGCGTCGCCACGCATGCCTTCTCTTCGTGTGCGGTCCGCTTTCCGCTTCTCCCATATGGCTCGACACCGCATCGGTGGAGATGCGTGTCGACGACCGCGGGACCGACGATTGCCGGGCAGGCGATCGCCATCGCGGAAAGCTGACGGAAAAGCGTCCGGTCGGATTCCGCCGCCACCCGCACCACGTCACGGAAGGCCTGTCGACACACCATGAGCGATCCGACGAGGGACCCGCGCGGTCGATCCGGCGGGCACGGCGACGCGGCGGAGTTCGCGCGGCTCCACGGGGCCATCACCGACGAGCGGATCCGCGCGCTGTTCCCGTTCCGCTTCCTGGCGGCGAACGAGACGTTCGCGCGCCTGGTCGACGCGACCGCACATCGCATCCTCGCGTCGATCGGCGCGCTGCCGCCCACGACGGGCGTGACGGTCCAGCAGGCCAAGAGGGATCTCTCGATCCCTTGGCGCCGAACGGTTCCGCTGCGGTTCATGTACGAGAAGCTGTCCGACAGCGGGGTGCTCGACCGCCTGGACGGCCGCTACTTCACCGGGGCGGTGCCGGTGGGCGACTTCGACACCGTCGCGGTGGAGCTGGCCGAGCAGGAACCCGGTGCCGCGGTGGCCCCGGAGATCCTGCGGACGCTGGTCGACGGGGCGGAGCGCTTCTTCCGCGGCGAGGCGTCGGGCGAGGAGATCCTGTTCGCGCCAGACAAGCTCGAACTCTGGCCGCGGTACTTCTCCAACGACAACCCGTTGTACGCCATCAACAACACCGTCGGCGCGGAGGCCGTCTCCCGCCTCGTCCCCGCCGACGGCGGCGCGTTCGAGGTGCTGGAGATCGGCGGCGGCTGCGGCAGCGCGGCCGAGCAGGTACTCCGCTCGCTCGGTTCCCGCGTCACGCGGTACCGCTTCACCGAGGTGGCCGAGACGTTCGCGCGGATCGGCGAGCAGGTGGCGCGCGAGGCGGCCGCGCCGTCGACGGAGGTCGAGTCCGAGCGCCTGGACATGACGAAGCCGTGGGCGGAGCAGGGCGTCGGGCCCGGCACGTTCGACGTGGTCTACTCCGTCAACTGCTTCCACGTCGCGCCCGACCTCGACTTCGTCGTCGCCGAGGCGGCGAAGGCGCTCAAACCGGGTGGAGCGGTCGTCGTCTCGGAGTGCCTGCGCCCGACCAAGCTGGCGCGGCCGATCCACGCGGAGATCATCTTCGACTTCCTGGACAGCTTCACCGACGTCGTCACCGACCCGGTGCGGCGCCCGACCCACGGCTTCCTGACGCCCGCGGCCTGGCGCGCCACGTTCGAGGCGGCCGGTCTCGGCGAGGTGGTGGTCCTCCCGGATGTCGACGCGGTCGCCGAGGTGTACCCGGACTTCGTCGTGGGCGCCGTCGTGGCCCGCGCGACCACCTGACCCGCGGGCCCGCGGGGTCGTACCGGACGGTCGTCCGCCCGGTGGAGCGGTTCACCGACTTCCTCCGAAGAGGGCGAGTGCCCTTGGCGGCCGACGGCGAACGGTCCGCACCGCAAGTTCGAGATGGTGATTCCCGTTCACCGAAGTGGACCACTGGATCGAGGTGATCGTTTCTGACACGGTGGGGAGATCCTCCCCGTCCCGGAGGGCAGGCGATTCCGTCCGCTTGGCGGCGTTCCCCTCGGAAGGGGGTCCGGCAGATGCCCGCTCGGACCGACGCACTCCCCACGGCCCGGTGTCGCCCCTCCGCCACGACGAGTCGACAGCCCACCGCGGACTTCCGCGGTCTCCGCCGCGTCATCGGCCGACCGGAGTCCCGATGACCAAGCGCGGCGACGCCGGAAGCGGATCGCGGGCGGCCTTCGGCGTCGCGGAGTTCCGGGTGCTCTGGTGCGCCTCGCTCACGTCGATCGTCGGCGACCAGCTGGCCAGGCTCGCGCTGTCGATCGTGGTGTTCCAGCGCACCGGCTCGCCCGCGTGGACCGCGCTGACCTACGCGCTGACGATGCTGCCCGGCCTGCTGTCGGGCGTGCTGCTCACCGGGCTGGCCGACCGGTACCCGCGGCGGACCGTGATGGTGTGCAGCGACCTGCTGCGGGCCGCGCTGGTGGCGGTGATGGCCGTGCCCGCGGTGCCGCTGCCGCTGGTCGTGGCGCTGCTGGTGCTGGTGCAGTTGGCGGAGCCGCCGTTCGCGGCCGCCCAGGGCGCGCTGCTGCCGCTGGTGCTGGGGGAGCGGCGCTACGAGGCGGGCCAGTCGATCCACCTGATCACCCACCAGGTCGGGCTGCTGCTGGGGTTCGCGGGCGGCGGGCTGGTGGTCGCCTGGCTCGGCACGTCCGGCGCGCTGGCCGTCAACGCGGTCACGTTCGGGCTGTCCGCGCTGCTGCTGCGGTTCGGCCTGCGCCGACGACCGGCGTCGCTCACGCCGTCGGACGGACCGGACGCCGACCGGTGGTGGGCGGGAGTCCGGGCGGGCGCGGGTCTGGTCTGGCACGACCGCAGGCTGCGGCTGCTCATCGCGATCGGCTGTCTCGCGACGTTCGCCGTCGTCCCCGAAGGGCTCGCCGCGCCGTTCTCGCAGGAGGCCGGCGCCGGGGTCGCGGAGGTCGGCGTGCTGCTGGCCGCGGACCCGGCGGGCATGGTCGTGGGCGCGCTGCTGCTGCGGTTCGTGCCGTCCGCGGCACGGGTGCGGCTGCTCGGCGTGCTCGCGGTCGCCACGGTGCTGCCCCTGCTCGGGTACTTCCTCGCGCCCGGCCTCGGGTTCGCCGTCGGGCTGCTCGCGCTGTCCGGCGCGTTCAGCGCGTACCAGGTCACGGCCGGTGCGACGTTCGTCCGGCTGGTGCCGGACCGGCGGCGGGGGCAGGCGCTGGGCTTCGCCCGCACCAGCCTGGTCGCCGCGCAGGGCGTCGGCGTGGCGGGCGGCGGGCTCGTGGCGCAGTGGACCGGGTCCACCACGGGCACGATCGCCGCCGCCGGGGCCGCGGGAACGGTGCTGGCGCTCGCCGCGGCCGTCTCGTGGTCTCGTGTGTCCACCACGGTGACTACCGACGGTTGACCGCTTCACCAGATCTTGTCGCGCATGTCGGCCACCTCCCCTCGTTTTCCGGTACTACGGCTGGAAACGGGAGTCGGCTCACCAGATCTTGTCGCGCACGGTGGTCACCTCCACTCCGTGTCGTCACCCCGGCAGCGGCTGACTTCGCCCCTGGTCGCGATTACCGTGACGCTCCGTCCGGCCCTGGTTCACACCGGGGCGACCGCGTCGTGAGGTAAACATGGGCATGGGACATCGCGCGGACGCTCCGGTGCGGACCAGAGCGCCGTGGCGCGCCATCCCAGGCTGGTCCCTATGGTCCCTGCCCAAACGGGCGTTGGCGTACGTGTTCCTCGTGGATTCGGGCGCCGTTCTCGCCGTCGTCCTCAGCGCGCCGCACCCCGTCCCGTCCCGCTCGTGGCTCATCGCGGGCGTCCTGGCCGCTTGCGCGGGCGCGCACCTGCACTTCTCGCGCTGGATCGAGCGCATCCGCCGCGACCACAGCCACCTGCCGCACGTCGACCTGTGCAGCATCTGGATCTTCGCGGGCGCGCTCGTGCTGCCGCCGCTGCCCGCGGTGCTGCTGGTCGCGACGATCTACCTGCACCGCTGGTGGGTCGTCGGCCGCTGGGACACCTCCCGGCCACCGCACCGCTGCCTGTTCACCGGATCCATGATGATCCTCGCCGCACTGGCCGCGAACGGCGTCTCCTACGCCTCCGGCCTGCGTGAACACCTCATGACGGGCCGCCCGTCCGGCGTGCTCGACCTGCTCGGGATCATCGGCGCCGGCGCCGCCCAGTGGGGCGTGAACTCGCTGCTCGTCGGCATCGTCATCGTCATCACGGTCAAGCTGCGCAAGATCGGCGAGGCCGTCGGCAGCGGCGCGGACAACCTGCTCGAAGCCGGCCAACTGGCCCTCGGCTCGTTCGTCGCGCTCGCCGTCACCTGGTGGCCGGGATTCGCGCTGCCCATGGTGGTCGCCGCCGTCGCACTGCACCGGACGGTGCTGATCCACCAGTTGGAGTTGGCGGCCCGAACGGACAACAAGACCGGACTGCTCAACGCGGAAGCCTGGCACCTCCAGGCGCGACTCGAACTCCAACGCACCCGCGACCGGCAGACCCCGTCGACGCTCGGGCTGTTCATGATCGACGTGGACCACTTCAAGGACATCAACGACCGTTACGGGCACCAGGTCGGGGACTCGGTGCTGCGCGAGATCGCCGACGCGCTGTCCTCGACGGTGCGGCGCGGGGACGCGGTGGGGCGGTTCGGCGGCGAGGAGTTCGCGGTCCTGCTGCCGATGGTGGAGCGGGGCGAGGCGGTGGTGATCGCCGAGCGGGTGCGGGCCCAGGTGCTGGGGTTGAAGATCGACGACAGCGCGGGCGGGATCGTCACCGGTCTGGGGGTCAGCATCGGGGTGGCCATCTGGCCGGAGATCGACGAGGACACCCTGGAAGGTGTGCTCGCGGCGGCGGATGCGGCGTTGTACGAGGCGAAGCGGTTGGGGCGGGATCAGGTGCAGGTGGCTGGGGCGCAGCGGAGGTTGCGCCGGTCGCCTGCGGTGCGCACGACGTACGCCGCGGAGTAGCCGGACTTGCTCAATCGGCCGTCCAGCAGGCCATGATCTCGTCCGGTCCCCACAGCAGGTCGGCTTCATCGGTGTCGAGGTCCGCGCCCGACAAGGACACGACGACCAGTCCGGATCGTTCGTGGTCGTAACCGGGGATGTGGCCGACCGCGTGGCGGAGCGAATGCAGGTCGTGGCGGTCGAAGGCGCCGGTGATCCACTTGATCGACCCGGCGAAGTCGATCCGGCCCGCGACGGGGGAGCGGTCGGCTCCGACGAGGTCGACCTCGGGGTTGTGCTGCCGGTTCCACCAGCCGCCCACCGCGGCGGTGTCGGGCCAGGGCAACCCACCGGCCTGTCCGGCGAGTTCCAGGGCTTCGCGGATCAGCGGCTCGACAGCGCGACCGCGCCAACTGGTCCACTGGCGGTCCAGCACGCGCGCGCCGACCTGGGGACGTCCGCGGCGCGCCTGTTCCTGGATGGCGCGTCCGATGGGCAGGTAGAAGCGCAGGTTGCTGTCGGCGACCCGGTAGAGCGCCGGTTTGCCGGGGGAGGTGGACAGCGGGTGGTCGATCGCCAGGACCCGCTTCTCCTCGGTCAGCTTCCGCAGCAGCGGTGAGAGCGTCCCCGACGGGATCTGACCCTGGCTGCTCCCGGCCGTGGCGGCGATGTTCGCGTGGGTGCGGTTGTCCCCGCCGATCGACTCCACCACGCGATGGGCCTGGTCGGGTGCGGGGAACTCGGCCAACAGCGAGGACTCCGGCACGCTGAACAGCGGCGCGGCGGGGTCCTCGCACTCCTGTCGCAGGAACTCGGCCGGGGGTGTGGCGTGGGGCCAGCTGCGGATGATGCCGGGCAGTCCACCGGTGATCAGGTGCGCGTCGATCGCGTCCGCCCCGTGGAGGCCGAGGGCGCGGCCGGTTTCAGCGGGGTTGAGCGGGCCGAGCACGAGGTTGTCCGCGCGTCCGTGGAAGGGGCGGTCGTAGGCGGTGAGGCGTTCCATCATGTGCAGGTCGCTGCCCAGCAGCACCAGCAGCACCGGACGCCGTGACCACAGCCGGTCCCACGCGGTCTGCAACGCACCGTCGAAGACCTGGTCCTGCTCGGCCAGCCACGGTACTTCGTCGAGCACCACGACCGAGGGCGTCTCGGGCAGCGCGGCGTCCAGGACGCGGAACGCGTCGGGCCACCCTCCGGTGACGCCGGTGGGCGGTAGCGCGTGTCCGGCCGCGGCCAGGGACGAGTCGGCGAGTTCGGCGAGGAACGCGGTGACCGAGTCGACCGCGGACGAGCCCTTGGTGGCGGCGAAGTAGAGGTAGGGCACGTCGGCCGAGTCGCAGAACTCCTGCACCAGCCGCGATTTGCCCACCTGCCGTCGCCCTCGGATCGCGATCGCGGATCCTTCTCGCGACGCGGTCACCCGGCCGAGGCGCTTGTGCAGCAGGCGCAACTCGGTCCGTCTACCCACGAATCCCGGCACGGCAAGAGTGTAGATGCCATCTACGTAGATCGCATCTACACAGATGGCCGCCAGGCTGGACGGTCCGGCGTTCGAGTCGCGAATCCCACGACCGGGCGGCCGCCAGGGATCAGTCCTCCCACACGTCGCTCGCCGGCAGCCCCCGCGCCTCCCGCTCCCGGTCGATCAGCTTCTGGATCAACGCCGTCTTCCCCTTCGTGTACGCCAACCCGTCCGACTCCCGCGCCGCCAGCTCCCGCTTCAACGCCCCGTACTCGGCCGCCGCCTCGGGATGCGCCAGCAGGTGGTCGCGCAGGAGGCGTTCGTTGCGGGTGTCCCAGTTGTCGGCGGGGATGACGTGGAGGTGGTGGGTGCGGGTGCCGTTGGTGTCGCGGCGGTAGAAGAGGCGGTTGCGCATGCCGGTTTCCTCGCGCACGTAGCCGAGGTCGGTCAGCACGGCCTCGGTCGCCAGCACGGTGTCGAGGTCCGGTGTGGACGCCATGAGGTCGATGACGGGTTTCGCGGCGAGGCCGGGGATGGCGGTGCTGCCGACGTGTTCGATGACGGGGAAGTGGGCGCGCAGTTCGGCCATGGAGCGGGCGGCTTCGGCGGGCCAGGTGGGGTCGTGGTCGGAGAAGTCGATCGGCATTCCGGGCAGCCTAGTGGTTCGTCGAGGTGGTGGAACCCGACTTTCCGATCACGACGGCGCGGACTTCCGGCGCGACGACGTCGTCAAGGGCGGGAGCCGGTCTACGCGATGCTGGACGAACTCCGGTGCTCGGCGAACACCTCCGCGACCCGCTCCAGCGCCACGTCCGACACCGCCAACGCCGAGGCGGTCCGCTCGAACGCGACCAGGAACGCCTCGATGTCCCCCGGCGGCAGCAGGGCCGTGTCGGCCATCAGGGACAGTCGCATCCGGTCCGCGGTGCCGCCGGTGTCCAGGTACAGCGCCATGTCCTCGTGCGCGGTCCGCTCCGGCCACGTGAGCGCCGTGGCGGCGGGGTCGCCGGGCGCCGTGCCGCGGGCCCGCGGCAGCGTGGACCACATGTCGTTGACCTGGCAGCCCGGCGGCAGCGCGACGTCGCGCAGCACCTCGCGCGCGAGCCTGCTGTCGTAGCGGGCGTGGCGCTTGGCGGCGGCCATGGCCGCCGCCGACCGGCGGACGGCCTCGTCGAAGGACCCGATGTCCAGTGCCACCACGGTCTTCACGGCCTGGTTCATCGTGGTGACGGCGTTGAACAGGTCCGGCGCCAGTCTGTTGCTCTGCATGATGTCGAGCCGGTAGGCCGGGCCGGGGCAGAAGCAGCGGAGCAGTGCCGTGGTGATCGACAGCAGCACGACGGACGTGGTGGTGCGCAGTCGCCTGGCCGCCGAGCGGACCGCCACCGGCAGGACGTCGGACTCGATCTCGCCCCGGACGAACCGCGGGGACAGCGGGACGGCCCGTGCGGGAGCGGGTTCGGACGGCATCCGGGCCAGCTGCTCGCGGAGGTGGTGCGTGGCCTCGATGTTGAGCAGCTGGCCGTCCGGGGAGTTCTGCCGGGTGGCGAGGTCCACGGGCTGTGCCGACGGCTTCGCGGCGGGCATCGGCTTCCCGTCGGCACGCGCCTTGAGCATGGCCGCCAGTTCGGCGACGAGCAGTTCGGTGCCGGTGTGGTCGGCGGCCATGTGCGAGACGCCGAGGACGACGAGCACCGGGATCCCCTCGTGCAGGGCGAGGGAGATCCGGACCGGCAGTTCCTTGTCGTGGTCGAACGCCGTCGCCCCGGCCCGCACCAGGCAGTCGGTGACGATGCCGGTGAACTCCACCGGGTCGTCGGCTGGCCGGTCGAAGAGGCTGACGTCGAGCGCGCCCGACGCCAGCACCTCCTGCGTGGCGTCACCGCGCGGCGACGGGTGGAACAGGGTGCGCAGGGACTCGTGGCGCAGCAGCAGTTCGCTGATCTGCTCCAGCACGTCGCCCACGCCCAGCAGCAGCGGGACCGGCAGCCAGCGGGTGAGGACGAAGAACGGCTTCACCTCCGGCAGCCACTCGTGGATGCCGTCCCAGGTGCCCTGCTGGCCCCACGTCAACGGGCCGACGCGCGCCCGCCCGCCGTGGAACTCGGCCTGGACCGTGCTCTCGGTGATCACGAGGCGCCCTTCAACCCGGGGGTCAGCGCGGGACGGGCGAACAGCACCTCGCGCAGGCAGAACACGCTGTAGGTCAACCCGGCCGACCAGCCCGCGACCACCGCCCACATGACCGCGTCGATGCCGAACGTGCCGTTGAGCAGGTAGGCGAACGGGACCTGCACGACGACGAACGCGATGAGCGTGCAGATCAGCGGCGCCGTGGTGCGGCGGGACCCGTTGAGGTACCCGTGGGTGACCACCATGACCGTGTACAGCACCAGGAACGGGTAGATGATCAGGATGTAGCGCTCGGTCAGCTCCCGCGTCGCGGGGTCTGTGGTGAACAGCCCGGCGATGGGGGAGCGGGCCAGCAGGACCACCGCGGACACCACGACGGTGAGCCCGATGGTGAGCCCGATCGTCTGCACGAGCCCGCGCCGCGCCCGGTCGCGGTCCGCGCCGCCGAGGTTCTGCGCCACGAACGCGGTCACCGCGCCGGAGAAGTCCAGGAACAGCATCCCGGTGAACAGCTCCAGCCGGGACACCACGGTGAACGCCGCGAGCACCACGGCGCCGTAGGACTGGATGATCCAGACCAGCACCATGATCCCCACCGCGAGGATGATGTGCTGGCTGGCCAACGGGAACCCCAGCCGCACGGCGTCCACCAGTTCGTGCCGCACGGCGGGCTCGGACCGCTTGCGCCCCAACGGGTAGATCCGCCGCGCGGCCACGAGCCCGACCACGAGCGCGGCGGCGCTGGCGAGCACCGTGGCCAGTGCCGCGCCGCCGATCCCCATGCCCAGCACCGAGAGGAACAGCCAGACGAGCACGATGTTGGCCACGTTCCCGAAGCCCTGCACCCACATCGCGGCCCGCGAGTTGCCCAGGCCGCGGAAGTAGGCGCTGACGGCGGCCAGCCCGAACATCGCCGGGAAGCCGATCGACAGCGTGCCGAAGAACAGCGCGCAATCGTCCGCCAGCTCCCCGTGGATGCCCATGAGCGACAGGACCGGCCGCGCCAGCACCGTCGCGAGCACGACGCACCCGGCCGCCCACACCGCCGTGACCAGCGCCAGCGCGAGCACCACACCCCGCCGCTCACCGTCCTGCTGGGCGCCGCGCAAGTGCGCCAGCCGGATGGTGAACGCGGTGCCGAGGCCGATGAACATCGCGTTGAGCAGGTAGAACATCGGGCCCGCCACGCCAACGGCGGCGAGGCCGTCGACGCCGACGTAGTGCCCGACCAGGATGCCGTCGATCAGCACGTACCCCTGCTGGAGCAGGTTCGCCGCGGTCAGGGGCAGCGCGAACCCGACGATCTTGCGCAGCGCGGGCCCCGTGGTCATGTCCGTCATCAGGCCACGTCTTCCGCGAACTCCACGAGTTCCTCGATGTGGTAGGCGATCTCGGAGACCGTGCGGTCGGCGAGCAGGTCCGCGACGTCGTAGTGCACGCCGTGGCGGACGGCGATCGTGCTGGCCACCGAGGCGGCCATGATGGAGTCGCCGCCGAGTTCGAAGAAGTCCGCCTCGACGTCCAGCGCGGGGTAGCCGAAGGCGAGGGCGAGGCACTGGGCGACGGACTGCTCGACCTCGGTGTACTCGCCGTTGTCACGGCCCTTGAGCTCCACCTGCACGGCGGCGACGGTGGCCTTGATCTTCTCCGACGCCTTGAGCAGCCGCTCCTCCAGCGCATGCATCTCGCGCTCCACCTTGGTGCCGATGTCGGCCGACAGCGGCACGTCGTAGGAGCGCAGCAGGTGGATCAGCTCGCCGCGGTAGTTCAGCTCGCCCGCGAACAGCCGGGGCCGCCGCGAGCGCAGGGCCGCGTCCACGACGTCGAGGCCGACGGTGGTGGGGAGCGCCTTGAACATGGTGTCGCCGTTGGTGCCGTGGTCGACGGCCATGCCGATCTCCTTCCACGCCACCCAGTCCAGCGCGACCACGTGGCACGGGCCGCCCGCCTGGGAGCGGGCGAGGTTGTCCAGGTAGTAGTTGCCCGCCGCGTAGTCGGCCTGGCCGGGGGCCGGGAACACCGAGGCCACCGAGGAGAAGTGGACGATGAAGTCGGGCCGGTCGTCGCGGGTCAGCTCGTCCAGCACGAACGCGCCGTGCAGCTTCACCCGGACGACCTCGTCGAAGTCCTCCGGCAGCCGGAACATCAGCGTCGCGCCGCCGGGCAGACCCGCGGCGTGCACGATGCCGTCGATGCGCCCGTTGTCCTGCTGGACGCCGATCACGGCCGCCGCGAGCGCCTTCGGGTCGCCCGCGTCGGCGGCGCGCACGAGCACCGTGGTGCCCATCGCCTCCAGGTCCCTGACCGTGCGGATCCGCTCGGTGGACGTGCCCGCGGCGAGCAGGTCGTCCCACTGGTCGCGCGGCGGCATGCCGGACCGGCTGAGCAGCACCAGCGTGATGTCGGGCTGCTTCTCGGCGAACGACCGCGCCACCGCGAGGCCGAGCGCGCCGGTGCCGCCGGTGATCAGGTAGGTGCCGCCGGGCTTGAGGTAGGTCCGCGGGCCGTCGGTGTCGACCTGGGGCACCTCCACGAACACCTCGCGCGACCTCCCGGTGCCGCGCAGCAGGAACAGGCCGTGCTCGGCGGAGAACACCTCGGCCGCCAGCGCCGGGCCGGGCACGGCCGTGTCCACGTCGAGGTGCTTGACCTTGATGTAGGGGTACTCGCGGCCGATCACCTTGCCGAAGCCGACCAGCGCGGCGTTCTCGGTCACGGCGGTGGTGTCGCCCTCCTCGGCGCACACCGCGGTCCGCGTCACCACCGCGAGGTCGACCTTCACCCCCGCCGCCATCAGCGCCTTCGTCAGGTGGAACAGGCTGCCGAGGTTCTTGGCCGTGCGCCGCCCGATCTCGTCGACGTCGGTGGCCGGGGAGTGCTCGAACGCGAGCGCGTGCACCACGTGCGTGACGTTCCCGTCGCCGACCAGCCGGGCGATCCCGTCGAACGAGTCGGCGGTGAAGTCCGCGCCCAGCCGCAGGATCCGCGCGTCGCCGAGGTCGGCCGTCGCGAGGAACCCCTCGGCGTCGGTGGCCGGGTCGACCAGCGCCAGCACGGACGCGCCCGCGGGCACGCCGGTCGTCGGCAGGGCGGGGGTGGGCTGGAACTCGACGTCGTGCGTCACCGGGTGGCGCTCGTCGCTGGTAGCCAGCGAGAGCTGCGACCGCCAGCCCTCCGGGAACTCCATCCAGGCAAGGGTTTCGTCGAAGGCGTAGCCGGGGAGCCGGACGATCCGCGGCGCGCGGTCCACCGGTGGCGCGCTGTCGACCCGGCCGCCGGACAGGTACGCCTTCGCGGCCGCCGCCAGCGCTCCGGTGATCGGTCGCTGCCCGTTGACCAGCAGCTCGGCCAGGCCGCGACGCAGATCGTCCACATCGGACACGACGACCGCGACCCTGTGGCGGTGCGAGCTGCGGGAAACCCTGGTGGTGTAGGCGACATCGGCGATGTCCGCGTCGGCGAGTCCGCCGCCGTCGATGAACCGGATGTAGCGCTCCACCAGCCACGTCAACGAGCGCGGCGTGGCCGCGCTCAGGGTGAACAGCACCTCGCCCTCCGACGGCGCCTGCGGCTCGGGGGAGGCGTACTCCTCCAGCACGGCGTGCGCGTTGGTGCCGCCGAGCCCGAACGCGCTGACACCGCAGCGGCGCGGGCCCTCGGACTCCCACGGGCCCAGCGCGGTGGGGATGTAGAGCGGCCCGGACGCGAAGTCGAGCTTCGGGTTCGGGGTGGTGAAGTTGGCCTGCGGCGGGATCATCCTGTTGCGCAGCACCGCGACCGCCTTGATCAGGCCGATCACGCCGGAGCCCTCGAACAGGTGCCCGACGTTGGCCTTCACCGTGCCCACCGCGCAGAACCCGCGGTCGTCGGTGTGCTTCGCGAACGCCCGCTTCATGCCCTCGTGCTCGATCGGGTCGCCCACGCGGGTGGCCGTGCCGTGCGCCTCGAAGTAGCCGATGGTGCGCGGGTCCACGTCGGCGTCGCGCCACGCGGCCAGCAGCAGTTCGGCCTGCGAGTCGGAGTCGGGGTTCGTGATGCCCTCGGTGTTGCCGTCGTGGTTGACCGCGCTGCCCTTGAGGACGGCGTAGATCTGGTCGCCGTCGGCGACCGCCTGCTCCATCCGCTTGAGCACGACCGCGCCCGAGCCCTCGCCGAACCCGGTGCCGTCGGCCGCCTCGTCGAACGTGCGGGTCACTCCGTCGGAGGACTCGATGCCGATGTTGGAGTGCGGGTGCTTGACCGGCGCGAACACGATCCGCGCGCCGCCGACCACGGCCATGTCGCAGTCGCCCATCAGCAGCGCGTTCTTGGCCTGGTGCACCGCGACCAGCGTCGCGGAGCACGCGGTGTCCACGACGAGGCTCGGGCCGCGCAGGTCCAGCAGGTGCGACAGCCGGTTCGCCAGCATCGTCGGGATGTTCCCGGTGATCGCCTGCTGGCCCACCGTCGGGTCGATCCGGCAGATGTAGTCCAGGTACGTCGAGCCGGGGTTGACCGCGAACCCGACGAACACGCCGGTCCTGCTGCCCCGCAAGCGGTCCACGGAGTACCCGGCGTCCTCGAACGCCAGGAACATCGCCCGCATCACCATCCGGTGGTGCGGGTCGGTCAGCGTCGCCTGCCGCGGGTTCATCCCGAACGCCGCGTAGTCGAAGGTGTCCACGGTGTCCAGGAAGGACCCGTTGTGGTAGTCGATGTCGGGCTCGTTCACCGGGTCGACGCTGGTGGCCCGCAGGTAGTGGATGTACTCGTCGAGCTTGCGCCGCCGGTCCTGCGGGAACGGCCGCACCGAGCTGCCGCCCGTGCTGATGACCCGCCAGAACGCGTCGAGGTCGCCCGCGCCCGGCACGTCGACCGAGACGCCGACGATCGCGATGTCCGTGTTCATGTACACCCTTCCTCAGGCGATCTTGTGGACGAGCGAGCTCAGGGTCCTGCCGTGCACCTCGTCGAAGTCGGTCACGCCCGCCGCGCGCAGCGTCGTGACGGTGCGGACCCACTCGACCGGCGAGGACAGCTGGCGGGCCAGCAGGTCCGGGCCGTCGAACAGCTCACCGGTGACGCTGGAGACCACGGGGGTCGTGGCCGGGCGGAACTCGAATTCGGCGAGCACCTCCCGGAACCGGGCCTCGGCCGGTGCCATCAGCGGGGTGTGGAACGGGCCGCTGACGTTGATCGGCACGACCCGCGCGCCGGGCAGCGCGGCGATGGCCTTGGCCGCCACCGCGACCTCCGCGCGGTCACCGGCGATGGTGGTCTGGGTGTCAGCGTTGAGGTTGGCGACGAACACCCCTGTCAGACCGGTCTCGATCAGCGCGCGCCGCACGAACGCGACCGGCACGCCCTGCACGGCCGACATGCCGCCGCCGGTGATCTCCGACATCAGCTCGGCCCGCCGCCGCACCAGCCGCAGACCGGCCTCCAGGTCCAGCACGCCGCCCGCGACCAGCGCGTTGTACTCGCCGAGGCTGTGGCCGGCGTAGTAGTCGTGGCCGATCTCGGAGAGCCCCATCAGGGCGTTGACGAAGAAGACGGCGGGCTGCGCGTACCGGGTGTCGCGCAGGCGCCGCTCGGGATCGCGGACGCACAGCTCCTCGACGGAGTAGCCGAGCACCTCGTCGGCGAGCGCGGTGGCGTCCGGGAAGCGGGCGAACAGCTCCGCCCCCATCCCCTTCCGCTGCACGCCCTGACCTGGGAAGAGCAGACAACGCACGGCATTCTCCTAACGGGCTCGGCGCGAGAACTGCTGGACCGACTCGAAGCGCAGGGGACGGGCGTCGGCGCGCAGGCATTCACGGGTGAAGCGGCGCGCGCCCGGACCGGGGCCGCAGTCCACGACCCGTTCGATCGCGGCGTCGCCGATCGCGTGACCGGCCGCCAGCTCCCACTCGATCGGCCGCACCAGCACCTGGTCGAGGAACTCCTGCACCAGGTCCGTCGACTGCCTCAGATCGCGCGGCGCGTCGGTCGCGTACACCGGCACCTCCAGCGCGTCCGCGCCCGGCATCGGGCCGATGAACGCGAGGTCGTCGCGGACGCGGCGGGCCGCGGGTGCCAGCCGCGAGCTGTGGAACGGGATCGAGTTCGACAGGAACGCCCAGCTCACCCGCGACTCCGCGAACGCGGTCTCGTGGGCGAAGTAGAAGTCGAGCAGGTCCGCGGTCGACCCGCTGAGCACCTGCACGGTGGGGGAGTTGACCAGGCTCACCGACAGCGACCGCCGCCCGTCCTCGCCGTACCGGCGCACCGCGCTGCTCAGGTCGTGCCGCGACATGCCCGTCAGCGACGCCATCGGGGTCGGGGTGCGGCCCTTGCCGTCGCGGGCGAGGTACCGGCTCACCAGTTCCGGGCTGACGACGCGCGCCTCGTCGAGCTGGTGGCCGCGCACCAGGCTCAGCGCGACGAGCTTGAGCGAGCCCGCCGCCAGCGCGAGGAACTCGTCGACCCGCCGCGTGCGCATCCCGGCCACGACCGCCGCCTGGAGCCCGATGCTGTGGCCGAGCGCCGCCACGACGTCGCCGTCCGCGCCGCGCGAGGTCGGCTGGAGGTGGCACACCTGGCACACGTGGACGCAGACCCCGGCCACGATCGAATTCCGCAGGGCATCGGGTGGAAAGTCTGCGGACGACTCCAGCCATTGTTTCAGGGGGAAGTCGGTGGGGAGCACGGCGGCGCGCGTTTCGTTGCCGATGTATTTCAGGACGTCGTCCAGAACGGTGAACACCGTGTGGAAGTAGGCGGCGTTCTCAGGTCGGGAGTAAAGCTCTCGAAGGGCGGCGGCCAAGGTGTCGTTGTTGCCACCGAGACCGTCGAAGAGCAGGAGGGTGCGCATCATGACCTCGACCCGTGAAGGTGGTCCTGACCTGTGGTGACCGCGTCTATGAGGTCGAGACTCGCTGAATCGTGTGAACGGTTGCACACGGTAGGGCCGACCGTGGAAACCGACAACCGCTTGTCCGTTCGGGCATTGCGACGAAAGGCGGAATGGGCGGTCGACGTGGTGGTCTTCCCGTTGTCGGGACCTCTCGTCGGTGTGTTGACCATTTTCGCGGGATAGCGGTTCATCCGGGCAGCTCACGCCGCGCGCGGATGATCGCACGCCGATGCGCCTGCTCGGCGCGCGATGAGTAGTGAATACCCCTGTTCGGCACAGGGCGTTCCTTGATGGGCGCGGATCCGGATCCGATGGGTGTGCTTCGTGTTCGCGAAGTGCGGCCCGCCCCGGACCGCGGCGTGGGCGGCCGGATCCGCGGTTCCCGGTCTCCGAACCCAGGACCCAGGACGTTCGTGCTGCTCGCCCACCGCGAACGGCACGTGGCCGGCTACCGGTTCCGCAGGTCCAGGTAGGCGCTGAGCCGAGCGGCCGAGGTGAGCATGGCGAGGCCCTGCGCGGTCAGCTTCCGCTGCCAACCGCCCAGGGCGGTGGCCAACGCCTCCGTGCCGCCCGCCGTGCGGACCTGGCGCACCACGGTGGCGATGTGCTCCAGGGGGTAGCGGCCCCGCCGGAGCAGGTGCGCCAGTTCGGCGTCGCGGACGTCGTTCGCGCGGAACACGCGGTAGCCGGTGGCGGGATCGCGTTCGGGGACGACGATGCCCGCGTCCTCCCAGTTGCGCAGGGTCGCCGGGGTGACGCGGAGCCTGCGGGCGAGTTCGCCGATGGTCAGGGGCCCGGTCCTGTGGTCGGGACGCGCCTCCGCAGTCAGGTGGTCCACGGCCTGCCGCACGGCGTCGAGGGTCTCCCGGTCGCGGATGAGCCTGCCGTGGCCGCTGTCGATGATCCCCAGGGCCCGGTCGAGGTCGTCCTGGTTGAGCGCGGCCATGATCCGGCCCGCCGCCGGGTAGCCGTGGGCCGGGACGAGGGCCAGGTAGGCGTGCAGGGCGGAGGCGTGCACCTCGGTGTAGATCCGGTAGCCGGTGTCGGTGCGGTCGGCGGGCGGGAGGAAGCCGCTCCGCTCGTAGTTGCGGACGGCCTGGGTGGACAGGCCGTGCTCCCGCGCGAGGTCGGCCGGCCGGAGGGTTCTCATCTGGTTTGAGACTTTACTCGACGGTCACGCGGCCGGGTCGGGCGGAAGTCTCAACCGTTCTTTCAAGGATACGGTTGAGACCCATGAGCAAGGACATCATGGACTTCGTGACCCAGTCGTGCGAGCTGCTGGCGTTCGGGGAGCCCACGCACCAGGAACCGGCCTTCCAGCGGTTCCGCAACGACCTGTTCCGCCGGTTGGTCGACCACGGGTTCCGGTCGATCGCCCTGGAGACCGACCAGGCGGCCGCGATGGTCGTCGACGACTTCGTCCGGGAAGGGGTGGGGACTCTCGACGAGGTGGTGCGGGAGGGGTTCTCGCACGGCTTCGGGGAGCTGGAGTTCAACCGGCGGTTGGTCGGGTGGATGCGGGAGCACAACGAGGGACGGCCCGCGGCGGAGCAGGTGGCGTTCCACGGGTTCGACCTGTCCACCGAGATGATGAGCGCGCCGAGTCCCCGGCGGTACCTCGAGTCCGTCCGTTCCTACCTGGGGCTCGACGACGATTTCGAGGACCTGCTCGGCGATGACGTCCGGTGGAGCCGGACGGAAGCGGTGATGGACTGGTCCCAGTCGGTCGGGGCCACGGCCGAGGCCGGCGCGCTGCGGGTGATCGCCGACGACATGCTGGTGGAACTCCACGTGCGGGCGCCGGAGTTGATCGGTGCGACCTCGCCGCGCGAGTGGAACCGGGCGCGGACGCAGATCACGGCCGGGCTCGGTCTGCTGAGGTACCACCGGGAACTGGCGCGGCCGGGGGAGCAGGGGGTGCGGATCTCGCGGCTGTCGGGGGTGCGGGACGGGCTGATGGCCCGGAACCTGCTGGACATCCGGGAGGTGGAGGGGGTCAGGGGGCCGACGTTCGTGTTCGCGCACAACCTGCACCTCAAGCGGAACCGGGGTGAGTGGTCGCTGGGGGAGATGGACGTGGAATGGGTGACCGCGGGGGCGGTCGTGGCGGCGCTGGTGGGGGAGCGGTACGCGTTCGTGGCGGGGAGCGCGGGGCGGAGCGACGGGCTCGGGCTGGGGGAGCCGGAGGCGGATTCGGCCGAAGGCGTGCTGCAGAGCCGTTGCGACACCTGGGGTCTGACCGCGACCGCTGACGTGAAGGCGGTCCGGGTTCGGACCGACACGACCCCGGAGAAGGGCTACTTCCCGTTGGACCAGGCGCTGCTCGACGGTGCGGACGCCGTGCTGCACATCAGCGACACCGCGGCGGTGTGAGCGCTCTTCCGGTCACTCGGGGCGCCTTGACTGCGCGTCCACCAGCGCTTCGGCGGCCATGAGGCCGTAGCGCATGCAGGCGCCGTCGTTGAGGACCATCGCGCGGCCTGCGGCGCCGTCGGCCAGGATCGCGAGCTGCTCGCCGAGCGCTTCCGGGTCGACGGCGCCGAGCCGGGCGGCCAGTTCGGCGAGCTGCTGGGGGAAGCGGCGCTTGCGTTCGAGGGCGTACCGGTGCACCGGGCTCTCGGGATCGGGGAACTCGGCGGCGGCGTCGGTGAACGGGCAGCCGCGGATCGGGGCGTTGGTGCCGTCGGGAATGGTGAACAGCCAGCGCAGCTGCTCGCGCGGTGAGAGGTCGGTGCGGTCGAGCATTGCCTCCAGGGTGGCGCCGGACTCGCTGAGATGCCGGAGGTAGCCGACCATGAGGTCGTCCTTGGCGGGGAAGTGCGCGTAGAGGGTGCGCTTCGACACCGGGGCGGCGGCCGCGACCTGCTCCATGGTCGTGGCGTTGATCCCGTGCCGCTGGAACAGGGTCGTGGCCGCCACCAGGACGCGCTCGCGGGCGCCGCGGCCCTTGCCTCGTGCGGGGGACTCGGTCACCCACGAAGTATACGTCAGCGTTTACTTCGGTTCCGGGTCCGTGTTGGCTTCGGTGAAGTAAACGGTAGCGTTTACTTCACCGAACGAGGACGGACATGACCACATCGGATCTGCTCGACCACGCCGAGGCGCTCATCCGGGAGAGGCGGGCCGTTCGCGCCTACCGGCCCGATCCCGTGCCGGAAGCGACCCTGCGGGCGGTGTTCTCCCTCGCGACGGCCGCGCCGTCCAACGCGAACACGCAGCCGTGGCACGTCGAGGTGGTCAGCGGCGCCGCCCGCGACCGCTTGAGCGCGGACCTGCTGGCCGCGCATGCGGCGAACCGGATCTCGACCGACTTCCCCTACGACGACGGGCTGTACCAAGGGGTGCACGCCCGGCGGCGCGTGGAGGCGGGGCGGACGATGTACGGGGCGCTGGAGATCGCCCGTGACGACGTCGAGGGGCGGCGGGCCTACGACGCGGAAAGCCTGGGGTTCTACGGGGCCCCGCACGTCGCTCTGCTCTTCACGCCGGTCAACGCGGAGGCCCGCGTCGCCGCGGACATCGGCATGTACTCCCAGACCCTGCTGCTCGCGCTGACCGCGCACGGGATCGCCAGCTGCCCGCAGGGCCTGCTCGGCTTCTACGCGTCCACGATCCGCGAGTCACTCGGCGTGCGGGACCGCAAGGTGCTGTTCGGCGTGTCCTTCGGCTACGCCGACGACACCGCCCCGATCAACCGGATCACGATCCCCCGCGCCCCGTTGGAGAGACGACCAGGTTCCACGCCTAGTCCGACGAGGACACGGCCTTGAGGTTGCCGGTCCCGTCGTCGACGCAGCTCGCCGTCCTGGCGCTGCCGCCGAGGAAGTCGGTCAGGCAGCGGCCGACCTGCTCGTGGCCCTCGGCGTTGGGGTGGAAGGACTCCTGGAGGGCGTGGGAGGCGCGGGTCTCGTCGCGCAGGCCGTCGAAGTCGACGGACAGGCGGGTGAACCACTCGCTGTCCGGGTTGGCCCCGCCGGTGCACGCCTCGTGCTTGGCACCCGCCTGGGTGAGGTCGAGGTAGCGCGCGTCGACGCGGCGGGCGGCGGTGCTGATGCCCTTGGCCAGTTCGCCGACGCCGACGTCGCGCACCCAGGCCATGTCGCCGGTGCGCAGCGGGCAGCCCGCGAGGTTCTGCAGGTCGCCGGGGACGCCGGGGGCGACGGGCGAGGCGTAGGACTGGACGACGAGGGAGTACGAGCGGTCGGTGTAGCCCTCGTCGTCCATGACCTGGCGGATGTCGCGCAACGCCTTCTCCACCTTGGGCACCATGCGGTCGACGCGGCCGCGCCAGTCGTCGGACAACGTGCTGGTGCAGTCGGACTTGCGCTCGAACCAGGCCTGCACGCAGCGGTTGAGCACGTCGGAGAAGCGCGGGTCGTCGTTGGCGCCCACGGCGACCACGATGACGGTCACGCGGTTCACGCGGGCGATCGCGGCGAGGCGCTTCGCCTGGGACTGCTCGGTGTTCTGGAACTTGTCGGTCAGCCCGACCTGCTCGGAGTTGGCGCCGGAGCAGGAGAGGTTGAACGTCTTGTCGACGCCCGCCACGACGGTCCTGTTGATGGTGGCGTTGACCGAGCGGTGGCACCAGTCGCCGTTCTCGCCGTTGGTGCCCGCCTCGTAGTCGCCCGCGCCCTCACCGGACATGGTGCTGTCGCCCATGGCCACCATCGCCACGGGCGCGTCGCTCGCGGGGCCGGGAGGGGCGGCGAAGCGGTGGTCGCTGACGACCACCGACACGGCGAGGAGGGGTACCACGACGAGGAGGGCCAGGGCACGGCGCGCGAGCGGATGCATCGGGACTCAGTGTACGGAAACGATCCCGTTGTCGAGGACGAGTGTGCGGTCCGCCGCCAGGTGCACCAGATCGTGGTGGGTGGCGACCAGCACGGCCGAGCCGGTGTCCGCCGCGCGGCGCAGCGCCGCCACGGACGCGGGCGCGCTGCGCTGGTCGAGGTGGGCGGTCGGCTCGTCGGCGAGCAGCACCTCAGGAAGGGCGATCACGGCCCGTGCCGGCGCGGCGCGCTGCTGCCGGCCGAACGACACCTCGGCCGGGTAGCGGTCGCCGAGGCCGTCGATGCCCAGCTCCGCCATCAGGTCGTCCACGGCGTCGCCGACCGGGTGGCCGCGGCGGGTCGGGTCCAGGCGCAGCGGCAGCGCGATGTTCTCCGCCGGCGTCAGCTCACCGGCCAGGCCGAGCGCCTGCGGCAGCACCGCGCACAGCCGCCACGACGGGGGAGTGGTCAGCGACCTCCTGCATACCTCGATCGTGCCCTTGTCCGGCTGGTCGAACCCGCACAGCAGGGTGATCAGCGCGCTCCTGCCCTGCCCGGACGGCCCGGCCAGCGTGACCAGCTCCCCGGCGGCCACCTCCAGGTCGACGCCGCGCAGCACGTGCACCGCGCCGCTCGGGTGGTCGAACGACCGGTGCACCCCCTCGGCCCTCAGCGCGGTCATGCCAGCGCCCCGTCCCGAAGTGCGAAGCACCTGTCCGCCAACGCGATCAGCCGCGGGTCGTGCGAGGCGACCACCACCGGGACGCCGCGTCGGGACAGGTCCACGAGGGTCTCCAGGACGAGGTCGGCGGACGCGGTGTCCAGCTGGGAGGTCGGTTCGTCGGCGAGCACCACGGCCGCGCCGCGGGCCAGCGCGCAGCCGAACGCCAGCCGCTGCTGCTGGCCGCCCGACAGCGCGGTCGCCTTCCAGGTCGCGGTGCCGGGGAGGCCGAGCTGGTCGAGGACCTCGTTCACCCGTTCGGGCCGTCCCGCCGACTGGGCGGCGGCACGCAGGTTGTCGCCGACGGACAGGTGGCCGACCAGGTTGTCGCCGGGGTTCTGGAACACCAGCGCGATGTCGGTGCGCCGCAACGCCCGGCGCGCGCGGTCCGACAGCCCGGTCGTGCCCCGGCCGCGCAGCTCCACGGAGCCCCGCGTCGGCCGTTCGACCAGGCCCAGCACCCGCAGCAGCGTCGACTTGCCGGACCCGGACGGCCCGGCCAGCACCGTGACACCGGTGGACGGGACGTCCAGGGTCACGTCGGACACGGCCGTGACCGTGCCGCCGGGTGTGCGGTAGTCGACGCCGACGCCGGTCAGGCGCAGCACGTGGTCAGCCACGGATCAACTCCCCGATCCGGGCCGCGCGGGCGGAGCGCAGCGCGATCCACGCCGCCGCCAGCACGACCAGCGCGCTGCCGACGGCGGTGGTCACCAGCAGCGGCAGCACGGTCGGCAGCGTCGGCGACGGCGTGAGCCGCGGCACCGGGTCCAGCCGGGGCACGGCGACCCCGCTGCCCACCGCGCCTGCCGCGCTGCCGACGACGACCGCGAACGCCGCCACCGCCCCGAGTTCGAGCAGGTGGCTGGACAGCAGCATCCTCGGGGTCATGCCCATCCGGGTGCCCAGCGCGCCCGCGATCGCGTTCTGCCGCCTGCGCACCTCGATCGCGAGCAGCAGCGCGATGGCCGCGACGACGGCCAGCACCCCGCCGATCGCCGTGACGAACCCGAAGGTCCACGCGATGGTGAGGAACGGCAGCCCGGCGATCGCCCTGGCCCGATCCTGCACGTCGGTGTAGTCGATGCCCGCCGCGCGCAGCGGCGCGGTCAGGTCGGCGACGGACTTGGTGGACCACAGGTACCAGGAGCTGATGCCGTCGAGGGAATCCACCCGGTCGCGCGGCAGCACGTACCCGTCGGCGCCGACCTTCGGGAACGACGGCAGCGACGCCCGCGGGTCCAGCGGCGGCAGTCCGGGCAGCCGGACCTCGCGGCGCGCGGGCGGGCCGATCCGCAGCGGCTCGGTGAGCAGGGCGCGCAGCTCGTCGGGATCGGCGGTCCCCGGGAACGCGCCGTCGGTGAACGTCGCCGGGTCCACGACCAGCGCGGTGCGGTCGTACTGGCTGACGACGCCGACGATCGTGGTCGAGCCGCGCAGCTCGGCGGGCAGCTCGCGTTCGCCGGAGGCCAGCGCGGTGTCGATCCGCACCACGCTGTTCGCGCCGGTGTAGAGGCCGGACTTCTCGTCCAGCGAGGCCTTCTGCGCGTTCGCGACGCTGGTGCCGACCGCGATCGTGCCGATGGCCAGCACCCCCACCAGCAGCACGCCGGTCACCGGCCCGGCGGTCGCGGCGAGCCTGCGGATCGCGATCTGCGCGGCGGGCCGGTGCCACAGCGACGTGCGGTGCGACGCGCGCAGCAGCACCCGCAGCACCCTGGCCGCGAGCAGCGCGGTGGTCAGCACGACCAGCAGCGGGAACGCCAGCGCCGCCGCGTCGATCCTGGGCAGCCCGCCGATCTTGAGCGGAGCGGACAGGCCGCCCGCGCGCAGCCGCTGCCAGGCCAGGAACGCCGGCACGGCGGCCGCGAGTTCCCAGGGGATCGCGGCGGCCACCCGGCGGGCGGGACCACCGGCCACCGGCGCCTGGAACATCCGGTGCGTGCGGAACGCGGTCACCGCCAGCGCGACGGCGAGGCTCGCGGCGACGACCGCGACCACCTCCACCGCGGCGAGGGGCAGCGCGCCGGGTTCGAGCGCGGTCGACGGCGCGTACCCGCCGAGCAGCAGCCGTGCGGCGCCCAGACCCGCGGCGCCGCCCAGCACGAGCGGCGGGCCGAGTTCCGGCACCGCTCGGCCGCCGAGCGCCCACG
The DNA here is from genome assembly GCF_032460545.1 of Umezawaea sp. Da 62-37. Classification (GTDB taxonomy): domain Bacteria; phylum Actinomycetota; class Actinomycetes; order Mycobacteriales; family Pseudonocardiaceae; genus Umezawaea. The sequence continues at coordinate 9,189,176 of NZ_CP135965.1, forward strand.
GCCCGGAGCCGCGGCACCACAGCATCCGCAGCTCGGTCCGGCGGCGCTGCGCCCAGGCCGTGGTGACCGTGCCGACGCCCGCGAGCCCGATCAGCAGGCTGATCAGGGTCAGCGGGAGGATCGCGGCGCGGACGTTGCCCGCGGTGGCCCACGCGTTCTCCACCGGCAGCGGCAGCACGACGTTGTGCCGGAGTTCCGGGAACTCCGGGTCGATCGCGGCGGTGCTGGCGTCGATCCGGTCGAGCAGCGCGTTCCCGGACGCCAGCAGCGCCTCGGTCTCCGACGCGGTGCGCGGCGCGGGGGTGGGGAAGCGCAGCGACATCGCGAGCCCGACCGCGGTGAGTTCCGGTGGTAGCGCGTCGAACGCCTCCTGGCTCGGCATCCAGACGACCGCGCTGGTCAGCTCGTCGGGGGTCATCTTCTTCGGCACGACCTGCTGGTGCTCGCTGCACCACCACCGGTCGACCGGGTCGTCGAGGTCGGCGTAGATCGCGGTGACCGGCGGCAGCTTGCCGCCCATGCCCCGCTCGCCCAGCCGAAGGTCGGTGGTGTCGGCGATGCTGCGGGGGACCCGCATGCCGTCGCGCGCCCCGCCTTCGAGCACCGTCACGTGGTCCACGGCTCCCTCGCGGTAGCCGAACTTCGCGAACGTCGGCCTGCCGCCGAAGTCGGTGCGGACCTCCGTCGTGTAGGTCGCCGCGAGCACCGGCCGCGACCCGGCCGTGCCGCGGGCCGCGGTGATCACCCGGTCGACCCACTCGGCCCGCATCCCCTTGTCGACGTCGAGTCCGGGGTGCAGCAGCTGGTCGCAGAGCCGGTCCTGTTGGTAGGCGATCGCGGCGCTGCCGGAGGCCGAGGAGTGCAGCACGGCGGCGGCCACGACGAAGCTCAGCAGCAGCGCCGTCACGACGCTGACCAGCAGTGTCAGCGGGCTGGACAGCGCGGCTCGGGGTGCGGCGCGCCACGGGATCCGCACGGCCGAACGCTGTACGCCGGATGTCGGTCGGGGGAGTGTTTCGCCAGGAACCTTGACACCGGGTTGATGGTCTAGTCCAATTCGGAACCAGACCCACCTGGAGGCCGCCACCACTAGGAGGACGCATGTCACGTGTGCTGCTCGCGAGAGTGGCGGCGGTGGTGACGCTCGTGGTCGGCGCCGTGCTGGTGGGCCTCGCGCCCGCCTACGCCGCCGGGGTCACCGCAACCTTCACCAAGTCGTCGAGCTGGGAGACCGGGTACACCGCCCAGTTCGCCGTCAGGAACGACACCAGCGCCACCGTGTCGAGCTGGAAGGTCGAGTTCGACCTGCCCTCGGGCACCGCCGTGGGCGCGTACTGGGACGCCCTGCAGACCAACTCCGCCGGGCATTACTCGTTCACCAACCGCGACTACAACGGCACGATCGCGCCCGGCGCCACCGTGACGTTCGGCTTCAACGCGAGCGGGACCGCGAGCCCGGTCAACTGCCGGATCAACGGCGGCGCGTGCACCGGCGGCACCACCCCGCCCACCACCACGACGACCACGACCACCACCACGACGACGACCACCACGACCACACCGCCGACCACGACGCCGCCGCCCGCGACCGGGCTGCCCAAGCGGGTGCTCGTCGGCTACCTGCACGCCAGCTTCGCCAACGGGTCCGGGTACATCCGGATGAAGGACGTCTCCGACGACTGGGACGTCATCAACCTGTCCTTCGCCGAACCGACCTCGGCCACGTCCGGCCAGCTGCGGTTCACCCAGTGCCCGGTCGCCGAGTGCCCGAACGTCGAGTCCGAGGCCGAGTTCATCGCGGGCATCCGCGCCAAGCAGGCCGCGGGCAAGAAGGTGCTCATCTCCGTCGGCGGCGCCAACGGCCAGGTGCAGCTGTCCACGACGGCCGCGCGCGACGCGTTCGTCAGCTCGGCGTCGGCGATCATCGACAAGTACGGCCTGGACGGCATCGACATCGACTTCGAGGGCCACTCGCTCTCGCTCAACGACGGCGACACCGACTTCCGCAGTCCCACCACACCGGTGATCGTGAACCTGATCTCCGCGCTGAAGACGCTGAAAGCCCGCTACGGGGCCAAGTTCGTGCTCACGATGGCGCCCGAGACGTTCTTCGTCCAGGTGGGCTACCAGTTCTACGGCGGCCAGGGCGGCGCGGACAGCCGCACCGGCGCGTACCTGCCGGTCATCCACGCCCTGCGCGACTCGTTGACGCTGCTGCACGTGCAGGACTACAACTCCGGCCCCGTCACGGGTCTGGACAACCAGTACCACACGATGGGCGGCGCGGACTTCCACGTCGCGATGACCGACATGGTGCTGGCCGGGTTCCCGGTCCGCGGCGACGCCTCGAAGTTCTTCACCGGACTGCGGCAGGACCAGGTCGCCTTCGGCCTGCCCGCGAGCATCAACGCGGGCGGCGGGTTCACGTCGGTCGCCGACACGCACACGGCGCTGGACTGCCTGATGAAGGGCACGAACTGCGGCTCCTACAAGCCGAAGGGCGTGTACCCGAACCTGCGCGGCCTGATGACGTGGTCGGTCAACTGGGACCGGTTCAACGGTTTCGAGTTCTCCAAGGCCAACCGGGCGTACCTGCCCCGGTAGCGGTCGGTGCCGGGTGGTCCCCCCACCCGGCACCGGCACCGCCGGCCGGGGGATCCTGACCTCCGGCCGGCGCTACCAGGGCCCGACCGCGCGCTCCACCAGCTCCGCGACGTCCAGGCAGGTGTCCTCGCGGTACATCCGGCCGATCACCTGCACGCCCATCGGGAACCCGTCGACCAGCCCCGTCGGCACGGCGACCGCGGGCACGCCGACCAGGCTGGTCACCGAGCACAGCGCGATCGCCCGCGAGTAGCGGTCGAACTCCTCCTCGTCGCGGGACTCCTGGTCCGGCTCGAACGACGGCACCGCGCTGACCGGTCCCAGCAGCAGCGGCCGGTCGTCGAGGAACTCGCCCCAGGCGCGCCGGACCCCGTGCCAGGTGCCGGTCAGCGCGAGGTACCCCGCCAGGTCGGCCGGTTCGCGCCTGCGCATCGACAGCTCCAGGTACCGGCTCGCGTCCTTCCCGAGCAGGCCGCGGACGGCGGGCCAGCTCTGCGCGAACTCGGTCATGATCAGTCCGGAGTAGGCGTCCAGCGCCTCGGCCGTCCTCGGCGGCACGACCTCCTCGACGTCGTAACCGTTGTCGGACAGCGTTCCCGCGGCCGCGTCCAGTGCCGCCCGCACGTCCGGGTGGACGTCGGAGCCCACCACGAGCCCCACCCGACGGGGTACCGGCGGGCCGGTCACCGGCACCGGGACCGCACGCGGGTCGCGGACGTCCGCGCCGCTGAGCACCCCGTGCACCACCCGCAGGTCGGCGACGGTGCGCGCCAGCGGCCCGTCCACCGGGATCACCTGGGAGGCGAGGGAGGGGTCGTCCGCGCCGAACCGGTGGTCGGCCGCGTACCGGCCCGTGGACGGCTTGAGCCCGCAGACCCCGGTGAACATCGCCGGGAGGCGCAGCGAGCCGCCGGAGTCGTTGCCCAGCCCCAGCAGCGCCATGCCGGTCGCCACCGCGACCGCGTCACCACCGCTGCTCCCGCCCGGCGTTCTCGCGCTGTCCCAGGGGTTCACCGTGTGGCCGTGCAGCTCGCTGGCCGTGTGCATCCCGCGCACGGTCAGCGTCGGCAGGTTCGCGTGCCCGATCGGGATCGCGCCCGCCGCCCGCAGCCGCGCCACCGGCGGCGCGTCGACCGGGCGGACGAGGTCCCGGAACCGCGCGACCCCGTGCGTGGTGGCCTTCCCGGCCACGTCGAGGTTGTCCTTGACCGAGAACGGGACGCCGGCCAGCGGACCGCCGTCGCCGTCGCGGTCGATCTCCCGCGCCCGGTCGAGGGCGTCCTCGGCGAACACCTCGGCCAGCGCGTTGACCACCGGGTTCACCTCGGCGATCCGCGCCAGGTGCGCCTCGACCACCTCGACCGCGCTCACCTCGCCCTCGCGCACCCGGCGGCCGGTCTCGATCGCGCTCACGTCCCACGGCATGCTGCCCCCACACTTCGAATACAGGTATGTATCCGGATACGGTAACGTATCCGAACGTGGCGACCGAGCGGATGACCCGTGACCAGAGCCGGGCACTGACCCGTGCCCGGCTGATCGACGCGGCGGCGGAGCTGTTCGCCGAGAAGGGGGTCAACGGCGCCTCGGTCGAGCAGATCGCCGAGCGCGCCGGGTACAGCAGGGGCGCGTTCTACGGCAACTTCGCGGACAAGGACGACCTCGTGCTGGCGTTGCTGGAACACCGGACCAGGACCGAGTTCGACGAGGTCGGCGCCATGAACGGCGACCAGGAGGCTTTCCGGGCGTGGCACCGCGGCCGGGCGGCGAACGTCCAGGCGTGGCTGGCGCTGCGCACCGAACTCTGGCTGCACGCCCTGCGCGACGAGCGGCTGCGCGCCGAGCTGGCCGACCGCGAACTCTTCGCCCGCGGGGCCATCGCGGGCGGCATCGACGACGCGCTGACCCGCGCGGGCGTCCGGCCGCCCGCCGATCTCGGCTTCCTGGCGCTGATCGCGCACGCGTTGGAGGACGGGCTGCTGATCCAGCGCGTGATCAACCCCGAGGGCGTCTCCGACGAGGTGGTGCTCGACGCCGTCGACCTGCTCTGCCGGTCGTGGATCGCGTTGGCGCAACGCGAGGGCTGACGCGGGGAGGACTCGCGCGGGTGCCGGCCGGTGCGGCGGACGGCAGCCGCGCGAGGGTCTCGAAAGGACTTCCGCTCCGGTGAAACCGCAGGTGGAAGCGCTCTCATGATTCATCCGGTCTATTCGGAACGTCAAGCGCGGCAAGGCATCCTGTGGTCGGAAGCTGTGGAGACCGATCGATCGGTTGGGTTACGAGATGATAACGGTGGCGGCTTCGGCGCGCGGGGCTTGATCGGTTGTACGTACTCCGGGATGTCCACCGCCCCGCGCGGATTCCCGCGTTCGTCCCCCCGAGGTGCACAACATGACGCGTTCCACAGCGCGGCACCAGATCTCCCGCAGCACGAAGCTGATCGCGGGCATGGCAGGCCTGGCGCTCGCCATCGGCGTGGCCGTCGTGGTCACCAACGCGGGCGACGAGAACGCCGCCAAGGCCGACGGAGCCGACCCGTCGCTGTTCGTCGACATCACGAAGGTCAAGGCCAACGTGAAGACGCCGAAGCCCCAGCGGGGCGCGACGACCGGCACGTTCACGGTCAACTGCGGCCTCAACGAGAACGGCCACTTCAACCCGGACAACTTCATCGCCGCGCCCGGCGTCCAGAACGGCGCGCAGCACCTGCACGACTACGTCGGCAACCTGACCACGGACGCGAACTCCACCGACCAGAGCCTCGACGCGGGCGGCACGACCTGCAAGAACGGCGACAAGTCCGCCTACTTCTGGCCCGTCATCCGCATCGACAAGGGCGAGGAGGAGGCGGGCGGCGGAGCCGGGATCGACTGCCCGGACGTCGCCGCGCAGCTCAAGAACGTGCCCCAGCAGGCGAAGGCGGAGGTCGACAACAACCTCGCGCTGCTGGGCACCCAGGAGGCCGAGGCCGAGAAGCGGTTGGCCGACACCGCGGCGGCGCAGAAGAACGACGCCGGGTTCGTGAACAACGCGATCCTGGGGCCGCTGAAGGAGAAGCGGGCCGCGACGATCGAGCGGATGGCCATCGCGATCGGCCGCGTCGCCGCGAAGCCCCAGGGCCTGGACAAGCTCGCGCCGTGCAAGCTCGCGGCGGGTGCCGCGGCCGCCGATGCCGACGCGGGCACGGGAACCGGCAAGGACGAGGAGTTGGAGGGCAACGACGGCGAGGTGCAGGAGCCGAAGGCCGCCGACATCACCTTCCGCGGCAGCCCCGTGGGGCAGGTCGTGGCGATGCCGAAGTTCCTGAAGATCCTCTACGGCGACGCCAAGCGCTCCATCAACGGCGACAAGAACACCAAGGCCTCCTGGACCTGCGCGGGCTTCGAGGACAAGGTGCTGCTCAACAAGTACCCGATCTGCCCGAACGGCGCGGCGGTCAAGCGGATCCACGACTTCCCCGGCTGCTGGGACGGCAAGAACACCGACAGCGCCAACCACCGCGATCACGTCGCCTTCGCCGACGCCACCGGCCAGTGCGGCAACGGTTTTCAGGCCATCCCGCAGCTGCGCATCACGTTGACCTACGACATCCCGGCGGACGTGCAGAAGAACGCGCAGTACAAGGTGGACTCGTTCCCCGCGGAGGAGCACGACCCGTTCTCCGACCACGACGACTTCGCCAACGTGATGTCCGACAAGATCATGAACCGCCTGGTCGCCTGCGTGAACTCCGGCAAGACCTGCAAGGAATGACCGCCGCGCCACCGCCGTCGCCCCTCGCGACGGCGGTGGCGCGCTGTCCGCTCAGAGTTCGCCGGGCCGGAGCGTCGACGCGGACACCCGGTACACCACGGCTCCGTGCGCGGGCACCTCGGCGCTGATCCCGCCCGCCGACGAGCCGGTGGTGTGCTCCCAGAGGTCCCGCACCGAGTAGGCGGGCGCGTCGGCCAGACCGAGCGCGGCGGCGGTCGTGGAGACCGCGGCCGGGGTGTCCGCGCGGTTGAGCAGCACGACCGCCGCGGACCCGTCGGACATCGGCTTGGCCCACACCTCCTGGTCGCCGTCGTCGGCGATCCTCGTGCCCTGCCTGCCGCCCCAGTCCTGGTCGACCGCGATCACCTCGGCGTTGGTCAGGACCACCCGCGTCCGCTCCGTCATCGACCGCAGGTCGTTGCCCGCCAGCAGCGGAGCGTTGAGCAGCGCCCACAGGCTGAAGTGCGCCCGCGCCTCGTCGTCGGTCAGCCCGTTGCCGACCTCCAGCATGTCCGGGTCGTTCCACGCGCCCGGCCGCGACCGCGCCGCCCACGCGGGCTGCGCCTCCAGGATCGCCATGACCGCCGCCCAGTCGTCGGTGATGTCCCCGGTGGTGCGCCACGAGTTGCCGGTCGACGGTCCCCACACCCGCACCGAGTCGGTGCCCCAGTTGCACACCGCGAACACGATCGGCCGCCCCGTCGCCGTCAACGCGTCCCGCATCGCCGCGAACCGCTCCTGCCCCGGCCTGCCCTCGGTGTTGCCGCAGTTGTCGTACTTCAAGTAGTCGATGCCCCAGGACGCCCACAGGTTGGCGTCGCGCACCTCGTGGTCCAGGCTCGCCGGGTACCCGGCGCAGGTCGTGAGACCCGCCGAGGAGTAGATGCCGATCTTGAGGCCCTTGCCGTGGACGTAGTCGGCGAGGGACTTCATGCCCTGGGGGAATTTGGCGGGGTCTGCGACGAGGTTGCCGTCGGGGTCGCGGGTGTGTTGGGACCAGCAGTCGTCGATCGTCACGTACCGGTACCCGGCGGCGGCCATGCCGTTGGTGGACATGGCGTCGGCGGTCTCGCGGATCAGGGAGTCGGTGACGGCGCAGCCGAAGGTGTTCCAGTCGTTCCAGCCGAGGACGGGGGTGGGGGAGAGGTTGTTGTCGAGGGGGGTGTCGGGTGGGGAGGGGGGAGGGGTGAAGAGGAGGGCCGCGGTGAAGGCCGCCAAGGCTGCGACGCTGCGCACGTCCGTCCTTTCGGGTCGGGGGCCGCGCGTGACTTGGGCGATGGTAGGGAGGGAGGCTGTGGTTGGGCTGTGTGTGTGGGTGGGCTCTGGGTGGGGGCTGTTCCTTGACACCGGGTGGGCTTGTCCCTCGAAACCGGGTATCGGTGGCCGCCGTTCTCCGGGTTCGGCCGATTTGACTTGGGGCCCCTCTTTTCGGCCCTCGGCGGTCTAAAAGGGCAGGTGGTGAAGCTCCTGCCCGCCGCCGCAAGGGTAGGGCCGAAAACCCCAAGTAAAATCGGCCGAACAAGATGCGGGCACGCTCGCCGCCGTCTTGGCTGGCGGTCTTGTTCAGTTGTGCGGTGTTCGGGGGCGTGTTCGGTTTGCGGTGGGGCGGCTCGGTTCGTGGGCTGCTGTGCTTGTGCCCTGCTGGCTACGAAGCCTTGTTGATCGCCTTTTCCAGGTCTGCCCGTGTCATCTTCGAGCGGCCGTTGACTCCCAGTTCGCGGGCGCGTTTGTCGAGGTCGGCCTTGGACAGTTCGGACAGGTCGGTGGGCTTCTTGGCTGACTTCGTTTCAGCTCCCGCGCACTTGGCTTCGGCCCCCGCACGCTTCTTCCTGGTGTTCTCCACGCTGCGTCGCAGTGCCTCCATGAGGTCCACGGCCTCGGTCGCGTCGGCGGGTTCGGGGGCGATGGTGGTCTTCTTGCCCTTCCGCTTGTTCCGGACCAGTTGCTCCACCTTGGCGGTGTAGGTGTCGCGGTAGTCCTCGGGGCGCCAGGGGCCGCTCATCGATTCGATGAGGGAGGTGGCCATGGCGACTTCCTTCGGCTTGGCGCGGTCGCCGGTGGGGAGTTCGTCGAGCACGTCGGCCGGGTCGCGGATTTCGTCGGCGAAGAACAGGGTTTCGAGTGCGAGGAGGTCGCCGTCGGCGTGCACGGCGGTGAGGTACTGCTTGCCGCGCATCACGAACGTGGCGATGCCCGCCCGGTTGGTCTTCGCCATGGCGCGGACGAGGAGGCGGTACGGGTGGGCGTACTCGGATTTCGAGGGGCCGAGCCAGTAGCTCTTCTGGAAGTAGATGGGGTCGATGTCGTCGAGGTCGACGAACGTGTCGATGTCGATCGTCCGGGAGCGGCCGGGTGCGATCTCGGCGAGTTCGTCCTGTTCGAGGACGACGTACTCGCCATCACCGACGTCGTGGCCCTTGACGACGTCGGAGTACTCCACCTCGGCGCCCGTCCGCTCGTTGATCCGCTGGTAGCGGATCCGGTCGGACGTGCCGCGTTCGAACTGGTTGAAGTGCACGGTGTGGTCGTGGGTGGCGCTGTAGAGCGCGACCGGGATCGAGACCAGCCCGAAGCTGATCGCACCGCTCCAGATAGCCCGAGCCATCGCAGCACCGTCCCGTCGTGGTGGTATCCACCCGACGAGGTACCACGGGGCCGCTCGTCCCAACCGCCTCAGACGAGTGGCACCGGGCGTAGCCGGGTGGAGGCGCGCACGACCAGTTCCGGGTCGAAGACCACCTGCCGGTGCTGGTGCCCGCCGCTGCCCCGCGACTCGGAGAGCAGCAGTTCCGCCGCGGTGCGGCCGAGCAGGTGGCGGGGTTGGCTGACCGACGTCAGCGGCACGGCCGCGGCCTCGGCGAACTCGATGTCGTCGTAGCCGATGATCGCCATGTCCTCCGGCACCCGCAGACCCAGGCGCACCATCTGCTGGAGCAGCCCGAGCGCCACCAGGTCGTTGGCGCAGAACGCGGCCGTCGGCCGTCGCGCGGCGGGGAACCCGGCGAGCCGCTCCCCGGCGCGCCTGCCCTCGGCGACGTCCAGCCGCGAGGTCTGCAGGACCGTCAGGTCGTCGGGGTCGCGACCGGCGCGTTCCAGGGCGCGCCGGGCCCCGGCGATGCGGTCGGCGACCTGGCCGATCGTGCTCGGTCCGCCGATGAACGCGATCCGCTCGTGGCCGGTGTCGAGCAGGTGGGTGACGGCGAGGTCGCCGCCCAGCACGTCGTCGACGGTGACCGAGCAGCTGTCCGGCCCCGCGCCGCGGTCCACGAACACGACGGGTGTGCCGCGCCGCGCGAGGGCGGTGAGCCTGGGGTCGGCGGCGTCGGCGGGGGTGATCAGCACGCCCTCGACCCGTTGCTGCTCCAGCAGGTCGAGGTAGGCGGCCTGGCGGCGCGGGTCGTCCCCGCTGTTGCACAGGTACACCGCGAGCCCCTCGCCGTCACCGGTCTCCTGCACACCACGGGCGACGTCGGTGAAGAACGGGTTGGAAGTGTCGAGCACGACGTAGGCGAGGGTGCGGCTGCCCCCGCCGCGCAGCTGCCTGGCCGACTCGTTGCGGACGAACCCGAGCGCGTCGATCGCGGCCCGCACCCGCTGCCGGGTGCGCTCGCTGACCATGTCGGGTCGGTTGAGGACGTTGGACACCGTGCCCAGGGAGACACCCGCCCTGGCGGCGACGTCCTTCATGCTCGGCACGGCGGGTACCGACACCCGTCCTCCTTTGAAACGTGAGCAAAACGTGTCCTGTTGGCCGAAGTGTTGCCAAATCGGACCTTAGCGCGCCGTTGCCCCGATCTGCGAGGATGGGCTTGACGACCTGCCGATAGGGACCTTAAGGTCGCCTGGCTCACATCTTGAAACGTTTCATAACTCCGCTCATCATTGACGCTGAAGGAGACCGGATGGAACCGGGCCCGGTGCCGCTGCTCGCGGTCGCGTCCGTCGCCAAGTCGTTCGGGGCGGTGGCCGCGGTGCGCGACGTGTCCTTCCCGTTGCACGGCGGCGAGATCCACGCACTGGTGGGCGAGAACGGCGCGGGCAAGTCGACCATCGTCAAGATGCTGGCCGGGGTGCACCGGCCCGACTCCGGGCAGGTGCTGCTCGACGGCGAGCCCGTGGACCTCGGCTCGCCCGCCGCCGCCATCGACGCCGGGATCGCGGTCATCTACCAGGAGCCCACCCTGTTCCCCGACCTCTCGGTCGCGGAGAACATCGTGATGGGCCGCCAGCCGCGCCGCTCCCTCGGCCGGGTCGACCACAAGGCCGCCTCCAGGCTCGCGGCGGAGCTGTTCACCCGTCTCGGCGTGGCCATCGACCCCGACCGCCCCGCGCGCGGGCTGTCCATCGCCGACCAGCAGATCGTCGAGATCGCCAAGGCGCTGTCCCGCCGGGCCCGCGTGATCGTCATGGACGAACCGACGGCGGCGCTGTCCGGCGTGGAGGTCGAACGCCTGTTCACCGTCGCCCGCTCACTGCGCGACGGCGGCGCGGCGCTGCTGTTCATCTCCCACCGGTTCGACGAGATCACCGCGCTGTGCCAGCGGGTCACGATCATGCGGGACGGCAAGCACGTCTCCACCGATCCGCTCGACTCGCTGACCGTCGACGAGATCGTCCGGCGGATGGTCGGCCGCCCGCTCTCCGCGCTGTTCCCCAAGCGCGACGTGCCCGCGGGCGACGTCGTGCTGGAGGTCGAGGGGATCTCGCGGGCAGGGGTGTTCCGGGACGTGTCGTTCCAGGTGCGCGCCGGTGAGATCGTCGCGCTGGCCGGGCTCGTCGGCGCCGGTCGCTCCGAGGTGGTCCAGGCCGTGTTCGGCGTCGACAAGCGGGACTCCGGCGAGGTCCGGGTCGGTGGGAAGGTGCTCCCCCCTGGCTCGCCGCGCGCCGCGATGGCGGCGGGCATCGCGCTCGTGCCCGAGGACCGTCGCCAGCAGGGGCTGGTGCTGGAGGCATCCATCGAACGCAACGTCACGTCCACCCGTTGGCGCGGGCTGGCTTCGTTCGGCCTGCTGTTCGGCGGCGCCGAACGCCGGTCCGCGGCCGAGTGGACCGCCAAGCTCCAGACCAAGTACGCCCGCCTGGACGACCCGGTGCTGCGCCTGTCCGGCGGCAACCAGCAGAAGGTCGTGCTGGCCAAGTGGCTCTCCACCGCCCCGCGCGTGCTGATCGTCGACGAGCCCACCCGCGGCATCGACGTCGGCACCAAGGCCGAGGTGCACCGGCTGCTGTCGGACCTGGCCGCCGACGGGGTCGCGATCATCATGGTGTCCTCGGAACTGCCGGAGGTGCTCGGCATGGCCGACCGCGTGCTCGTGATGAGGGAAGGCCACCTGGTGGCGGAGATCCCCAGGGCCGACGCCGACGAGGAGTCGGTCATGTTCGCCGCGACGGGGCAGGTGGCGGCATGAGCGCCCCGTCCTCGACGCACGAGCAGGGCCACCGCGCCCCGGCCTCGCGCGTCGCGCTGGCACTGCGGGCCCGCGAACTGGGCATCGTGATCGCCCTGGTCGCGCTCGTCGCCGTCACCGCGGTGGTGAACCCGCGGTTCCTGTCCGCGCAGAGCCTGCGCGACCTGGTGCTCGGCGCCGCGATCCTGATCGTGCTGGCCGTCGGCCAGACGGTCGTGATCATCACCCGCAACATCGACCTGTCGGTGGGCTCGGTGCTCGGGCTTTCCGCCTACGCGGTCGGCTCGCTGCTCCAGGCGAACCCCGGCCTGCCGATCGTGGCCGCCGTTCTCGTCGGCCTCGCGTTCGGCGCGGTCCTCGGCCTGGTCAACGGCGCGCTCGTGCGGTTCGGCAACGTGCCCGCGCTGGTGGTCACGCTCGGCACCCTCTACGTCTACCGGGGCGTCGCGTTCTTCTGGGCGGGCGGCCAGCAGATCAACGCCGACGAACTCCCCAGGGGCTTCCTCGGCTTCGGCACCGCCACCGTGCTCGGCGTGCCGTGGCTGCTGGTCATCGCGGTGGTGGTCGTCCTGGCCACCGGGTACTTCCTGCGCAACCAGCGCTCCGGCCGCGAGCTGTACGCGATGGGGTCCGACCCGGCCGCGGCGCGGCTGGTGGGCATCCCCGTCGGCCGCCGCACCCTCGCGGCGTTCACGTTCAGCGGTGCCCTGGCAGGCCTGGCCGGGGTCCTGTTCGCCGCGCGTTTCGGCACGATCGACGCCGCGGCGGGCAACGGCTACGAACTCAACGTCGTGGCGGCCGCCGTGGTCGGCGGTGTCGCGGTGTTCGGCGGCAGCGGCACCGTCTACGGCGCCGCGATCGGCGCCCTCCTGCTCACCACGATCGGCAGCGCGCTGCCGGTGCTGGGCATCGACCAGTTCTGGCAGCAGGCGATCGTCGGTGCCCTGATCCTGCTGGCCATCGGCACCGACAAGGCCGTCGCGGCCAGGGTCGCGGCCCGGCTGCGGAAGGAGTCGTCCCGTGTCTGACCTGCTCAAGCGCTTCACCGGCTGGGACGTGGCCGTCATCGCGGTGCTCGTGCTGTTCGTCGTGGTCGCCAGCGCGACCGTCGACAACTTCGCGTCCGCCCGCAACCTGTCGTTCCTGGTGCTCGACCTGGCACCGGTCCTGCTCATCGCGCTGCCGATGACGCTGATCATCGTCACCGGCGAGATCGACCTGTCGGTGGCCAGCACGCTGGGCCTGTCCAGCGCCGTGATGGGCGCCCTGTGGGACGGCGGCATGTCGATCGAGCTGATCGTGGTGGTCTGCCTCGTGCTGGGCGCGGTGCTGGGCGCGGTCAACGGCCTGTTCGTGACCGTGTTCGGACTGCCGTCGCTGGCCGTCACGATCGGCACGCTCGCGCTCTACCGCGGGCTGGCGCTGGTCGTGCTCGGCGACGCCGCGGTCGCCCAGTTCCCCGGCACCTGGACCGGCTGGGTCATCGGCGGCAACGCGGGCATCCCCAACATCGTGTGGCCGCTGCTCCTGCTGCTGGTGGTGTTCGGCGTGGTGCTGCACGCCACGCCGTTCGGCCGCTCGCTGTTCGTCATGGGCGCCAACAAGGAGGCCGCGCGGTTCGGCGGCATCCGGGTGGCCCGCACGACGTTCTGGCTCTACGTGGTCTGCGGCGTCGTCTCGGCGCTCGCGGGCATCCTCTGGACGCTGCGCTACTCCAGCGCCCGCGCCGACAACGGCTCGGGTCTCGAACTCGCCGTCGTCGCGGCCGTGCTGCTGGGCGGCGTCTCCATCTTCGGCGGTCGCGGGACGCTCTGGGGCGTGCTGGGCGGGGTCACCCTGCTCGCCGCGCTGCAGAACGCCCTGCGCCTCGCGGACGTCTCCAACGAGGCGCTCACGGTCGTCACCGGCCTGTTGCTGATCATCTCGGTGCTCGCCCCGAACGCGGTGGGCGCGATCCGCTCCGCCGCCTCCCGGCGCCGTCCCCCCGGCGGCGCGGCCACCTCCCCGGCACCACCCGACCCACCGGCGCCGGCCAGCTCACCGCCTGTCCAGTCCGACCCGTCATCGTCGCCGGCCGTCCGGTCATCCTGAGAGGCACTCCCATGTCCCGTCGTCTACGCCTGATCGCGCCAGTGGCGTTCAGCGCCGTCCTCGCCCTCGGGCTCAGCGCGTGCTCCGGCACCACCAAGGACTCGGCCGCCACGGGCGGTTCCACCGATTCCGGGAGTGCCGTGGCCAACCCCGGCGCCGCGCTCAAGGAGGGCCTGAAGATCGCCTTCCTGCCCAAGCAGCTCAACAACCCCTACAGCGACATCGAGGTCAGCGGAGGCAAGGCCGCGGTCGATGAGATCAAGGGCACCTACAAGCTCGTCGGACCCAACGACGCCAGCGCGTCCTCGCAGGTCAGCTACATCAACACGCTGATCCAGCAGCAGCAGGACGTCATCGGCATCGCCGCGAACGACCCCAACGCCGTGTGCCCGTCGCTCAACCAGGCGCGCGCCGCGGGCATCAAGATCGTCGCGTTCGACTCCGACGCGTCGAAGGACTGCCGCGACGTCTTCATCAACCAGGCCACCACCCAGGGCATCGGCGAGCAGCTGGTGAAGATGGCCAGCACGCTCGCGGGCGGCTCCGGTGAGATCGCGATCCTCTCCGCCACGCCGAACGCCACGAACCAGAACGCCTGGATCGAGGTGATGAACACCGAGCTGAAGAAGCCCGAGAACGCGAACCTGAAGCTCGTCGCCACCGTCTACGGCAACGACGACGACCAGAAGTCGTTCCAGGAGGCACAGGGCCTGCTCCAGACCCACCCGGACCTCAAGGTGATCGTCTCGCCGACCACGGTCGGCATCGCCGCGACGGCGCGCTACGTCTCCGGCTCCTCCTACAAGGGCAAGGTCGCGGTCACCGGTCTGGGCACCCCCAACCAGATGCGCGACTACGTCAAGGACACCACCGTCAACCAGTTCGCCCTGTGGAACCCGGCCGACATCGGCTACCTCGCGGGCTACGCGGGCGCCGCGCTCGCCTCCGGCCAGATCACCGGCAAGGAGGGCGAGACCTTCAAGGCGGGCAAGCTCGGCGAGTACAAGATCGGCGCCGGCGGCGAGATCGTCCTCGGCCCGCCGACCATCTTCGACGCGAAGAACATCGACCAGTTCAACTTCTGAGCACCGCCGGGGCGGGTCCGACCGGACCCGCCCCGGTCACCACCAGGGGGAGTGACCGTGCGCTGCTGCTTCCCGCTCCGGGTCCGTTCCGGGCAGACCGCCGAGCACCGCGCCCTGTGGCCCGAGACGCCCGCCGCGCCCCGCGACACGGGGCGCGACGTCGTACTTCTCTCCGCGGAGGCGGTTACATGACTGACAGCAAGGCCGACCGGATGAAAGCGGCACTGCGCGAGCAGCGCATCGAGACCCCGTCGTGGGCCTACGGGAACTCCGGTACCCGGTTCAAGGTCTTCGCCCAGGCCGGGGTGCCGCGCTCCCCCGAGGAGAAGATCGCCGACGCCGCAGTCGTGCACCGGCTGACCGGTGCGGCACCGACCGTCGCGCTGCACATCCCGTGGGACAAGGTCGACGACTACGCCGAACTCGCCCGCTTCGCCGCCGACCAGGGCGTCGGGCTCGGGGTCATCAACGCCAACGTCTTCCAGGACGACGACTACAAGCTCGGCAGCGTCACCAACCCGGACCCGCGGGTGCGCCGCAAAGCGGTCGACCACCTGCTGGAGTGCGTCGACATCATGGACGCCACCGGCAGCCGCGACCTCAAGCTGTGGTTCTCCGACGGCACCAACTACCCCGGCCAGGACTCGATCCGCAAGCGCCAGGACCGGCTCGCCGCCGCCCTGCGCGAGGTCTACGACCGGTTGGGCGACGACCAGCGGATGCTGCTGGAGTACAAGCTGTTCGAGCCCGCGTTCTACACCACCGACGTGCCGGACTGGGGCACCTCCTACGCCCACTGCGTCGAGCTGGGGGACAAGGCCGGGGTGTGCATCGACACCGGCCACCACGCGCCCGGCACGAACATCGAGTTCATCGTCGCGTTCCTGCTGCGCGCCGGGAAGCTCGCCGCGTTCGACTTCAACTCCCGCTTCTACGCCGACGACGACCTGATGGTCGGCGCGGCGGACCCGTTCCAGCTCTTCCGGATCCTCTTCGAGCTGGTGTCGGCGAACGCGACCGGACCGGACAGCGGCATCGCGTTCATGCTCGACCAGTGCCACAACATCGAGGCGAAGATCCCCGCGATCATCCGTTCGGTGCTCAACGTCCAGGAGGCCACGGCCAAGGCGCTGCTGGTCGACACCGAGGCGCTGGAGGCGGCGCAGGACTCCGGTGACGTCCTGGGCGCCAACGAGGTGCTGATGGACGCCTACTCCTCCGACGTCCGCCCGCTGCTGCGGGAACTGCGCGAGGAGATGGGCCTCGACCCCGACCCGGTGGCCGCCTACCACCGGTCCGGCTACCAGAAGCAGATCGAGACGGCCCGCGTCGGCGGCACCCAGGCGGGCTGGGGCGCCTGACCCGTCCCGGTCGCGGTGGAGCCCCCGCACCGCGACCGGGACGCACGGCCGCGGTCTCCTGGCCGTGCTGACGCGCGGTGCGCGGACATCGGTGCCCGACCCCACGAAGGAGAGACCCATGACCTCGACGCAGGACGCCTCCGCCGCGCTGACCCGCGTCGTCGGGCGCCGCACCACGATCGGCCTCGTCGCGGGCGGGCTGGGCGCGTACTGGCCGCAGTTCCCCGACCTGCTCCCGCAGTTGCGGCGCTCGGCCGCACGGGTGTCGGAGCGCCTGCGCGCCATCGGGGACATCGACGTCGTGGACGTCGGCTTCATCTCCGACGCCCAGGAGGGCGCGGTCGCCGCGGAGGAGCTGCGGGTCGCGGGCTGCGACCTCATCGTCGGGTTCCTCACCACGTACATGACGGCGTCGATGCTGGTGCCGGTCGCGCAGCGCAGCGGCGCCCCGGTGCTGATCATCAACCTCCAGCCCACCGAGCGGATGAACCACGCCACGTTCGACACCGGCGCGTGGCTCGCCTACTGCGGCGCGTGCCCGCTGCCGGAGATGGCCAACGCCTTCGAACGCGCGGGCGTGGGGTTCCGCTCCGTGTCCGGCTACGTCGAGGACGAGCGCGCCTGGACCCGGATCGCCCGCTGGGTGAAGGCCGCCGGCGTGCGGGGCGCGTTGCGCCACGGCAGGCACGGACTGATGGGACACCTGTACCCCGGCATGCTCGACGTCGCCACGGACCTGACGTCGGTGTCCACCCAGTTGGGCGGCCACGTCGAGGTCCTCGAGTTCGACGACCTGCGCGTCCGGGTGGAGGAGGTGACCGACGCCCAGGTCGCCGACCGCGTCGCCCTCGCGGGCGAGGTGTTCGACCTGGACGACACGGTGAACCCCGACGACCTCGCCTGGGGCGCCAAGGTGTCGGTCGGCCTCGACCGGCTCGTCGACGACTTCGCGCTCGACTCGCTGGCCTACTACCACCGCGGCCTCGACGGCGAGCAGCACGAACGGCTGGGCGCCGGGATGATCCTCGGCGCGTCACTGCTCACCGCGCGCGGCGTGCCCGCGGCCGGGGAGTACGAACTGCGCAACTCCCTCGCCATGCTGATCATGGACCGGCTCGGCGCCGGTGGCTCGTTCACCGAGTTCCAGGCGCTCGACTTCGTCGACGACGTGGTGGAGATGGGCCACGACGGCCCCGCCCACCTGGCCATCAGCGCCAAGCGGCCGTTGCTCCGCGGCCTGGGGACCTACCACGGCAAACGGGGCTGGGGCGTGTCCGTCGAGTTCGACGTCCAACCGGGCCCCGTCACGCTCCTGGGCCTGGGCCAGCGCCGCGACGGCCGCTACGTCGTGGTGTCCTCCGAGGGCACGGTCGTCACCGGACCCCTGCTGCGGATCGGCAACACCACGTCCAGGGTCGACTTCGGCTGCGACCCCGGCGAGTGGACCGACCGCTGGAGCGCCTCGGGCGTCGACCACCACTGGGCGCTCGGCACCGGCCACCGCGCCGCCGAACTGGCCGCTGTCGCGGAACTGGTGGGCCTGGAGTTCGTGGAGGTCCGTGTCTGACGCACCCGATGGGCGGAACCGGGTCCGCTGCTGCCCGATCCGGCGTGGCCCGCGGGTCGTGGTGGGCGTCGGCGGCGGTACCGGGCACGCCCGCGTCCACACAGGACCGGATCACCGCCCGCAGTGCGTCGTGGCGCTCGCAGGCAGGTGCGTTCGGTCGGAACAGGTGCCAAGACCGGCTCGCGAGTGTTCGCCCGACGGGCTCGGAGCGCTGACGCGGGGATCGCGTCGGCCTGTCGCGGCCCCGGTCCACAAGGGACGCGCCGGGCTCGCTAGACTCGCCACCCGAGGTCGCACCCCGCCTGGATCCGCGTCCGCCGCCCGCACCCCGGCGCCGTGGAACGTTGGTGCCGCAAGGGAACCGGGCAAGAACGGCATTCGGGCTGGCACGGCATTCGGGCAGCACGAAGTCCCGGCAGCCACTCACCTGGAGTAGACCGCCACACCGACCTCCGCGGGTCGCCGTTCCGCAGATCGACATTCCCGCAGGTCCGCGCCGCAGTGTCAGCAGGTCGCCCTGATGCCACGTCGGAATCCGCGCCCGACCCCCGTCCGCGAATCGAACCCCCTGCTCACGCCGCCCGGCGGACCGCCACCTGACCTGCGCCGCAGTGCGGGCACACGCCTCGTGGGACGACCCGGTCGACGAGCAGCCGCCTGGAGTCCTCGAACGTCGGCACCGCCTTGCCCGGCACCAGCAGGGTGTCCAGGGCCTCGCGCCAACGCCGCGCCTTCTCCCGTGAGCGCTCCACCGGGTCGGTCAGGTGCGCCCGCGCCCGTGCCAGCGACTCCTCGCGGGCCTGCTCGCCCTCGGGGCCCAGCGGAGCGGCCTCGCGCGGCTCGTGCAGGCGGGCGTTGCGGCGGTTGACGCGCCACCACTGCCCGAGCGGCATACCGGGCACCGGCGGCTTCGCCCGCTGACCGCCCGTGCCGGACCACGCGTGGAGCCGGGCGCGCAGGAACTCGTGCGCCTCCTGCCCGCTGCCCCTCGGCCTGCCCTGGCGGGAACCGTCCGGACGGACGTCGACGGCTGCCAGCACCGCGTCCACGGGCCAGCCGTCGGCGAACCAGGGCACTAGCGTCGCGCGGATCCGCTGCCGGTCCGCGTCCGGCCAGCTCGCCCGCATGCACACGGCTTCGACAGCCGTGTCGATCTCTGAATCGGTCTCCGGGATGACACGGCCGGGCCACTGCCTGGGATCTAGCCGCACCCGCATCGCGCACTCCTCTCCGCTCGAACACCAGAACGAACACCTGTTCGAAGATGGTGCCGGCGACCACCGACAAAAAGTGGGCGAGGTGCTGGGCCAAGAGGGTGGTTGGAGGGGGTTTCGGCGGTGTGATCCCGGTCACTCTGACAGAGTAGCGGAAGCCGTTGAGCTGGGAAAACTTCGGCGAAATCGGCGTCGGTGGGCAACACGCGGAACTTGTCGAAAAAATTTTGGCGGCTGGCCCACAACGCCCCTGAGGAGCGTCGTGGGCCGGTTTTCAGGCCGTTCGACCGGCCTCCGCCAGAGCCGCACCGGGCGGTCGGACCCCCAGGACGTCGGCGAGCAGCCGGTAGGACCGCACCCGGTCCGCCGGATCGTGGGTCGGGGTGTTCACCACCAGCTCCTCGACGCCGTGCGCGTCGGCCAGCCGCGCCAGCGCGGCTCGCACCTGCTCCGGCGTCCCCGCGATGAGCGACCGGCTGTTCACCTCCGCCCGCTCCATCTCGGCGCTCGTCCACCGGTGCCCGCGCACGGTCTCCGCCGACGGCAGCGGCCGGTCGTCACCGAGGTCCTTGCGGCTGCGCCACAGCAGCAGGCCCCGCGCCAGCGCGTTGGCGCGGGACTCGTCCTCCGCCACGACCACCCGCACGGCCAACGCGCCCAACCGGGTGTGCGGTCCGCGGCGGTAGGTGTCGAGCGCGACCACGCCGGGAGCCGGGTTGAGGAAGTGCGCGAAGCAGAACTCCGTGCCCAGCTCCGCCGCCAGCGCCGCCGAACTCGTGCCGCCACCGAGCAGCCACACCTCGGGCGGCACGACCCCCGAGGGCATCAGCGGACCCGCCGTCAAGCCGTCGAGCAGCTCGACGACCTGCTGGGGGAACCGCTCCGCCGGACCACCGGCCCGGCCGACACCGAGGTCGACCCGGCCGGGGAACAGCCCCGCCAGAACCCGGAACACCTCGGCGACCTTCGTCGGGTCGTACCGTGGCAGCAGCACGCCGCCGGAGCCGATCCGCAGGTGCCGGGTCCGCGCCAGCAGCACCGCGGCCAGCACCTCGGGCGCGCTGCCCGCGAAGCTCGGCGAGAAGTGGTGCTCGGCCACCCAGAACCGGGTGGCGCCCAACGCATCGGCCTCCTCGGCGAGTCGGACCGTCGCCTCCAGCGCGTCCGCGGCGCTCATGCCCTCGCCGATCGGCGACTGGTCCAGGACGGACAGCCGCGGCGTCACGGCCGCACCCGCCCGGTGATGGCGGGCACCAGCCGGAAGTCCCGCTGGAACACCAGGTTGTGCAGGTCCGCCGACACGATCGCGCGCAGCGTCGGCAGTTCGGCGGCGGCCTGCTCGGCGTCGAAGACGTTCAACGGCCACTCGCCCAGCGTGCTGCCGCGCAGGTGCGGGTGGTGGAACCCGGCGCCGTAGAAGGCGTGCACGGCCACCGGATCGATCCGCGCGGCCCGCTGTTCCGGCCACGACAGCGTCCACGACGAGATGACCCCGCCGTCCCGCATGGGTTTCACCCCGCTCGCCGCGACGGTGCCGACGCCGAGCAGCAGGTGCTCATCCACCTCCCACAGCACCTGCCGGGCGAACGGGTCGAGCAGCGCGACCGACTCGGCGAACACGGCCTCCTTGTCCTCTCGGGACACCACTTCGCCGTGCGTCCCGTCGCGCAGGTCCACGAAGTGGCGCACCAGCGCGTCCAGCGGGGCGGGGCTGCGGGTGGTCATGGGTTCTCCTTCACGTCGGATTCGGCGAGCAGGTCGCGGAAGCTCTCCCCGAGCCACTGGCGCAGGGAGTCGCGAGGCGCTATCTCGTCGGCGGGCAGCAGGAACGACCCGTGCCCCAGGTCGGGGAACTCGCGCATCTCGACCCGTCCGCCCGCGGTGCGCAGGTGGGTCGCGTAGGCGCGCACGTCGTCGGCGACCGGGTCCAGCGCGCCGACGGCGAGCACCGCGGGCGCCGTGCCCGCGAAGTCCTCGGCCTCGAACGGCGTGCTGTACGCGGACGAGGAGTGGTGGTCGCCGCCGCGGTAGTCGCGCCAGGCCGAGAGCATGTCGGCGCGGCTGGGGAAACCGCCGCGGTGCCGGGTGTAGGACTCGGCGCGGCACGACGGGTCGAGCGGCGGGTAGGCGAGCACCTGCGCGGCCAGCGGGCGGCCGAGGTCGCGCCACGTCATGGCGGCGCTGGCGGCGATCGTGCCGCCCGCGCTGTCCCCGCCGACCGCGACCCCGGTGTCCTCCTGCTCCGCCTGGCAGGCGGCCCAGTCCAGCGCGGTCAGCACGTCGATCAGCGCCGCCGGGTGCACGTGCCGCGGCGCGAGCCGGTACTCGACGCTCACCACCGTGCACCCGGCCGCGCGGGCGAGGTCCTCGCACGCGGGGTGCCAGCTGTCGACCGACCCGCGTACCCAGCTGCCGCCGTGGGCCCACACCAGCCAGCCCCGCCGGGGCCCGGCGGGGCGGAAGACGCGCGCGTGCACGTCTCCGCTCACCGCCGGGACGACGATCGACTCCCACGTGGAGGAGTCGGTGCGCTGGGTCATGCGGCGAGCTGCTTGGCGGGCTTGAGGAACACCGACACGAGGACCGCCGCCACGACGCAGAGCGCGGCGTTGACGAAGATGGCCGTCGACACGCCCTCGAGCACGGAACCGGGGTTCTCGCCGCCCGAGGAGTGCACCCGCGCGGTCACGACGGCACTCATGATCGGGATGCCCATGGTGATGCCGACCTGCTGGCTCATCGTGGCCAGACCGGTGGCCAGGCCCTGCTCGTGCTCGGGCAGGCCGGACGTCGCGGTGACCATGTAGCCGACGATCGCGATCAGGTTCGCCACGCCGCCGACGAACGTCGCCACCAGCAGCAGCGCGATCCACGCGGGGGCGGGGCCGAGCAGCACCAGCGACAGCGTCGCCACGGCCTGGACGGCGAACCCGACGACGATGGTGTTCCTGGTGCCGATGGCGCCGATGACGCGGGGCGCGATGGTGCCGCCCAGCACGGTGCCGAGACCGAGCACGGCGAAGGACAGACCGGCGGTCAGCGGCGAGTAGCCGAGGACCTTCTGCAGGTACAGGGTGAGCAGGAAGACCAGCGAGGTCTCCGTCACGAACGCCAGCATCCCCGCCAGGTTGCCCCAGCCGACGGTCCGGCGCTTGAGGAACGCGACCGGCACCAGCGGGGACTCGACGCGCTTCTCCACGAGCCAGAACACGACGAGCAGCACCGCGCCGACCGCCAGCGAACCGAGTGCGGTCGGGTCGCCCCACGACTTCTCGCCCGCCGTGGTGAGCCCGTAGACGATCGCCAGCAGCCCGAGGGTCACCGCGACGGCGCCGGGCACGTCGAGCTTCGGCCGGATCGCGGGACGGCTCTCGGTCAGCACGATCGGCGCGAGCACCAGCACGACCAGCGCGACGGGCACGTTGATGAAGAACGCCCACCGCCAGCTGAGCATGTCGGTGAGCACGCCGCCGAGGATCGCCCCGGTGGTGAACCCGGCCGCCATCAGCGCGCCGTTGAGGCCCAGCGCCTTGGACCGCAGCGGGCCCTCGGGGAACGACGTCGTCAGCAGCGACAGCGCGGCGGGCGTGACGGCCGCGGTGGCAAGGCCCTGCGCGACGCGGGCGACCAGCAGCATCGTCGGGGACACCGCGAGGCCGCCCACCAGCGAGGCGACGCCCAGCAGCGCCATGCCGCCGATGAACATGCGCCTGCGGCCGAACAGGTCGGCGACCCGCCCGAACAGCAGGGTGAAGCCCGCCGCGCACAGCGCGAACGCGGTGGCGATCCACTGGAGGTTCTCCAGGGAGAACCCGACGTCGGAGCCGATGACGGGCAGGGCGACGTTGAGGATTGAGAAGTCGACCGCCAGGGTGAAGCTCGCGCTCAGCAGCAGAACCAGGATCAGGCGGTGCTTGCCGGTAATCCGCGGCGGCGCGAACCCACCACCGGCGGTGCTTGTTTCCTGATCGACACTGGACATGTCGAGGTCCTTCCGATTGGGCGGCGTTCTTAAGACTGCGCCGAGCCTCGCCCTGTTCTCCGGGGGCAACCAGACCCCTGCTCCGGGTAGTCGCCCGCTGCCTAGCACTCACAGGGACAGCCACGCCTTCCGGGCGCGGGCGATGATGCCGGAGTACGGGGGCGACATTGGGCTCCTGATTTGAAAAATATCGTAAGGTGGTCGGCAGATCAACTTTCGGAATTTGAAATAGTGCGCCGGATTCTTTTCTTCATCTTTTTCGTGAGACATCTGCGCTACTTAGGTCGGATTGCCATGAGTCTTCTGGGGGAGGAATGATCACGGTGAGACTCGCACTGCTCGCGCTCGCGATCAGCGTCTTCGCGATCGGCGCCACCGAGTTCGCGATCGTCGACCTCCTGTCGGATGTCGCAGCCGACCTGGGCGTCTCCATCCCCTCGGCGGACGAAATCGCCGCGTTCAGCTCGGCAACGCGATCGGTTCCGGGAGCGGCGGGCTTGCCATCTCCGGTGCGTTGGACACACGATCCAGTAGTGGTGTTCGTGTTGGCGGACGTGTCGGTATGGCGCGTCGACGGCCCTTTCGGAACCTGGCTGGCAGGGGTAAATCGCTGGTTTGAAGGTTGATTTCTCGAAAATACCTACCCGTGGGGAAGTAATGCATCACGCGGCTGGCCACAGATATTTCGGAAATTCCGGTCCAGAATCGAACTCGCATTTATTGCCTTCTGGGGCGGGCTGTTCGGTCTCATCGTCATGCATAGGATTGTCTGCACCGGCCTGAACCCTTCCCGATGGGTCCGTTAGGCTTTTCGGGTGCAGCTTCGTTACAAGTTCCGGCTCGCCCCGGAGCCGTCCCACCGCGACGCGTTGGCGCGGGCGTTCGGGTGCGCGCGGACGGTGTTCAACGACGGCCTGCGGGTACGGCGGACTGCGTGGGAGAACGGCGAGGATCACCTGTCGGACGGGGACCTGTCCAAGCAGGTCATCACCCAGGCCAAGGCCACTCCGGAGCGAGCGTGGTTGGGTGAGGTGTCCTCGGTGGTGCTGCAACAGGCCCTCGCCGATCTGAACGTGGCGTACCGCAACTTCTTCGCCTCCCTGTCGGGCGAGCGCAAGGGCCGCAGGGTCTCGCCGCCTCGCTTCCGGTCGCGCAAGGACAACCGGCAGGCCCTGCGCTTCACGAAGAACGCCCGGTTCACGGTCTTGGACAACGGCCGCTTGCGCTTGCCGAAGATCGGTGACGTGCCCGTGCGCTGGTCACGTCGGCTTCCGGCTGATCCCTCCAGCGTCACCGTGATCAAGGACGCAGCAGGCCGGTACTTCGCGTCGTTCGTCGTACAGGTCGCGGACGATCCGTTGCCATCTTCGGCTTCCGAGGTGGGCGTGGATCTCGGGCTGACCCACTTCGCCGTCCTGTCGGACGGTACGAAGGTCGCCGCGCCGAGATTCCTGCGCCAAGCCGCCCGCACGCTCAAGCGGTTGCAACAGGCGCTGTCCCGCAAACAGCGCGGCAGCAACAACCGGAAGAAAGCCGTGGCGAAGGTCGCCCGTGCGCACGCCAAGGTGGCGGATTCCCGGCGGGACTGGCAGCACAAACTCTCGACGTCGATCATCCGCGACAACCAAGCGGTGTACGTCGAGGACTTGTGCGTGGTCGGTCTCGGTCGGACCCGGCTGGCCAAGTCCGTGCACGACGCCGGGTGGGCTGCCTTCACCGCCATGTTGGAGTACAAGGCGGCACGTCACGGGCGTACGTTCGCCAGGGTGGACCGATTCCTCCCGTCCACCCGGATGTGCTCGGACTGCGGACGGATCAACGACAAGTTGTCACTTGACATCCGATCATGGCGCTGCCCGTGCGGCAGCACCCACGACCGGGACGTCAACGCTGCCAAGAACATCAAGGCCGCCGGACAGGCGGACTTCAACGACCGTGGAGCGCGGGTAAGACCAGCAGCGATGCCGGCACTGCGTGGTGAGGCGGTAACCCACCCGGACGCCGTGTGTTCCGCACACGGCGTGGAGGGGATCTTCGTCTTTCAAGGCGAAGAGGATGTCAAATCAACTACCCCGACAACGACATGACCGACCCGGCGCACAACCGGTCCGGCGTGCCGTGGTCGACCCTGTACTTCAAGGGCAACTACCCGAGGCTCCAGCGGGCGAAGCGCGAGTGGGACCCGACCAATTTCTTCCGGCACCGGATGTCCATCGAACCCGCCGCCCGATAAAGGCCGGATTCGATTCCCATGCCGGACACCGCATTCACGGCGTCGTGACGCGGGAAGTGGAAGGAAAGATCCGCTCGCGAAGCGCTAGGGGTGCACATGACCGACGACATCGGCGAATTACCGTTCGATCCTCCCGTCCACGCGGACATGGCGCCGGACATCCCGCGCTCGTTGGCCGACCGGACCGCCGCGGCCGTGCGGCTGGTGGGGCGCACCCGGAGTGGTCCGACCGGGCGATCGCGACGGCCGCCGGGCTCGCGTCCAGGACCGTCGCGACGATCCGGGTGCGCTCCGGCGCGAGCGCGTCCAGGCCGGTGCGGGTCGGCCTGGACGGCAAGGTCCGGCCGCTCAGCAGCGCCGAGGGCAGGCGCACCGCCAGCGCGTACGTGGCCGAGAACCCCGACGCGTCGCTGCGCGCCATCGCCAAAGCGGCCGGGATTTCCCTGGGGACGGCCCGTGACGTGCGGGAACGCCTGCGCCGCGGCGAGGACCCGCTGCTGCCGAGGCAGCGGGCGGTCGAGGACCAGGCGGGTGGGAAGGTCCGCCGGGTCGTGCCCACCGGACGCCAGGTGGTGGTGGCCAGACCGGTCCGGCGCACCGAACTGCGGGTGCTGCGCAACGACCCGTCGCTGCGCTACCTCGTCGGCGGCCGGGTGCTGCTGCGCCTGCTGGACACGCACACCCTGACCCCGGAGGAGTGGAGGCGCCTGGTGGAGCTGGTGCCCGCGCACTGCGCGGACATGGTGTCCGAGGCCGCCAGGGAGTGCGCGGGGGTCTGGCTGGACTTCGCGGACGCCGTCGCCCGGCGCGGCCGGGTCAGCGGTGGTCGGTCGTGAGCCAGACCCGGTCGTCGTGGAGGGGCACCCCGGAGGCGAGCAGGCTCAGCGCCGCCTCGGACGGGGTGCCCGGCTCCGCGCTGTACATCAGGATGCGGTGCGCCGAGTCGTCCGGCATCTGCACCATCTCGAACGCCAGCTCCATCGCGCCGACCACCGGGTGGTGGAAGACCTTCGACCCGAACGTGCAGTTCAGGACCGGGTGACGCGACCACAGGGACGCGAACTCCAGGCTCTTGACGCACAGTTCGCCGACCAGCTCGGCGAACTGGCGGTCGTCCGGGTGCCGCCCCGCGACCAGCCGCAACGACGCCACCGACCGCTTGGCCTCGTCCTCCCAGTGCGTGTACAGCTCCCGCGTGTGGGCGTCCAGGAACAGCATCCTGGTCAGGTTCGGCCTGGTCGCGGCGGAGTACGGGCTGCGCAGGTCGTGGTGCCCGGCCAGCAGCGCGTGGCCGAGCGGGTTCCACGCGAGCACGTCGCTGCGCCGGTCCATGGCCACCGCGGGGACCTTGTCCATCGCCGCCACCAGCTGCCGGACCCCGTTGCGCGCGGACTCCGCCCGCGGCGTCGGCCTGCGCTTGCGGCGGCCGGGACGTGCGAGGTTCCGCAGGTGGGCGCTCTCGTCCTCGTCCAGCCGCAACGCGCGCGCGATCGCGTCTAGGACGTCGTCCGAGGCGTTCTGGCTCTGCCCCTGCTCCAGCCGCGTGTAGTACGTCACGCTGACGCCCGCGAGCTGCGCCAGCTCTTCCCGGCGCAGGCCGGGGACCCGTCGTGCGCCGTGCGAGACCACCCCGACGTCCTCCGGCCGCAGCCGCGCGCGCCTGGTGCGCAGGAAGTCGCCCAACTCAGCCGGTGTGTCCATTCCCCCAGTGTCCACCGGTCCGGGCCCGTGAGCCTCACCTTGCGGGTGCTACCCACCGGTCGGCCCAACCGGCGCCGTACAACTGCCGAAAATGCGCTGTTGCACATCGCGTCGGCGAAGTGGAATGGAGTCCTATTGTCGATCTGGTGGTAAGCGGAAGAATTCATCGCTTCCGCAGTGCGCAGCTCTCGGTGTCGAAGTCGATCTGGTGAGTCATGAGCACCGCTCACGTGTTTCGCCGATTTGAACGGAAGGACACCATGCGAAAGGTTGCTGTAATCCTCGGCACCCGACCGGAAGCCATCAAATGCGCTCCCGTGATCCGGGCGCTGCACGAGGACCCGCGTTTCACCCCCGTCGTGCTGTCGACCGGGCAGCACCGGCAGATGCTCGACGAGACGCTCGACGCGTTCGGCATCCGCCCGGACCTCGACCTCGACGTGATGACCGACAAGCAGACCCTGTCCCAGGTCACCCACCGGGCCCTGAGCGGGCTGGCCGACCGGCTGACCCGGTGCGCCGTCGAGGCCGTGATGGTGCACGGCGACACCGCCACCACGCTCGCCGGCGGCCTGGCCGGGTTCCACCACCGCGTGCCGGTCGTGCACATCGAGGCAGGCCTGCGCAGCGGGAACCTGCACTCGCCGTTCCCGGAGGAGGCCAACCGCAGGCTCGTCGCCCAGATCGCCGACCTGCACCTGGCCCCGACCCCCGGCAACAGCGCCAACCTCATCCGCGAGGGCATCGGCGAGGGCCGGATCGTGGTCACCGGCAACACCGTGGTCGACGCGCTGCGCTGGGCGAGCACGCGGTCCACCGGCTACGGCCACCCCGACCTGGCCGACCTCGACGACGACCCGCGCCGGGTGGTGCTGGCCTCCGCGCACCGCCGCGAGTCCTGGGACATGCTGCCGCAGATCGGGAAGGCGCTGCGCGCGCTCGCCGCCGACCCCGGCATCCGGGTGGTCGTGCCGCTGCACCGCAACCCCGTCGTGCGCGAGGGCCTGCTGCCCGAGATCGCGGGCGTGGACAACATCACCGTCGTGGACCCGTTGGGGTACCTGGAGTTCTGCGGCCTCATGCGCCGGTCGGACCTCATCCTGTCCGACAGCAGCGGCGCCGAGGAGGAGGGGCCCGCGCTCGGCAAGCCGACGCTCGTGCTGCGCGACATCACCGAACGGCCGGAGGCCATCACCGCGGGGGCCGCGCGGCTGGTCGGCCGGACGACCGACCGGATCGTGGACGAGGTCACGTCGCTGCTGGGCGACCAGTGGCGCTACGACCAGATGGCGGGCGCGGACAACCCCTACGGCGACGGCCACGCCAGCGAACGGGTCGTCGGGGCGCTGGCGCACTTCTTCGGCGACGGCCCGGCCGTGATGCCGTTCGTGCCCGGCTGCCGGATCCAGCGCTCCGACGCCCTGGCGGGCTCCGCCGTGTACGCCGCATGACGGGCGTGGCGACGGCCTCCGAGGTGCGGGTCCTGTCCTCCGCCAACAGGTTCGTCGGGGCGACGCTCGTGGACCGGCCGCGGGACCACCGGGTCGAGGGCCGCGCGGTCGTGGTGAACCACACCAGGACCCCGGTCGACCTGGGGGAGCGCGGGTTCGTCCCGGCCTTCTCGTCCACGGTCCTGGTCGACACCACGATCGTGCGGGCCGAGTCGGTGCTGCTGTTCTCGGTCACCGATCCGGACGGGATCGCCGGGATCGTCGGGGAACCCGGCTGGCACCCGCTTTCCGACCTGCTGCCGGGTTTTCCGGCGGACACCCCGCTGCACCGCGGTCCGCAGGACGACATCGGCACGCTGACGTTCGACCCCGCACCCGTGCTGGGTGGGGCGCCAGGTCCACAAAGGACGTTCCGGGTGCGGGTGAACCTCTGGTTCGCCCCGGCGGGCACCGACTGCGGACTGCACGACCGGCACGACTTCATCGAGATCCACTCGCAGGTCGCGGGTCGTGGGCGGATGCAGAAGTTCACCGCCCGCGACCACGCGGCGCTCTACGAGGACCTGCTGATGAGCCCCGGCCACACCCCGCCGGTGCCGTTCTGCCGGACCGGCCCCGACGGCGGCTTCGTCTACCCGTGGCACCAGTACCGAGCCGACACCGACTGCGTGTGGCTCGCCGTCGAGTACCACTAGGCAAGGAGACCGCCATGTCCCTGATCCCCCCGAAGTTCACCGGCGAGATCGTCGCCGACCAGCTGCGCGACGGCTACTGGCTGGAGGCGCCGGACGTCGACGGCGACGGTCGCCCCGACCTGTTCGGCTACGGCCTGCGCCTGGGCGAGATCTACTGGTACCAGAACACCCCCGGCTGGCCGCGCCGCCTCGTGGCCGACGGCTTCCGGATGCCGGTCGGCGCGGACTACGCCGACATCAGCGGCAACGGGCACCCGGACATCCTGGTGTGCCACGAGCTCTACGGACCCATAGGCACCATCCACGATCCGGACACCGCGGGCGGCAAGATCGACTGGATCGAGAACCCCGGCGGCGCGGACAAGGACGACTCGCGCTGGCAGCGGCACTACATCGGCCGCGCGACCGGCATGCACCGCCTGCGGGTCGGGCACTTCACCCAGACCGAGCGGCTGGAGGTCATCGGCCTGCCCATCGTCGCGAAGGCCGACGTGCACGCCGTGCTGCCGGTCGTGATGTTCACCCAGCCCGACGACGTGCACACCGCGACCGAGTGGCCGATGACCGTGATCGACGACAGCACGTTCCGGATGATCCACGGCGCCGAGAAGAAGAAGGGCCTCGTGCCGGGATCCGACCTGGACACCCTGCTGCTGGCCTCCGACGAGGGCGTGACCTGGCTGCACTACGACGCGGTGGCGGGCCGGTGGCACAAGGACCTGATCGGGACCGGTGAGCTGACCCAGTTCCGCGACACCGGGTTCCGCGGCAGCGGCGACCTCGACGCGGGAAGCCTCGGCGGTGACCCGTTCGCCTACGTGGCCGCGATCGAGCCGTTCCACGGCAACACCGTCGCGGTCTACCTCAAGGACGGCGAGGGCGGCTGGAAGCGCACGCTGCTCGACGTCTTCGGCGACCCGAACGAGAACGGCGAGGGGCCCGGCCACCAGATCGTCTGCGCGGACTTCGACGGCGACGGCGAGGACGAGTTCCTGGTCGCGCTGCGCGGCCCGTGGCCGTGGCAGGGCGTCATGTACTACAAGGCGGTCGACGCCGCCAACGGCGTGTTCGCCAAGTGGCGGGTCTCCGACGAGTCGGTCGCTCGCATCGCCACCGCCGACTTCAACGGCGACGGCAGGCTCGACTTCGCCACCATCGCCTACTCCGTGCAGAACTACTACGTCGCCGAGGACGCCAAGATCATGGTGTACCGCAACGGGATCGAGGGGCCGACCGATGGCGGCTGACCCCACCACCCGTCCGGCGGCGCTGCCGTCGCTGACCGGCCTGCGCTTCATCGCGGCCGTCCTGGTGTTCTTCTTCCACATCACCCTGTCCAACTCGCCCGTGCCGCCGAACTCCGCCGTCAACCCGTTCGCCGACGAGGGCCTCGCGGGCTCGCTGGAGTGGCTGTTCAGCAAGGCGGGCTACCTCGGCGTGTCGTTCTTCTTCGTGCTGAGCGGCTTCGTCCTGACCTGGTCGTCGCGCCAGGGCGAGCCAATGCGCGCGTTCTGGCGCAGGCGGGTCCTGAAGATCTTCCCCAACCACCTCGTCATGTTCGTGCTGGCGATGGTCCTGTTCGCGGGCGCCATCACCAATCCGACCACGTGGCTGGCGAACATCTTCCTGCTGCACTCGTTCTCGCCCGACGCGACCGTCTACGTCAGCGTCAACCCGCCCGCGTGGACGCTGTGCAGCGAACTGCTGTTCTACCTGCTGTTCCCTCTGATCATCAAGCCGATCCGGCGCATCGCCGACAACCGGCTGTGGCTGTGGGGCGCGGTCATGGTCGCCGGGATGGTCGCGCTGCAACTGGTCACCCAGTACCTGATCCCGGACAGCCCCAAGTCGCCGATCACCCCGGTCTCGACGACCCAGTTCTGGTTCGGCTACATCTTCCCGCCCGGCAGGCTGTTCGAATTCGTGCTCGGCATGATCGTCGCCCGCGCCGTCATCGCGGGCGTCTGGCCCCGCATCGGCATCCTGCCCGCGTCCGCCTCCCTGGTGGCGGGGTACGCCGTGGCGCTCAACGTCCCGTTCCTCTACAGCTTCACCGTCGCCATGATCCTGCCGATCTGCGCGGTGATCGGCGCCTTCGCGGTGGCTGACCTCCGGGGCGAGCGCACGGGTATGCAGGGCAGAAGGGCCGTCTGGCTCGGCGAGATATCGTTCGGCTTCTACATCTGCCAGGGCGTCGTCATCTTCTACGGCCGCACCCTGTTCCCCACCGACCCGTTCGACACCCCGCTCGCGCTAGCCGTCGTGGCACTCATCTTCACCGCCACCCTGCTCTCCGGCTGGGCCCTCTACGCCCTCGTCGAACACCCCGTCATGCGCCGCTGGGCCCGCAAACGCCCACCGCGCCTGGTCGAGGTCGCGGCTCCGCCGGTCGCGGCCCGGTCCACAACGGACTGATCGACGGGCAGGCGGACGACAGGTTCGTCGCACCCGGAATCCGGGTGCGACGACCTCCGCGGTCGTGGTGGACCTCGATACGAGCCGACCACGCCGCGGCCGGTTGCCTACTCGAACGGCGAAGCCGCGTAGGCGTCGCGCAATTCGGCCGGCCCGGCCGCCTTCGGGTCCAGCGTCGCCCATTCCGGGTTCGAGTTGAAGTAGTCCGTCGCCAAGGCCGGGGTAGTGCCCGCCGCGCACGGCGACGGCGCTGCCCGACACGTCGGCCGAGGCCGAAGCGGGCACACCGACGGCCGTGCCCGTTGTGAGCAGCAGGCTGACAGCACTTGACATCACTGCACGACTCGACGCTCTTCACCTCGTGGTCGTCGCCGAAAACGAAGGCGACGCGTCCGCCGGGCGGGCATCCATCCCCAGCAGCGCTCGACTTCCTCGCACCCGGTGCGATCGCGTGATCAAGCGTGGTGATCCCGCGATCGGTGTGGTGGACAACCGCTTCGGCTTTCCCCTGGTGGACCCGCGTCGGGAACCGCAGTCTTCGCGTAGCTCCCTTGACACGCAGTGTGACGACTAGCACACTCACGCACCGTGATGTATTGAAACGTTTCATCACTGGTCGTACCCGATGAAGGGGAAGACGATGGGCGACGAGGTGAACCGGCGGGTGTTCCTCGCGGGATCGGTGGTCGGGGCGGGCGTGCTCGCGCTCCCGGTGGGAGCCGGGCGGGCAGCCGCCGACGTCGAGCCCGCGGGAGGTCTGCGGATCGAGTCGACCACGGTCGAGTACGCGGAAACCCTGCTGGGCACGGACGTCCCGCTGCCGAGGCTGGCCTGGGTGCTGGGCGCCGAGGAAGCCTCCGCCGGGCAGACGGCCTACCAGGTGCGGGTGGACGGGGTCTGGGACTCCGGCAAGGTCCTGTCCGACCGCACCACCGAGGTCGTCTACGGCGGTCCGCCGCTGCGCCCGCGCACCCGCTACACGTGGCGGGTGCGGGTGTGGGACGAACGCGGCCGCGCCTCGGCGTGGAGCACCGCCCGGTGGTGGGAGACGGCGTTCCTGGAGACCCCGTGGACCGCGCGGTGGATCGGCGCGGCCCCGCCCGTCGCGGGCCTCGACTTCACCCCGGCGTCGTGGATCTGGTCGCCCGGCGCCACGACGTCCAACGCCCCCGCGGGTCCGCGCTGGTTCCGCGCGGGCCTCGACCTGCCGTCGGGGGTGGCCGTCACGCGTGCGCGGCTGATCGCCACTGCCGACGACGACTTCACGCTCTTCCTGGCGGGCCAACAGGTGTTGGCCTCGCCCGAGCAGACCGACGGCTGGAAGCTCGGCAAGTCCGCCGACGTCACCGCGCAGGTCCGGGCGGCCGGTGGCCGGGTCGTGCTCGCCGCGCTCGCCACCAACCGGGGCAACGTCTCGGTCAACCCGGCGGGCCTGCTGGTGCGGCTGTCGGTCGACCTGGCCGACGGCACCCGGCGCGACCTGGTCAGCGGCACGGGCTGGAAGGCCGCCGACACCGAGCAGGCCGGCTGGCAGCAGCCCGCGTTCGACGACAGCGCGTGGGCCGCCGCGACGGTCCTGGCCGTGTACGGGCAGAGCCCGTGGGGCCGGGACGTCAGCCTGGTGGTGGAGGCGCCCGCGCCGTTGCTGCGCAAGGAGTTCACCCTCGCCAAGCCGGTCGCGACCGCCCGCCTGCACATCAGCGGGTTGGCCTACTACGACGCGCAGCTCAACGGCAAGAAGATCGGCGACCGGGTGCTGGACCCCGGTTTCACCGACTACGAGGAGACCGTCCTCTACGCCACCCACGACGTCACGGGGCTGCTCGCCAAGGGCGCGAACACCCTCGACGTGGTGCTGGGCCGCGGTTTCTACGGCATGACCACGCCGAACGTCTGGTACTGGGAGCGCGCGACCTGGCACAGCGAACCGCGCCTGCTGGCACAGCTGGAGATCACCCACACCGACGGGTCGCACACCACCATCGCCTCCGACGGCGGGTGGAAGGTCGCCGAGAGCGCCACGGTGTCGAACTCCCTGTACGCCGGGGAGTCCTACGACGCCCGGCGCTCGCCCGGTGACTGGCAGGACGCCCGTCAGCTCGACGCTCCGCTCGGAACGCTGAAAGCGCAGCAGCACGAACCCATCCGGGTCGTCGAGACCGTCCGCGCGACCGCCGTCACGGCGCTGTCCGCGGGCGTGCACGTCGTCGACTTCGGCCGCACCATGGCCGGGTGGACGAGGCTCAGCGTCCGCGCCCCCGCGGGCACCGTGATCCGGTTGGCGCACGGTGAGCACCTGAACCCCGACGGCAGCGTGGTGTCGCAGAACGGCCACGTCCCCGGCCGCCACCAGATCGACGAGTACACCTGCTCCGGCGACGGCACCGAGGCGTGGGAGCCGCGCTTCTCCTACAAGGGTTTCCGCTACGTCCAGGTCACCGGGTTCCCCTACCAGCCGGCCCTGGACGACCTCGCGGCCCGCGTGGTGCACAGCGACGTGCCGGAGACCGGGACGTTCCGCTGCTCCGAGCCGTTCTTCGAGCAGCTCGACCGCGCCATGAAGCGCACGCTGCTCAACAACCTGCACGGCATCCCCACCGACACCCCGATGTACGAGAAGAACGGCTGGACCGGTGACGCCCAGCTCGGCGCCCCGGTGCTGGCCTACGCCTTCGGCGTGCAGCGGTTCCTGACCAAGTGGATCGGCGACCTCGCCGACAGCCAGACCGCTCCGGGCGCGCTGCCGGTGATCGTGCCCAGCGGCGGCTGGGGCTACCAGGAGGCCGCGCCCGCGCCGGAGTGGACGACGGTCTACCCGTTCCTGGTCCGCGAGATGTACCGGGTCTACGGCGACGAGCGCCTGGCCGCCGACCACTGGGCGACCCTGGTGAAGTACCTGGACTGGGAGATCGGCCGCCTGCAAGGAGGTCTGTCCTCCACCGCGCTCGGCGACTACCTGCCGCCCGGCTACGGCGGCAACCCGCCGGAGGACACCAGGCTCACCGCGACCGCGTACCTGCACCGCGCGCTCGTCGGCACCGCCGAGCTCGGCGACTTCCTCGGTCACGCCGACGTCGCCGCCCGCTACCGCGCCACGGCGGACTCGTGCCGCGACGCGCTCAACCGCGCGTTCCTGGTCGACGGCCGCTACCGCAGTTCCCAGGACCCGGACTTCCGCCAGACCTCCCAGGCGATCCCGCTCATGTTCGGCCTCGTGCCGCCCGGCCAGGTGGCCGCGGTGGTGGCCGCCCTCGTCGCCGACGTCAAGGCGCGCGGGAACCACCTCAACACCGGCGCCCTGGGCACCAGCGTGCTGCTGCGCGTGCTGACCAAGCACGGCCACGCGGACGTCGCGCACGCGCTGGCGACCCAGCGCACGTACCCGAGCTGGGGCTACTGGTTCGACAACGGCGCCGACACGATGTGGGAGATGTGGCCCTCGACCTCGCGGTCGCGCGACCACTACTTCCAGGGCACCGTCGTGCAGTGGCTCTACGAGAACGTCGCGGGCCTGCGCCCCGGTGACGCCGGCTACCGGACGTTCGTGGTCCGGCCGGACGCGCGGGTCGGCGTGACGTGGGCGCAGACCGCGATCCGCACCGTGCGCGGCACCGCCTCGGTCGGCTGGTCGCTGGTCGGCTCGGCCGTGCAGCTCACCGTGGAGGTCCCGATCGGGTCCACCGCCGAGGTGCACGTCCCCGCGACCTCCCGCGAGGTCGTCACGGCCCATCCGAACGCGGAGTTCGTGCGCGTCGAACCGGGTTTCGTGGTGCACCGGGTGCGGGCGGGCAACTGGCGGTTCCTCGGCGGTGTGTAGGGGGGCGTCGATGCGCGGATCGTTCCGGCGGGATCGCCGACCGACGAACGCCGTCGGGTGATGGCGCCGAGCGTCAAGGACGTGGCGGAACGCGCCGGCGTGTCCGTCGGCACGGTGTCGAACGTCCTCAACCGACCGGACAAGGTCTCCGCCGCCACCCGCGAGACCGTGCTCGCCGTCATCGCCGAGCTCGGTTTCGTGCGCAACTCCCAGGCGGCCCAGCTCCGCGCCGGTACCAGCCGCTCCCTGGGTCTGGTAGTGCTCGACCTGGCGAACCCGTTCTTCCACGACATGGCAAGGGGGGTGGAGGACGTCGCCACGGAACTGGGCTACGCGCTCGTGCTGTGCAACTCCGACGGGCAGGCCGCCCGCGAGGAGCGCTTCCTGCGGCTGCTGGAGGAGCAGCGCGTGCGCGGCATGTTGATCACCCCGGTCGAGATCGGTTCCGAACGCCTCGACGCGCTGCGCCGCAGGGGGACGCCGACCGTGCTGGTCGACCGGCACGACCCGCGCGTCGACTGCTGCTCGGTCGCCGTGGACGACGTGGCGGGCGGTGAGCTGGCGGGCGCGCACCTGATGGCGACGGGGCATCGACGGATCACCTACGTCACCGGCCCGCTTTCCCTGCGCCAGTGCAAGGACCGCCTCACCGGCCTGCGCCGGGCCGTCGCCGACGGCGGCGGGGACCCCGACACCGTGGTCACCGTCGCTGAGGTCCCTGCCCTCAAGGCCCGCATCGCCTACGAGACCGTGAGGCGGCTGTTCGACGACGGCGTCGAACCCGGCGCGGTGTTCTGCGCCAACGACCTGCTCGCCCTCGGTGTGCTGCGCGCCGCGATCAGCACCGGCCGCCGCGTGCCCGAGGACATCGCGCTGCTCGGGTACGACGACATCGAGTTCGCCGCCGACGCCGCCGTTCCGCTGTCGTCGATCCGCCAGTCGACGCTCCACATCGGACGGACGGCGGCGCGGCTGCTGGTGGAGGAGTGCGACCACCCGCGGTCGCACTCCCACCAGCAGATCATGTTCCGGCCGGAACTGGTCGTCCGCGAGTCCAGCTAGACCGACGTGTTCAACCGCGCCACCAGCGGCAGATCCCCCGACGACGGACCCGCCATCAGCGTGATGGCACCGGTTTCCGGCACCCAGCGCCCCTCGACGGGCGACCACCGGCGCAGCGCGCGTGGCTCGATCGGCACCCGCACCCACACCGCCTCGCCTGGCGCGGCGACAACAGCGGCGTACCCGACCAGCCGCCGGTCCTCGCCGTCGGCCTGGTACACCTGCACGACGTCGCGGCCGGTGCGGGAGCCGGTGTTGCGGACCCGCACGCGGACGTCGAAACCCTCCTCCACGGCGACGTTGTCGCGGGCGGAGAACCCCTCGTACGACCAGGTCGTGTACCCCAGGCCGTGGCCGAACCAGTACGCGGGCGGCACGGGGGACCCGGCCCACGCGCGGTAGCCGATGCGCGAGCCCTCGGTGTACTCCAGCACGCCGCCGATCGGCTTCGTGTCCAGCACCGGCGCGTCCGGCGTGCGGGCCGCCCACGTGGTCGGCAGCCTGCCGCCGGGTTCGACCAGGCCGAACAGCACGTCGGCCAGTCCGTCACCCGCCTCCTGGCCGGGGAACCAGGTGACCAGCACGGCGGCGACCTCCTCGCGCCACGGCAGTTCGACGGGGCCGCCCGCGTTGACGACCACGACGGTGCGCGGGTTCGCCGCGGCGACCGCGCGCACCAGCTCGTCCTGCCTTCCGGGCAACTCCAGCGAACCGCGGTCGAAGCCCTCGCTCTCGATCTCGTCGGTGGTGCCGACCACGACGACCGCCACGTCGGCGCCGCGCGCCAGCTCCACGGCCGCGGCGAGCTCGGCGTTCTCGTCGACCCGCGGCGGGTCGGCGGCCAGCGCGACGGCGAGGCCCTGGTCGGGCTCCATCCGCCTGCGGGCGCGCAGCAGCACGTCGCGGCCCGCCTCCACCGGCCAGGTCACCTCGCGGAACGACGGCGCCACGTGCACGTAGGTCGGGTCGTCGGACTCGGGCACGACGTGCTCGTCCACCAGCCGGTGCCCGTCGACCTCCAGGCTCACCGCGCCGAGGCCGACGATCGCGAACCGCCAGTCGCCGGTGCTCGACGGCCGCATCAGCGCGCTGACCTCGACGGTGGTCGCGGTCAGCTCCACCGACGGCTCCAGCACCCGGCCGCTGAGCCGGTGCTCGACGTGCAGCACCTCGTCGTCCGCGCCCAGGTACCGCACCTGCACGCCGGGCTCGCCGGTGATCGGGTTGCGGGAGTCGGCCGGGGTCAACGGGGTCGGCCGGGTGTGCAGGAACGCGCCCGCCCGGTGCACGACGTCCGCCCTGCCCGCCAGCGCCGAGCGGATCCCGTCGACGGGGGAGACCACGGCCGCCGGGAACACCCCGGCGCTGCCGCCGCCCTGCACCCGCGCGTCGACCGCGTTCGGGCCGATCACCGCGACGCGGGTCAGCGCCGACGGGTCGAACGGCAGCAGGGAACCGCTGTTGCGCAACAACACCGAGCCCGCCGCCGCGGCCCGCCGCAACCGGCCGCGCGACTCGTCGGGTGTGATCCGCGGCGGTGGCACGGACGCGGTCGGCTCCAGCGCCCCGACCCGCCGGGCGAGCAGCAGGATCCGGCGCACCTTCCCGTCGATCTCGGACTCGGGGACGTCACCGCGGCGCACGGCGTCGACCAGCGGTTCGCCGCGCAGCTCGTGCGGGCCGGGCATGGCCAGGTCCACGGGCGACCCGACGGTGCGCACCGCGCCCCAGTCCGACACGACCAGGCCGTCGAAGCCCCACTCGCCGCGCAGCGGCTCGGCCAGCAGCGGGCTGTCGGACATCGACGTGCCGTTCACGCCGTTGTAGGCCGACATCACCACCCAGGTGCCCGCCCGCACGGCCTCCTCGAACGGCAGCAGGTACACCTCGCGCAGCGTCCGCTCGTCGATCCGCGCGTCCAGGGTGAGCCGTTCGGTCTCCGACTCGTTGGCCACGTAGTGCTTCGCCGTCGCCGCGACGCCACCGGACTGCACGCCGGTGATGTAGGCGGCGCCGATCCGGGCGGTCAGCAGCGGGTCTTCGGAGAAGCACTCGAAGTGCCGCCCGCCCAGCGGCGACCGGTGCAGGTTCAGGTTCGGCGCCAGCAGCACGTCGACGCCCTTGCGCCGCGCCTCGGCCGCCAGCAGCCTGCCGAGGCCCGTGACCAGTTCCGGGTCCCAGGTCGCGGCCATCGCGGTCGGCGACGGCAGGGTCAGCGCGGTGTCCCGCTCGTCCCACCGCTCGCCGCGCACGCCGACGGGGCCGTCGGAGAACACGATCGCCCGCAGCCCGATGGCGGGCTCGGCCTGGCCGCGGAACGTGCCGCCGCCCGACAGCAGGCGGATCTTCTGCTCCAGGGTCAGCCGGTCGAGCAGGCCCTCGATGTCGGTGCCCGCTCCGGCGCTGTACGTGGTCGTCATCTGGCGATCACTCCTGGTCCTAGTTGGAGAGCGCTCTCCAAGACCTGTTACCCTCGCCTCCGGCCCCGGCGCGTGTCAATAGGCGTCCGCTACCTGGACTTCACGCTGGGAGTTCGGCCAACTCCGTTGCGTTGACGGGGTAGTGACGCCGAATGGGTTTTTCCCATTGCGGAGAGCGCTCTCCGCGTACCCGAAGGTGGGAACACGGTCTGGAGAGCGCTCTCCCTCGTGCTATAAAGCCTCCATGAGCGCAGCGTCCCAGGCACGTCCTCCCACGTTGGAGGACGTGGCACGGGTGGCCGGGGTGTCCCGCGCGACGGTGTCGCGCGTGATCAACACGACCCGCAACGTCGACCCGGCCATCCAGGAGACGGTGCGCCGCGCCATCGCGAAGACCGGCTACACGCCGAACACCGCGGCCCGCTCGCTGGTCACCCGCCGCACCGGCACCATCGCGCTGGTCGTCTCCGGCGCGGGCGACTTCGGCGGCGACATCCTCGTCGACCCGTTCTTCGGCCGGGTCACCAGCGGCCTCATCAACTCGCTGCGCCCGATGGGCGTCTACCCGCTGCTGATGTTCGCCGACACCCACGAGTCGCGCGCCCACGTCGTCGACCACCTGCGCCAGGGCAACGCCGACGGCGCCGTGGTCGTCGCCATCCATTCCGAGGACCCGCTGCCCGCGATGCTCGTCGCCGCGGGCGTCCCCGCCGTCCTGTTCGCCAGGCCCACCAAGCCGCTGTCGATCAGCTACGTCGACCTGGCCCACCGGGAAGGCGCCAGGCTCGCCGTCGACCACCTCGTCGGCCGCGGCTGCCGTCGCGTCACCACCATCTCCGGCCCGCTCGACGTGCCCGCGAGCCAGGAGCGCCTCGCCGGTTTCCAGGCCGCCTGGGCCGACCACGGCCACCCCGCCGCCCCGCACGTCGAGGGCAACTTCACCCAGGACAGCGGTGAACGGGCCATGGAACGCCTGCTCGCCGACCACCCGGACCTCGACGGCGTCTTCGCCGCGAACGACCTCATGGCCGCCGGCGCCCTGCACGTCCTGCGCGAACACGGCCGCCGCGTTCCCGACGACGTGGCCGTCATCGGCTTCGACGACAGCAGCGCCGCCACCGCCAGCCGCCCCGCCCTCACCACCGTGCGCCAACCGGTGGAGGACATGGCGGCCGAGATGTCCCGCCTGCTGCTCGACCGCATCGGCCGCCACGACGGCCGCGTCACCTCCGTGGTCTTCGAACCCACCCTGGTCATCCGCCAGTCGGCGTAGCCCTTGGCGGGTTCGGCGGGCGCGCCACACCGGTTGCGCGCACCGGTCGTAACATCTACGGTTACGACCGTGAGCGCGAACAGCAGGTTGACCGTCGCACTGCACGCCCTGGCGTGGGTGGGCCTCTACCAGCGCCTCGGGCACGACGTCGCCACCTCGGAGCAGGTCGCGGGCAGCGTGAACACCAATCCCGTGGTGATCCGACGCCTGCTCGGTGAACTGCGCGAGGCGGGCCTCGTGCGCTCGCAGCGGGGCGCCGGCGCGGGGTGGATGCTGTCCCGCGACCCGGCCGACATCACCCTGCTGGACGTCTACGACGCGATCGGGTCCGGCCCGCTGTTCGGCATGCACCGGGCGGAGCCGAACCAGGGCTGCGTCGTGGGGGCGGGCATCCAACCCGCGCTCAGGACCGTGTACGACGGGCTCGACCGGGTGTTGCGAGCCGAACTGGCCATGACGACCGTGGCCGATGTCCTCAAGGGCACGCTCGCCTCTCGCTGATCCGCACGTGACCCCCGCGGGGGTTCACGTTCGCCCTCAATGTAACCAAAGTAGTTACCTCGAACAGGTGGGAAACCATGGCAACGATGAGCGGTAGGACCGCACTGGTGACCGGCGCGTCGAACGGGATCGGGCGCGGCATCGCCCAGCGCTTCGCCGACGACGGCGCCCGCGTCTACCTGACCGGCAGGCGCCTGCCGGAACTCGAACTCGCCGCGAAGGAGATCGGCCCGAACGCGGTCGCGGTCCAGGCCGACGTGGCGGAGGCCGCGGACATGGACCGGGTGATCGCCACCATCACGGCCGACGGGCGGCGGCTCGACACCGTCGTGGCCAACGCGGGCCTGGGCACGTTCGCCCGCCTGGAGGACGCCACGCGGGAGCAGTTCGACCTCGTCTTCGACGTCAACGTCCTGGGCACCCTGCTGACCGTGCAGAAGTCCCTGCCGATCCTGGCGGACCGGGCGTCCATCGTCCTGCTGTCCTCCTCGACGACCTCCCAGGGCAACTCGGGCATGGGGCTCTACGCGGCGTCCAAGGCGGCGATCCGCAGCCTCGGCCGCACTTTTGCCGCGGAACTGGCGGAGCGGGGCGTGCGGGTGAACGTGATCACCCCCGGCCCCATCGACACCGAGGCCATCGAAAGGCTGGCGGGCGCCTCCGGGTTGACCACCGAGCAGTTCCACGAGTCCCTGGGCTCCGAGACCGCGTTGAAGCGCGTCGGCAAGCCCTCCGAGGTGGCCGCGCTCGCCGCGTTCCTCGCGAGCGACGAGAGCTCCTTCTCCACCGGTGCCGAGTTCCACGTCGACGGCGGCCAGGTCCAGGTCTGATCCCACGTCGGCGCACCGGCCGGCGCCGCCGTCGGACCCGGCCCGGTCCCGCCGGTCGGTACGGGTGGCGGACCCGGAACCCAGGGGATCCCGCCACCACCCCGTACCGCGCCGGCCGGGCAGCGCGGGGATACTCCCCACGGCCGGAACGTCGACGTCGGGGGGAGTGCGGTGCCGCCCCTGTCGCCCAAGGACGCCGAGCGGACGCCCGGTGTCGCCGAAGCCGGGTTCCTGGTCACGACCAGCCGCTTCGCAGGCCCCGTGCGGGGGATCGGGCTGACGCTGATCAGCGCGTTCGGCCTGCTCTCCGTCCCCGACGACGCCCTGCCGCTCGCCCGCGCCCTCGTCGGCCTGGTCCTGCTCGGCGTGATCGCCGACATCGCCACCAGCACGACCGGCCGGGGCGCGCGGGTCACGTTCGCGCTGACGGTGGCGCGCGCGGCGGTGGTCTGCGCGACGCAGGCGTGGACCGCGCCGGAGACCGGGCCGAACCTGTGGGCGCTCAACGTCCTCACGATCACCGCGATCACCCTCCAGTGGGAGTGGCCGCCGACGTGGACGGTCCCGGTCACGGCCGCGCTGCTGGCCGTGTTCGTGTGGGCGGGCGGAGCGCCGTTCACGGTCCTGCGGGTGCTGGTCGAGTGCCTGCTCGCGCGGCTGGCGTTCCACCTGCTGCTCCGCTCCACCCGCGGCGTCGACGAACTCCGCGCCCGCCAGGAGGCGCTGGAACGCGCGGAACTGCTCGCCCGCGAACGGCGGCGCCGGGAACGCGAGTACCTGGCACTGCTGCACGACACGGCGTCGGCGACGTTCCTCATGGTCGCCCTGCGCGGCAGCACGGCGGACCCCGCCGAGGTGGCCGAGCACGCCCGCCGCGACCTGGACGTCCTCAACGACTCGCCAGGCCTGGACGACCGGCTGGTCGACGTCGAGTCGTCGCTGCGCGCGGT
The DNA here is from genome assembly GCF_032460545.1 of Umezawaea sp. Da 62-37. Lineage (GTDB taxonomy): Bacteria > Actinomycetota > Actinomycetes > Mycobacteriales > Pseudonocardiaceae > Umezawaea. Next base: position 9,231,589 of record NZ_CP135965.1, read on the forward strand.
GGCGGAACGGAGTCCGCTCGTGGTCGACGCGCAGTGGGAGCACGTGCCGCTGCTGCCCGTCCCGGTCACCCTCGCGCTGGTGCGCGCGGTGCAGGAGGCGATGGCCAACGTCGTCCGGCACGCGGGCGTGGGCGAGGCGGGCCTGCGGGTCGCGGCGGCGGGGGAGGGCGTGGTGGTGACGCTGGTCGACACCGGTCACGGGTTCGAGCCCGGTGACGTGCCGGGGCACCGGCGGGGCATCCGCGGGTCGGTGGTCGAGCGGATGGCGGCCGTCGGCGGCAGCGCCACCGTGACCTCACGACCCGGCGCAGGCACGACCGTGCGGCTGGCGTGGCCCCGTGCCTGACCTCCGTGCCCGGGACCTCCACGCCCAGGACCGGGTCATCGCCATCATGCGGATCGGTGTGCTCGTCGTGGCCGCCGCGGTGCAGCTGGGGCTGAACGCGCCGCCGCTGGTCCGCCACCAGGCCGAGTACCGGCCTGCCTGGGTGGTCGACGCCGCGTTCGTGGCGTTGCTGCTGGTCACGGCCGCGTGCGCGGTCTGGGTGCCGCGGGGGAGACCACTGCCGGTATCCGTGGTGGCGATCGGCACGATCGTCGTGCTGACCGCCTCGTCCGCGGTCACCGCCGCCCTGCCGCCCGACGGGTTCTTCCTCGACGTGCACTGGTCGTTCGGCCTGGTCGGGTGGCACCTGCTGGTGCTGCTGTTCGACCGGGTCGGCCTGCTCGTCGCGGCGCTCACCACCCACTTCGCCGTCAGCGTCGTCCAGTTCGCGCTGGTGGGCGGGCACGATCGCGCCGAGATCGGCGCCGCCGGGGTCGTGGTGCTCAGCGTGCTCAGCTTCCAGGCCGCGATCGCCGTGATCACGCTGGTGCTGCGCCGCCAGTCGCGGCAGGCGGCGCGGGTCGCCGCCGACCGCGACCGGGTCGCCACCCGCGCGGCGCTGGCCGAGCAGTGGGAACGCGACCTGCGGACGACGTTCGCCGGGCAGCTCGGCGCCACGCTGCCGCTGCTGGTCGGACTGGCCGACCGCACGCTCGACCCGCGCGAGGACGACACCCGCCACCGGTGCGCGCTCGCCGCGACCCAGCTGCGCAGGCTGTTCGCCGAGAACGACGACGTGCCCGACCCGCTGGTCCACGAGGTCGCGGCCTGCGTGGACGCCGCGCAGCGCAGAGGCGTGGAGGTGTCGCTCGCGGTCAGCGGCGCGGCCGTGGCGGTCCCGACCGCGGTGCGCCGGGAGCTGACCGCGCCACTGGTGGTGGCGCTGTCGGCGGTGCGCGAGCGCGCGCGGGTCAGCGTGCTGCGCACCGACCGGGAAGTGCGGGTGGCCGTCGTGACCGACACCGCGGTCGGGGACGGGATCGGCGGCGGCTCGGCGCTCGTCGAAGTGGAATGCGGGACGTACGGGGAGCACACGCGGATGGAGGCGAGATGGCGCACGAGGACCGGCTGACCGCCGTGGTCGTGGACGACCACCCGGCGGTGCGCGCGGGCGTGGCCTACTGGCTCACGTCGGGAACACCGCCCATCGCGGTGCTCGACAGCGGCGAGGACGTGAGCGTCGCCTGGCTCGGCGAGGGCGCCACCGCCGACGTGGTGATCCTCGACCTGCACCTGGGCGGCCCGACGCCGGTGCTGGGCGACCTGCGCAGACTCGTCGAGGCGGGCCGCAACGTCGTCGTGTACTCGATGCGCGCCGACGACGAGATCGCGCTGCACTGCCTGGAACTCGGGGCGCTCTGCTACCTGACCAAGGCCGAAGGCGCCGACCACCTGGTCGAGGCCACCCGCGCGGCGGCCCGCGGCGACGCCTACACGCCGCCGTCACTGGCGGGCGCGCTCGCGGGCGACAGCTCCGACCACCGGCCCGCGCTCTCGGCCCGCGAGACCGAGGTGCTGGTGGAGTGGTTCCAGTCGGAGTCCAAGGACTTCGTCGCGCAGCGGCTGGGCATCACGGCCAGCACGGTCAACTCCCACCTGGAGCGCATCCGGGTCAAGTACGCCCAGATCGGTCGCGAGGCCCCCACCAAGGCGGCGCTCGTGGCCCGCGCGATCCAGGACGGCCTCATCGGCGTCGACGAACTGTGACCGACCTGGCACGGCCTTGTGGTGCGAACGACCGACAGTGCCTGGCGGCGATCGCCGATAGCGTTCGGCGCAACCGCGAAGCCCCTGTTCGGCCGCGGTGGTCACGCACTTCCCGCCGGCCCCCGTGCCGGTCGGGGTCAACGAGGAGATCCATGAAGCACGTCCGCGGCACCCTGTTCGCAGCCGTCGGCGCGGTCGCCGTCCTGCTGTCGTCCTGCGCGAGCGAGACCGGGGGCACGGCCGCGCCGGAGCCGTCCGCCGCGCCGGTCACGGCCGCCACCAGCGCCGTGTCGCCGACGTCGGACACGGAGTCCACCAAGTCCACGAAGTCCACCGAGGCCGCCGGTTCCGCCGACGTCACCAAGCCGGGCTCCGCGCTGCAGGTGGGCGACCGCGCCGTCGTGCCGTTCAAGTACGGCACCGACAAGCAGGGCACCATCGCCATCGTCGTGACCGCGATCGAGCAGGGCACCACCGCCGACCTCGCGAAGTTCGGCGACAAGGCCAACGGCCTCACGCCGTTCTTCATCCGCGCCACCGTGGAGAACGTCGACGGCACCGACCTCGCCTACAGCTCGGTGAGCCTGCGGGGCATCGGCGCCGACGGCAAGTCGACCGGCGTGATCATCAGCGGCGACGTGGACAAGTGCAAGTCCGAGACCGCCAAGAAGGACTTCACCACCGCGGGCGCGAAGTTCGAGACCTGCGTGCTCCAGGCCGCGCGCGAGGGCGGGACCGTGGCGGGCGCGACCTTCGACAAGGGCGACGACTACCTCGACTCGCCCATCGTCTGGAAGGGCTGAGACTTCCTCAGTGGTGTGGGGACGGGTGGGGAACGGGGTGCCGCCGCACCCCGTTCCCGCCGTTCCGGCTACTTCGCGGTGCCCCCGGTCTGCTCGCGGATCCAGTCGGCCTGGACGTCCACCCGCGCGATGATCTCCGCGCCGGGCTGCGGGCACGCGGGCCCGGTGCTCACGATGGCCACCAGCTGCCCGGTCTTGTCGTCGGACGAGGTGAAGAACGGCGCGCCCGAGTCCTCGGGGCACGGGCTGTTCTCCACGGTGCGCGTCTGCACGGGCAGGGCCTCGAAGGTGGACGGCGCGATCGCCGACACCGTGAACACCCCTCGTTTGAGGTGGTCGGAGGCGACGATGACGGTCGCCGAGGTCGAACCCCACCCGGCGAACTGCAACTGCTGACCGATCAGCGGCTCCTCGTCGGCCAACGTCAGCGGCACGACGTCGAGGACCGGCACGCTGAGCTTCACGACGGCGAGGTCGTTGATCGGCGACTGCCGGACGTCCACGACCTGCGCCGTCCGCCCGCCGGGATCGCTGTCCTTGAGCTTCCCGATCGTCACCGTCATCGTGTACGGCGGCACGCCGCTCACCCGCACGTCGTCGATGTCGTGGAAGCAGTGCCCGGCCGTGACGACCCACTCGGGGGCGATCAGCGAACCGCTGCACCCGCCGCGGCGCACACCGCCATCGAGGGCGGGGATGTCCTGCGACGCGAGCTTCGCGTTGAACGGCAGGATCGCGGACAGGGGCGGGGGAGGGGGCGTCGTGGTCGTAGTGGTCGTCTGGAGGCCACCGCCACTGGCGTTCTTGACCGCGTCCGGAGTGGGGGACGACGACTGGCGGGCCAGCGTCACCGCCTTCAACTCGCGGACCACGATGGCGGCGGAGGCGGTGCCCGCGCCCAAGACGACGGCGAACGCCAGCGTCCCGATGCGCAGGAGCGGGCGTCTTCGCGAACTGGAGCTCACCAGGGTACTACGGATGGGCGACCCGCCCGGTTGAGTCCGATCATGGAATGTGTGCGAACGGGCACTCGGGTGTTCCCGAACCCGCGTGGTCCCGGACCTGTCGGCGATCCGGTCCTCACATTTCCACGGCTCCCACGGCTCTCACGGCGTGACCGCGCTGCGGACGCAGTCGCGCAGCAGGGCCCGGCGGCGGTCGTGGTCGGCGGCGGGCTCGTCGGAGGTGGCGGCGTACACACCGCTGGCCGGTGACCACGCGCACGCCATGGCGAGGACCACGGTCAGCAGGTCGAAGGGGTCGCAGTCGCGCAACCGGCCCGCCGCCTGTGCCTTGGCGATGGCGGTGAGCTTGTGGTCGTGGTCGGAGTGGTCGAACCACATGCCGGTCGGACGCCGTTCCAGGCGGATCCAGGCGATGAGGCGGACCAGGTCGGGGTGGCGCAGGTTCTGGTCGTAGATCTCCACGGCCCAGCCCGCGATGTCGTCCACGTCGAAGGGGAGGGCCTTGGTGCCGCGGCTCACGGCGTCGGCGATCACGGCGTCGAACAGGCCCTCCTTGTTGCCGAAGTAGCCGTAGAGCTGCGCCTTGTTGGTGCGCGCCGCCGCGATGACGCGCTCGATCCGGGCGCCCGCGATACCGCGTTCGGAGAACTCCTCGGCGGCCGCGTCGAGGATGCGCCGACTGGTCGCGGCGCCCTTGGGCGTGGACGGCAGTTCGGGCATGGGGCCACTTTAATGGACAGAACAGTTGGTTTGTCTTTCGGCCCGGCGGGTCCCGCTCGAGCGCAGGGAGCTGCGCGACGACGACGTCGCGGTGCGCGTCGACCACTGCGGCGTGTGCCACAGCGACCTGCACGCGATCCGCGGCGCCACGGGCGGCCCGAAGGGACCGCTGGTCCCCGGCCACAAGTTCACCGGAACGGCCACCGCCGTCGGCGCCGCGGCCACCGCCTTCGCCGTCGGCGACCGGGTCGCGGTCGGCACCGTCGTCGACTCCTGCGGAACGTGCCCGATGTGCGAGGTAGGACAGGAGAACTTCTGCTTCGAGTTCCCCACCACCACCTACAACGGCACCGACCGCGTCGACGGCACCCGCACCCAAGGTGGCTACAGCCGCGAGTACGTGCTGCGCGAGAAGTTCGCCTACCCTTGCCCGTCGGTTTGGACCCGGCCGCCGCAGCCCCGCTCCTGTGCGCCGGGATCACCGTGTGGGAACCCCTGCGCGCGGCCGGCATCGGACCGAACAGCCGCGTCGCCGTAGCCGGCCTCGGCGGCTTGGGCCATCTCGCCGTGAAGTTCGCCGCCGCCCTCGGCGCCGAGGGCGGCGTGCTCAGCCGCACCCCGGAAAAGGCTGCGGACGCCCGAAAACTCGGCGCCGTCGACCTCCTCGTCACCACCGACACCAAGCGGACGGGCCGGGCCCGCGGCCGCTTCGACACCATCTCCGCCCCGCACGACATCACCGCGGACGTCGAAGTGCTCCCGTCTTCCCAAGTCCAGGAAGCCCTCGACCGCCTCGCCCGCGGCGACGTCCGCTACCGCTTCGTCCTGGACCTGTCGGACCTCGACCAGGGGTGCTGGAAAGCCGGGGCCTGCGATGTCCTTTGTGGATCGATGCCCCTCAGGAGCCAGATCCGCAGGCCGATCGTCACCGAGGTTGCGCGGGAGTGGGCGAAAGCGGCCGTCCTGGCCGATCCGCGGGATGGGCGGGCCCGCCAGGACAGCGCTGTCACACGCCGGGAACAGTGAATTCCTTCTGGTTGAGGGTCCTCGGGTGGAAGTAGCCCGCCTGGATCTCGGCGTTGGTGTTGCTGCCGCGCAACTGTTCGGACCAGACCATGAAGTATGCCCAGCGGGTCTGGCTGTCCAGCAGCGAGGCGTTGGGCACCTTTCCGGTCTCGGCGAGGGCGATGGGCTTGCCCGCGGCGATGTTCTGGATCTGCTGGTAGTCACCCGAACTCGGGTAGCCCTTGTACCAGACGTCCAGGGACACGACGTCCACGTACTGCGAACCGGGGTAGTAGGAGGCCCAGTTGGCGTTGGGGTTGTCCTGGACGTTCCACACCCAGATCAGGTTGTCCAGGCCCTGGCTGACCATGAAGTCGTGGGTGATCTGGTAGAGGCGTGCGCCCCCGTTGGGGCCGGGGCGGTTGCCCCACCAGTTCCAGGACTCGTTCATCTCGTGCAGCGGGCGGAAGAGCACCGGGACACCGGCGGCCTTGAGCTGCTGGAGGTAGGGCACGGCCTCGCGCAGGCGGTTCTTCCAGGCGGTGTTGAGCGCGGTGCCGTCGGTGACGACCTGGTTGAACTGGTCGTTGGAGATGCTCGTCTTCACGCCGCCGTCGAAGGCGCACGTGCTGCCGCCGGTCGGGGTGCAAACGTGCCAGGTCAACGCGACCAGCGACCCGTTCGCCCATTCGGTCTTGGCCTGGTCGACGACGCGCTGCCGGTTGGCGACGTCCTGGGGGTTGAACATCAGGTCGCCGCCCCACAGGCCGGGGTACTGACCGGTGACGTCCTTGACCTGCTGGGTGTACTGGCCGGGGTTGCTCGCGGGTTCCTTGTTGTGCTGGCCGGAGACGATGTTGCGCCCGGCGATCGAGTTGAGGTAGTTGATGACGTTCTGGCGCGAGGACGCCGGGAACGCCTGCGCCTGCGGTGACACCGCTGTCAGGATTCCCAGCGTGGTCAGGGTGGCGACGAGCGCCGCTCCGAACCGTTGTGCCGCGCGCCTGGTGTGCGCGGTGGTGGTGTGGTGCACTTGATCCTCCTTTTCGGACTTGCCGTGCAGGGTGTGCAAGTCCTCCCGCCGGACAGGGCGGCGGCGGGGGACTACTTGACGGCTCCAGAGGTGAAGCCGCTGTAGATGAAGCGCTGCAACGCCAGGAAGACGATCAGGCTGGGTGCGATGACCAGCACGGTGCCCGCCGAGATCACTTCCCAGTGGGCGCCGTAGGGGCCTTTGAAGCGGAACAGCGCTGTGGAGATGGTGCCCAGGTCCGCCGAGGGCATGTAGAGGAACGGGATGTAGAAGTCGTTGTAGACGGCCACGCCCTTCACGATGACGACGGTGGCGATCGCCGGACGGAGCAGCGGCAGGATCACTCGCCAGTAGATCGTCAGCGCGTTGGCGCCGTCGATGCGGGCGGCCTCGTCCAGCGCCACCGGGATGGAACGCATGAACTGCAGGAAGATGTAGACCGAGACGATGTCGGTGCCCGCGTAGAGCAGGATCGGCGCCCAGCGCGTGCCCATGACGCCCAATCCGTCCACGACCTGGTAGGTGGCCACCTGTGTGGTCACGCTGGGCACCAGGGCCGCGATCAGGAACAGCGCCAACACGGCCTTCTTCATCCGGAACCGGAAGCGGTCCACGGCGTAGGCGGCCATCGAGCCGATCATGACCGTCCCCAGCAGGGAGAACACCAGGATGAACGCCGTGTTCCACAGGGCACGCGCCATCTGTCCATCGGTGAACGCGATCGCGAAGTTGTCCAGGTTGAACCAGTCGTCCGGTGCCGCGAGCGGGTTGCGCGTGGCCGTCGCCTCCTCGCTGGTGCGCAACGAGGTGAGCAGCACCGCCGCCAACGGCAGCACGACCGCCACGACGGCCAACGTCAACGACAGGTACTTGAGCAGCGCGGCGAGGATCGCGCGTGGTGATGACCGCCGTCGACCGGCGGAGGTGGTCGTCACGACTGTTCCACCCTCTCCTGCGGGACCAGGATCCGCTGGAGCCAGGTCACCAGCAGGACCAGTGCCAGCAGCACCACGGCCGCGGCCGACGCGAGCCCCACCTTGTCGAAGGTGAAGGCGAGTTTGATCGTCTGGATGACGAAGGTCTCGCTGTTGTTGGAGCCGCCGGTCATGATGAACGGGATCTCGAACACCGACAGCGAGCCGGACACCGCCAGGATCGCGCTGAGACCGATGATCGGCTTGATGCCGGGCACGATGATGTGGCGGAACTGCTGCCACCGGCTCGCGCCGTCCAGTTCCGCCGCTTCGTACAGGTGGGGAGGGATGGATTGGATCGCTCCGAGGAACAGCACGAACGTCAGTCCGGTGAAGCGCCACACCGACACCCCCGCCAACGAGGTGTTGACCAGGTCCGGATCGCCCAGCCACAGCCGCGGTCCGACGCCGAGCGCGCCCAGCACGGTGTCCAGGGTCCCTCCCGGCTGGAAGAAGTAGAGGAAGACGAAACCGATGGCCACACCGTTGATCAGGTAGGGGAAGAACAGGAAACCCTTGAAGACGTTGCCCAGTCGGGTTCCGAAGCTCAGCACGGTGGCGAAGTACAGCGCCAGGACCAGTTGGACGAACGCGCCCGCGAGGTAGAACAGGCTGACCGCGAACACCCGGAACAGCTGCGGTCTGGTGAGCAGTTCGACGTAGTTGTCGGCGCCGACGAAGTCCTGGGTTCGGCTGAAGCCGTCCCAGTCGGTGAAGCTGTAGAACAGCATCGCCGCGACCGGCAGGTACGTGAACGCCGCCAGGAACGCCAGCGGGACGAGCAAGAACGCCCAGGGCGTCCAGCCGCGTCCGCCTGCCGCGACGCGGATGTCGTCGGGTCCGCGTCGCGACCTGGCGGGTGAACCAGGCGATGGAGCGCGTGAGCGGCGGGCCTGCGCGAGCGGTGGTGCGGACATCCGGTCGTTCCTCCGTGATCGTGTCCGTGCTGCGAGACCACCCGCGGTCGGGCTGGACCGCCGCGCGGATGGGCTTTCGGGTCAGGCCCTGTCCGTCACCTCGTCGGGGCGGTGGTGGCCTGATCGCGTGACCAGCGGCCTGGTCACGCGAGCAGGGTCTGGGGGACGCCTCAGCCGACCGAGGCGCGGGCCTCGGCCCATCGGCGGTTGAGGTCGGCGAACACACCGGCGAGGTCACCGTCCGCGGCGCCGCGGGCGACGTCGACGATGCGCTGCGGGTAGTCCTTGCTGCCCAGCCCGATCTCCGACGCCTTGTCGACGTCGTCGACGAGGGCGCTCTTCCCGAGGCCGAGGCGGACGAACGTCACGTCCGCGGCTTCGAAGGGCTTCAGGCTGTCCGGCAGCGGCGCGCCCTTAACCGAGGAGATCGACAGCGCTTGCCGGGCGTCGCCGGACTTCTCGATGAACCACTCGATCCAGGCGCGGGCGGCTTCCTTGGACTTGCTGTGCTTGTTGATCGCGTACTGGTAGTCGGGTCGGACCACCGTGCAGAACTTCCCGCCCGACTGGGCCGGGAACGGCATGAACCCGATGTCCTCGGGGTTGAGACCGGCCTTCTCGGCAGCGTCACGCATCTGCACCACCGCCCAGGAACCCAGCCACATGGTGGCGACCTCGCCGGTGGCGATGAGGTTCTTGGAGTTCTCCCAGTTGGTGGTGCTCGGGTCCGCTTCGGACAGTCCATCGTGGACGATGTCGTGCAAGAGGGTGTCCACGACGGTGAGGTCACGGCCCGGTCCCCACGGGTCGTCGATCTCGGAGAGCTTGTCGTTGGCGGCCGGGTCGCAGCTGGGTGAGCCCAGGCCGTTGCCCCAGTTCGTCATCGGCCAGCCGTCCTTGTAGTTGGTGTAGTACGGCGTCGCCCCGGTCTTGTCCTTGATGGCCTTCAGGGCGTTGAGGAACTCCGCGGGCGTCGTGGGCCATTCGGTGACGCCACCGCGTTCCCAGACCGCCTTGTTGTAGACGAAACCGTTGGCGGTGCCTATGTTGGCGATGCCGTAGACCTTGGAGTCCAAGGTCGCGCGTTCGGTGAAGTCGTACTTGCGCGACAGCTCGTCGGACGTGCCCAAGGGGGCGAAGAACCGCGGGTACTGGTTGGTGGGCACGGAGTTCGGGATGGACAGGACATCGCCGTAGTCCTCGCTGTTGAGGCGGATCCGCACCTCCCCCTCGTAATCGGTCAGGCCCTGGAACTCGACCTTCACACCGGGGTAGACCTTGGCGAACTCCGTCGCGTACTCCTGGGTCGTGCCGTCCTGCACCTGGTCGGTCCGGTTGGTCAGCACCGTGATCGTCCCGGTGACCTTCGCGGGATCGGGCGGCACCGCCACCACCTCCGAATCCTCCTGCTCACCACCACCGCCGCCGCACGCGGTGAGACCGGCTACGAGGACGAGTCCTGCCGCCGCCGCGAGAGTTCTGCGCACTTCATGCCCCTAACTTGAACATTACATGTGACAGCGATAAGAGCAGTAGAACTACTCTGAACTGCACTTATTCATCGCTGAACGCTTAACATAGACGCAACATGGACTCGTGTCCATAGAACGTTTTAGTAGTTGATTCAGCTCAACGGCTGGTAGCGCCCCAACCCACGGTGGGCAAGCTCCACCTGCCGACTGGCGGCATGGATGTCGTGCGTGAGCGGGCCGGGCAGCCCACTCGCGCACGCCTCGACAGTCCTGGCCCTACCGCTCAGGCAGGAAGGGCCCACTTCTGCCACGCATTGGTGTTGGCGTCCCAGATCTGCAGGCGAGTGCCGTTGGCGGTGTTCCCCGACGGGACGTCGAGGTAGCGGCCCGACTGCGGGTTGCGCAGTCCTCCGCCTTGCGACTGCCACTGCTGGGCGCTGGACCCGTTGCAGTCCCACAGTTGTAGGAGTGTGCCGTTCGCGGTGCCCTGGCCGGTGACGTCCAGGCATTTGCCCAGGGCGCCGATCGTGCCGTCCGTGCCGACCGTCCAGCGTTGGGCCGTGCCGCCGTTGCAGTCCCACAGCTGGACCGCGGTGCCGTTGACGGAGGAAGAACCCGCCACATCGACGCACTTGCCGCCGACGCCGGTGATGGGGCCGGTGCGCGTCGGCGTGCCGCCGCCTCCGGAGGGAATGCTGATCTCACCCTGGTTGAGGACTCGGCCGTCGTAGTAGGTGGCCTTGATTCCCTCGTTGGTGTTGTACTCGGGCTTGAGCAACCAGTCCATCCAGACGCTGAAGTAGGTCCACTTCGGCTGCGAGGCCATCTGCGCCGGTGTCGGGGTGCGGCCGACCTCGGCCAGCGCGATCGGTTTGCCGTGGGCGATCGTCTGGATCGCGTTGTACCACTCCGTGCTCGGGAAGTACTGCACCCACACGTCCAGCGTCACCAGGTCGACGTACTGGTCACCGGGGTAGTACTCGGAGGCCCGTGACGCCCCGCCCGCGACGTCCTTGACGTTCCACACCCACACGATGTTGTCGAGCCCTTTGCCCACCAGGTAGTCGTGCGTGATCTGGAAGAGCTTGCGGCTGCCGTTGGCGCCGGGTCGGCCGCCCCACCAGGCCCAGCCCTCGTTCATCTCGTGCTGCGGTCGGAACAGCACGGGGATTCCCGCGTCCTTGAGCTGCTGGAAGTACTGGACGGTCTGGTTCATCCGGGTTTTCCAGGCGTTGTTCAGCGCCGTGCCGTCGGTGACCAGTTCGTTCCACTGGGAGTCGTTGAGCCAGCTGCCCTTGACCGGCCAGCTGCCCCCCTCGAACTGGCAGGTGGCGACGAACGTGGCGCAGGCGTGCCACGTCAGCGCCGGGATCGATCCGGCCGCCCACGCGGCTTTGGCCTGGTTGATCACGGTTTGCCGGTTGTCGATGTCGTTCTGGCCGAAGCCGAAGTCGCCTCCCCACACGCCGGGGTAGAGGCCGGTGATGTCGTGGACCTTGCGGTACCACTGGGAAGGGTTGCTGTTGGGACCGTCCTGCTGCCCCGACAGCCAGTTGCGGCCGGTGAGGTTCGAGAAGTAGTCGATCACGTCGGTGCGGGTCGCACCGGCGGGAGCCGGTGGAGACGCCAAGGCGGCCCCTTGGCCGATGACGGCGGTGGCGCTGAGCAGCAGCGCGGCCGCTGCGATGGCTGCAGCGGAACGCGCTCGGGCGCGCAAGGACATGGTTGCGACCTTTCACTCGGGCGTGCGTGGGCCGACCCTGCCGCGTTCGACGTCGGCCGCGACGTCGAACCGGGGTGGGCGCACAAGGCAGCGGACAGGCTTGACGCGAGTTTCGACTTGAGCGCTACATCTACGCACTTGTGGTCACGTCGATACGCGCGCCTACGAAAAAACCTGGTCAAGATCCTGGCCTTCGGAACATATGGCGACACGCCCGACGTGTCAAGACTCACAGGCCAGTCTGAACTAAAACGAACTAGTTGTGCTGCGGTGGTCCGCCTTCAGCGTGGTGGCGCCGTGGACGCACGAGGGATCAGGCTGGGAACGTGGGCCCGGTACACCGGGGGCTCCACGCCACCCATGACGTCGAACAACGTTTCGGCCGCCTGCGCGCCGAAGGAGAACACGTCGTGCTGCATCGCGGTCAACGTCGGCCGGGTGAGTTGGCACAGCTGCGAGTCGTCCCACGCCAGCAGCGACAGGTCACCGGGCACCGACAAGCCGAACTCCGCGGCGACGCCGAGGGCCGCCACCGCCATGAGGTCGTTGTCGAACACGATCGCCGTGGGCCTGTCCGGGGCGAGCAACAGGTTCCGACATGCCCGGCTGCCTTGATCGGCGGAGAAATCGGCCACCGCCGTGTGCTCCTGCAGCCCCAGTTCCGCCGTCACCGCGGCGAAAGCCGCGGTGCGGATCGCGCTGTGACCCAACTCGGGCGGCCCGCTGACCCGCGCGATGCGGCGGTGTCCCAATGCCGCGAGGTAGCGAACGGCCTCGGTGATCGCGGCGGCGTCGTCGGTCCACACCGAGGTGAACGGTCCGGCCAGGCTCGGGTGCCCGACCACGACGGCGGGCAGTCCGATCGCAGCCAAGGCCGGGAGACGAGGATCGTCCACGAGCAGGTCGACCAGGATGCTGCCGTTGACCCGGCCGCCCTGCCACCATTCGCGGTGGACCTCGATCTCCTCCCCGCTCTCCGCCAAGCGCAGCAGCAACGAACACGACCGGCGCCCCAGCACGCTCTCGATCCCGGAGATGAACTCCATGTAGAAGGGCTCCAGCCCCAGCATGCGGGCCGGGCGGGCGATGACCAGTCCCACCGTGTGCACTTTGCTGCCCGCCAGGGAGGCGGCGGCCAGGTTCGGCGTCCACCCCAGGTCCCGTGCGGCCTTGAGGATGCGCTCGCGCGTGGAGCTGGAGACACCGGGCTTGTCGTGCAACGCGATCGTCACCGCAGACGGCGACACCCCGGCCCGAGCGGCGACGTCCTTGATGGTCGCTTTGCGCTCTTTGCCCGCCACGTCACTCCGACTCACCCTGAGGACCGCCTCACTCGTCTCGCTCCACGTCGCGTGACAGCCACACCACCGATGGGCGCCCTTCGGAGCCTCGACCGCACGATCCCGCCTTCCGGCCAATCTACCGCTCGGGGTCGTGAACCGCGTGAGCCTCCAGCTGCGTCGCCCGGACCAGCACGACTTCTTCCAGCCGCTATCGAAGGTGGATGCCGCTGCTATAACGTTCTAGTCGTGTTCTGCGGTGCAGTGCCGAAGGGGCTGCCGATGAGGTCCGCACACCGTCCTCTCCGCCTCGGCACTGCCCGCCTCGCCGCTAGCGCGGCAATCGCCGAACCGCGAGGCCGAGTGCGGTCGTGGCGTAGCCGCACAACACGAGCAGCCCCGCCCACCACGGCAGAGGGTAGTAGCCGGTCGACGGCGTGTACTGGCCCAGCACCTGCGGGAACTCCTGCACGGTCTGCTGGACCGCGAACCCCGCCGCCGGGGTGACCCGCAACAGCCAGCGGGACACCTCGTCGGGCAGCAGCGACAGCACTGCCAGCGCGTAGGTGACGACGACGGCCACACCCACCGCGAGGACCGCCGCCCACCGGTTCCGCAGCAGCGCGGCGGCGGCGAGCGCGAGGACGGCGGTGGCCGCGGCGAGCACGCCCACGCCGACGACGACCCGCAGTTCCACCGGGAACGGGGTCGGGAGGACGGCACCGCCGTTGGCGCGCACGATGGCCGAACCGGAGGGGATCACGACCGCGGCGGCGACAAGTCCGGCGGCGAACGCCGCCGCGCCGACCACGGCCGCGCGTCCCAGTAGCGCCTTCCGGTCCTGCCTGGTGGTGAATCGAGCGGCCACCACGATCAGCACCAGCAGCCCGAAGGCCAGACCTGCCAGCGTTCCCTCGACCGACCGGGCGCCCGTGGTGGAGCCCGGCGCGATGTCGCCCGACCCGGCGACGGTGACGGTGCCGTCGGACTCGACCACCTCCGGCGCGTGGTGGTTCTTCTCCCATTCGGCGGCGCCCGATTCGCCGACACGGGTGTCGGTCCAGCCGGTGGTGGGGGATCCGACCACGGTGACGTGGTCGAACACGCCCGTGGTCTGGGTGAAGCGCTCCTGCGCGGAACTCGCCCCGAGCGCGGTCGGCACGAGCGTCAGGTCGCCCGGCGAAGCCGCGAGAAGTCCTACCTGGACGGTGTCGGGCAGGCCGGGCAGTTCGGCGGTGCCGACCGCCGTCCACCGCTCGCCGTCGGCCGACTCCTCGCCGGTGACGACGTCGCCGGAGCGCGTCAGACGCAGCCAGCGCGGGGTCGACGGGTCGTTCGCGCTGCCTGCGGTGTCGTGGTCGTAGTCGTGCTGCATCCGCACGCCGTGACTGCCGGTCATCACCAGTGCCGCGTACGGCGAGCCGGGCGCGGTGCCGTCCTTGACGATCACACCCGCCTTCGCCCACGGCACCAGGCCAGGCACGATCTCGTCGTGGTTGGGCGGCGGGTAGGTGATGATCCCGGTCATCGAGGCCAGTCGGACCGTGATGCTCCCTTCGCGCCCCAACGGCCGGTGCGCGAAAGTGAACTTGTCGCCGACGGCCTGCCCTTCGGGGCCGCGGGGATCGGTGGGACAGGGGATTTCGACGTTCCCGTCGCCGCAGGTGGATCGGCCGGTGAACGCGAGCAGCAGTCCCAACAGGACGGTGATCAGCGAGGCGGCGACGACCGCGGCAATTCGGCCGCGGGTGCGGAACTCTGTCCACTGGGTGGTAAGCATGGCCTGATTCCTACGGACCCGGCCGTAACACCGCCCGAACCGGCGTTGTCACCCCGTTGTTAGGTCCGACGCGGCATCCTGGGCGCATGGACGAACTGCGACGCCCGGCACTGCGGGCACGGGTGCGCTTCACCGCTCTGTACGCCGCGCTGTTCCTCGGGTCCGGGATCGGGCTGCTGGCGTTGACGCTCCTGCTCGCGGGCGGCCAGTCGACCCAGGCCGTCCCCGGACAGCCCGACCCGGCCGGGTCGCGGGAGATCATCGCCGGCCTGCGCGAGCAGCTGGCGGGAGCGGAGGAGGCGCGGTCGCGCCAACTGCTGGTGGCCGCCGCGCTCGCGCTCCTCGTGATGGCCGTCGTCTCCGTCGTGATGGGCAAGGCCGTCGCGGGCCGGGTGCTGCGGCCGTTGCGGACGATCACGGCGGCGACCAGGCGGATCACCGCGGACAGCCTGCACGAACGGCTGGCCGCGCCCGGCCCCGACGACGAGGTCAAGCACCTGGCGGACACCATCGACGGGCTGCTCGAACGCCTGGAGACGTCCTTCGCGGCCCAGCGCCGGTTCATCGCCAACACCTCGCACGAGCTGCGCACCCCGCTCGCGACGATGCGCGCGTCGCTGGACGTGGCCGTGGCGAAACCCGAACCGTCGTCGCAGGCCGTCGCGCTGGCCGACCGGATGCGCACCGAACTCGACCGCGTGGACGAACTGCTGGAGGGCCTGCTCGTCCTGGCCCGCGCCCAGCACGGCGTGCTCGCCGACCGCGTCGAGGTCTCGCTCGCGGACCTGGCCGCAGACGCCCTGGCCATCCGCGCCGACGCCATCGCGACCAAGGGGCTCGTGCTGGACACCGCGTTCACGGGCACCGCGCGCACGGTCGGCAGCCCCGCGCTGCTGGCGCGCATGGTGGAGAACGTGATCGACAACGCCGTGGTGCACAACGGGAACGGCGGCTGGATCCGCGTCACGGCGGGGATCGAACCGCGGCTGGTGGTCGAGACGGGCGGGCCGGTGCTCGATCCGGACCACGTCGCCCGGCTCGCCCAGCCGTTCCAGCGCCTCGCCGCCGACCGCACCGGCTTCGACACCGGCACCGGGCTGGGCCTGTCGATCGTCGCCGCCATCGCGGGTGCCCACGGCGGCAGGCTCGACCTGCACGCCCGCCCCGAAGGCGGCCTGCGCGTCACCCTGGTGCTGCCGTGAGGGTCCTGGTGGTGGAGGACGCGCGGGCGCTCGCCGCCATCGTGGCGGAGGGGCTGCGCGATCAGGGCATGGCCGTGGACATCGCCCACGACGGCCTCGCCGCCGCGGCCAAGCTCGACGTCAACGCCTACGAGGTGGTCCTGCTCGACCGCGACCTGCCCGGCATCCACGGCGACGCGCTCTGCCAGATGATCACCGGCCGGGACGACCGCCCCATGGTCCTGATGCTCACCGCCGCGGGCTCGCCGGGGGACCGGGTCAGCGGCCTCACCCTCGGCGCCGACGACTACCTGGCCAAGCCCTTCCACTTCCCCGAACTGGTGCTGCGCATCCGCTCCCTGGCCCGCCGCCGCCCGTCCTCGCGCGGCCGCGTCCTGCGCGCGGACGGTGTGGAACTGGACCCGGTCGCCCGCACGGCCACCCGCGACGGCACCCGCCTGGACCTCTCGGTCAAGGAGTTCGCGCTCCTGGAAGCGCTGCTGCAAGCCAGTCCCGCGCACCTGAGCGCCGAAGACCTGCTGGAACGCGTGTGGGACGAACACGCCGACCCGTTCACCAACACCGTGACCGTCACGATCGGCCGCCTGCGCCGCAAACTCGGCGCCCCGCCCGTCATCACCACCACCGCGGGCGTGGGCTACCGCATCGCGGAGCCCGCCGGGTAGCGCTGTGCGAAGCCGGGACCGCAGTGGTGGCGGGAAGGCCGGTGGCCGCCCCACCACCACCACCGCCGATCAGAGTTCACCGATCGGCGGGAAGGTCGTCCAATTGTGGTCGTCATCGTCGGTGCACGGCCACAACGTCAGCTCCGCGCCCACACCACCGGTGCCGAACCCGTCGACGTCCAGGCACAGCTGACTGGGCCAGTTGACGAACCAGTAGCCGTTCGCCCGCGTGACCCGCGTGAAGGTCTGGTTGTCGCTGGTCGTCGCACAGGTGAATCCGGTGACCTTCGTACCCGCGGGCACCGACCCGTAGTACGGCAAGTCGAGGCAGAGCCCGGTCGCCATGTTCCTGATCAGGAAACCGCTGCCACCGGTCTGGATGAAACTCCACCGCTGGTGGTAGTAACCCGGTTCCCCCCGACTTGCGTTGCACACGACCTGGTCGACCGGGCCGTCGAGGTCACCCGGTGGCACTTCCCGCGCGCACAGGCCGGTCCGCAGGTTGGCGATCGCGTAGCCCTGGGGAATCGGTTGAGCCCCCGCGGTCGGCGTCGCGAACGACGTCGACAACACCAGCCCCACGAACAAGATCCCGAAGATTTTGCGCAACAAGAGAATCCCCCTCATCAGAAGCGCCTTCCCCAAGGCGCTTCCCCAAAGTACGCGGATCGGCGCGAGCCGCATCGCTGTCCGCCGAACTTCACCAGAACGGGTATCGCCCTCCGGTTGGACGAGCAGCGCGGGCATCGCGCACTCGAGGCCGTGGCAAGGGCTGGCAGCGGGAGCGGCGTGCCCCCGTGTCCGCCGCTCCCGTTTTTGTCGTACCCCGCCGGCATCCTCACCCCATGGACATCGACACCTTCTGGGCCCTGATCGCCGCCGCCCGCGCCCGCGCGACCGACCCCACCGACGCCGAGGCCGTCGCCGCCGCGGCGAGCGCACTGCTCGCCGCCCGGCCCCCCGACGAGATAGTGGCCGCCCAGCAGGTGTTCTGGGACCTGATGGCGCAGTCGTACCGCAACCCCCTATGGGCCGCCGCGTACCTGGTCAACGGCGGCTGCTCCGACGACGGCTTCGACTACTTCCGCGGCTGGCTGATCGCCCAGGGCCGCGAGGTGTTCGAGCGCGCGGTCCAGGACCCGGACACCCTCGCCGACGTCCCCGCCGTCGTCGCGGCCGCGCCGGACGGCGACGAGATGGAGGGCGAGGACGTGCTCGGCATCGCGTGGAACGCGCACATCAAGGCCACCGGCGAGCAGCTGCCGCGCGGCGCGTCCACCATCCGGTACCCGGACCTCGACCCGGACTGGGGTTTCGACTTCGACGACGAGGCCGAGATGACCAGGCGACTGCCGAGGCTGGCCGCCCTCTACGTCGGCTGACCGATGAGTTCCGCGCCCCGCCGGGGTCCACCCCGGTAGAACCCATCCAAAGGAGCCCCCGCATGACCGTGATCGACTTCACCCCGGCCACCCGACGACTGGTGGAGCTGCTGGCAGGCGTCACCGACGCCCAGCTCACCAACCGGACCCCGTGCGCCGAGTTCTCCGTCGCCGACCTCGTCAACCACATCGACGGTTTCGCCACGGCGTTCACCGCCGCCGCCAGGAAGGACTTCGGCCCGGCCACCAGCGCCACCCCCGCGGCCCCGTCCGACCTGTCCCCGGCCTGGCGCACCACCGTTCCCGCCAAGCTCGACACCCTCGCCGAGTCCTGGGCCGAGCCGGACGCCTGGACCGGCACCACCAGGGCCGGTGGCGTCGACCTCGACGCCGCGATCATGGGCCGCTTCGCCCTGGACGAACTCGTCGTCCACGCCTGGGACCTCGCCCAAGCCACCGACCAGCCCTACACCTGCGACCAGGCCAGCCTCGACGTCGTCGAAGCCCTCGTCACCCCGCAGGCCAACGGCGATCCCAGCGGCCCCTTCGGTCCGCCCGTCGCCGTCCCGGCGGACGCCCCGCAGCTGGACCGCGTCATCGGTTACACCGGCCGCGACCCGCGCTGGACGGTGGTCTGACCGCGGCCCCGCGATCCGACCGCTCCCGCCCGCCGCGGGTCAGCTCACCGCACGTCCCCGGCGGAGTGCTCCACGGACGTGAGCTGGGCCGAGAGCTCCCACAGCTCCCGGCCGAGCACCGCGTCGCGGGCCGTGGGGGAGGGCTGCTGCACGACGGGGTGGCCGCGCAGGCCGCGGAACCCGTCCGGACCGACGTACGTGCCGCCCGGCAGGTCCTGCGTGGCGGCGTAGAGCGTCGGCAGGGCGCCCTGTTCGGCGCTCTGGCCGACCAGGGGCAGCATCAGGCTCTGGAAGCCGCCGATGTGCCCGAGCAGGTTCGTGCTCGACAGGCCGGGGTGCGCGGCGAGGGACCGCACCGGGCTGCCGGTCGCGGAAAGGCGCCGCTGCAACTCCAGCGCGAACAGCAGGTTCGCCAGCTTGGTGTTGTTGTAGGCCTGCGAACCGTCGTACGGCAGGCGTTCCGCGTACAGGTCGGCGGGGTCGATCCGCCCCTTGGCGTGCAGGAACGACGACACCGTGACCACCCGGTCGGTGATGTGCGGCAGCAGCAGGGCCGTCAGCGCGAACGGCCCGAGGTGGTTGGTGCCCATGTGCACCTCGAACCCGTCCACCGTCCGGCCTTCCGGCACCCGCATGACCCCGGCGTTGTTCACCAGGACGTCCAGGTCCCCGCTCCACCCCGAGGCGAACGCCCGCACCGACGAGAGGTCGCCCAGGTCCAGTTCGCGCACCTCGACCGACCCGGTCATGTCCTCGGCCGCCCGCTCGCCCTTGGCCCGGTCCCGCACCGCGAGCACGACGTGCGCCCCGACACGGGCGAACTCACGGGCCGTCACCAACCCGAGCCCGCTCGACGCCCCGGTGACGACGATCTTCCGACCCGTCAGATCGGGTACATCACTGGCTTTCCACTGCTTCGCGGCCATGAGGCGATCCTTGTCGACGCGTCAGTAGCGATTTGCTACTGACCTGAACGTAACAGGGGTGCGTAGCAAATCGCAACTGACTATGCTGGTCACATGGACACGACGACCACGCCGCGGCGGTGCTCCATCGCGGGCTCGCTGCACGTCCTCGGCGAGCGCTGGACCCTGCTGGCCGTCCGAGAGATGAGCTACGGCGTCCACCGCTTCGAGCAGATCGCGGGCCACACGGGCGCGTCCCGCAACATCCTCACCGACCGCCTGCGCACCCTGGAGGAGGCGGGCGTCGTCGAACGCCGCCGGTACTCCGAGCGCCCGCCGAGGTTCGAGTACCACCTCACCGGGGCTGGCGCCGAGCTGGCGCCGGTCCTCCTGGCCCTGTCCGAGTGGGGCGACAAGTGGGCCAACGACCCGCCGATCACCAGCTTCGACCACGACTGCGGCCTGCCGCTCAAGGTCGACCACACCTGCCACCACTGCCACCGCGAGATCACCCCCGGCAGCGTCACCCTGCGCTGAGCAGCACCCCGATCAGCGCCTCCGCCCCCACGCCGGTCGGCCGGTCGCTCACCTGCCCGTCCCCGAGTTCGACCACCCGCCACCGCCCGTCGTCGCGCCGCACCAGATCCACGGCCACGAAGGGCAACCCCGACTCCCGCACCAGGTCCGCGACCCCGCCCAGGTCCGGCTCGACCACGTCATCCGGCGTGTCCGGGTGCGGCCCCACCAACGCGCACCGCCCGTCCACCCACCACGTGCGCACCTCGGCGGAGGTGAACCGCTCGAACCGCCGCAGCACGAACCCGCCCACGGCCTCGTCCCCGCGCAGCTCGACGAACCGCCGCGCCACCGCCCACGCGGCCTCGCCGTCACCCGCCTCCGGGATGAACGCGGCCTCGTGCCAGTAGTGCTTCATCGACTTCACGTAGTCCCGCAACACCACCGGCCCGGCCCCCGACCGCTCCCGCGCCCGGTCGAACCCCTCCCGCCCGAACCCCGCCGTCCACACCGACTCCGGCGTCACCGCCGCCAGACCCCCGTACCAGCCGGGCAACTCGTGCGCCCGCCGGTACTGCTCGGCACTGGTCCGCATCGAGACACCCTTCCGCCCCAACGCCTCCACGAATTCCGCGTACCGCTCACCCCGCACCATCCATCCCCGGTACACCGCGTCCCCACCGGCGGGCACCTTCACCACCGCCCGCCCCGCCTCCCCGCGGACCAGCAGGTCGTGATCCACCAACCCCACCGCGACCCCGGCCGCCCGTGCGGCGACGGCCTCGGCGGCGAAGTGCTCGTCGGGGCGGTTGGGGCGGAGCGGATCGGACGGAACCAGCAGCAGCATGCCGCCATGATGACCGCACCGACCGCCGGTTCCCCACACCTTTTCGGGCGGGCGGCTCACACCGTCGTGCGGCGCAGGCACGAGCGCACCGTGCCTGCGCCGAACGCGGTCAGCCCACCGGAACCGGCCGCGCGTAGTACTCCTGCACGCGGGTGATCCAGTAGTACCCGTCGGTCGGCGCGTCGACCGGCACCGCGGAGGTGTTGGCGGGCTGGGGCACACCGCGGGTGGCGGTGCCGACACCGGCGCCCATGAGGATGGACACGATGCCCGCGTCGGCGGCCTCCTGGAAGTGCGGGCCCCAGGTCACCGTGCTGCCGCTGACGGTCAGCTTCGGGTCGCGCCACTCGTTGCGGGTGAAGTACTCCAGCCGGTTGCCGGTCGCGGTGAACGTGTCGCCGAAGAAGAACGTCGACGCGGAGTCCTCGCACTGCTGCGACTGGTTGGGCAGCACGGGGTACGCGCCGGAGCCGTTGTAATCGGTCGGGCTGGGGCGCGTGGTGCCATTGATGTGCCCGACCGGCACCTGCCACAGCACCACGGGCAGCGACAGCGTCTGCTTCAACGTCTTCGCGAACAGCAGGTAGTTGTTCCACAGGTCGTTGTTCCAGAACCACAGGGCCTTGGCGGGATCGTTGGCCTGGGCCGGTTCGGCGCACATGGCGTCGAGCCCGTACTTGTCGATGGAGGTGAAGTCGGCCGCGTAGCCGACACCCGCCTTCAGGGCGAAGGTGGCGTTGGCGCGGGCGTTGTCGACGATCCGCTGCTTGCCGGCCTCGAACCCGAACGCCTCGGTGGAGTGCACGATCCCGTTGCCCGGCGCGCCGGAGGCGGCCCACAGGTTGAGCTGCCAGCCGAGGAAACCGTGGGGCGTGTGCTTCTTGAGCGAGTAGTTCACCGCTTTCACGAACCCGGTGAGCGTGTTCGGGAAGTCCGGGTCCACACCCCGCACGAGCGCGCCGGAGTCGTAGGCGCCACTGGTGGCCGCGGGCATCCGGTCGGGGTCGTCGCCGTAGTTCCCGGCGTACTGCTGGAGCAGGTAGCCCAGGGTGTCGGGCTCGACCACGTACCCGATCCTCCCCGATCCCATGATGTTGGTGGCGGTCTGCGCGATGTCCTTGAGCCCGCCGAAGACCTGGTTGACGTACGACGTGCTCTGGAGGTTCGACCACATCACGCTGGGCTGGTCGCTGTTGCCACCCATGGCGTACACGACGAACACCGGCGTGAGCCCGTTTGCCTTGCTCTTGCCCGCCAGCCGTTCGGTGCGCGAGTGCCACTCGCCGATCTGCGCGCCGCCGTTGAGGTACAGGTACCCGTAGTCGACGTTCCTGCCCGCGGGGAACCGCGGCTTGACCTTGGCGAAGAACCGGTCGGTGCCGTCGAAGGGCTCGTAGACCGTGCCCACGGACAGGTACGGCGGGTGCCAGCCGGCGGGCGGCTGACTGCCCGCGTCGGTCTTCACCGACACCGCCGCGCTCGCCGCCGACAGGTTGCCCGCGGCGTCCTTGGCCTTCACCGTGAACGAGTACGTGGTCTCCGGGGAAAGCCCGTCGACGGTCGCGCCCGTCGTGGTGGTGGTCGCCGCCGGGATGCCGTCGCGGAACACCTCGTAGCCGGTGACGCCCACGTTGTCGGTGGAGGCGTTCCACGCCAGCGACACGGTGTTCGCCGTCTTCGCCGTGGACCGGACGGTCTGCGGGATCGAGGGCGCGGTCGTGTCGTCCGGCGTGCTGCCGTCGCAGGCCTTCCCGTTGAGCTTGCAACTGGTCGGGACCGCGGCAGCGCCTCCGGGGCTGCCGTTGAAACCGAACGTCGCGGTCTGGCCGGGGGTCAGCGTTCCGTTCCACCCCTTGTCGACGAACGTGAAGTGGTCGCCCGTCCGCGTCATCGCCGCGTCCCAGAAGCTCCCGATGGCCGAACCCGCAGGCAGGTCGAACTCGACCTTCCACCCGTTCAGCGTGGTCGTTCCCGCGTTCACGACCGCGTACTCGCCGGAGAACCCGGTGCCCCAGTCCGAGACCTTGCGGTAGGTCGCCGCCGGTCCGGCCGCGGCGGCCGATCCCGTCGAGACCAGCAGCCCCGCCGTGACGGCGACAGCCGTCCCCAGTGCCAACAAGGAGAATCTGCCCATGGTCCCTCGCTCCGGTCGTGGCGGCGGCCGCACTGACGGCAGTGTGGTCTAGACCTCTGAACGGCGCAAGGAGGGCTGTGCCCGAAGGGCCGGGGAATCGGGTCGCGCCCGCCCCCCGGCCGACCCCGTCGTCACACGCGTTCGCTGAGCCTCGTGCCGGGGAATCCGTGCGCCTTGGCGGCGACCACCACATCGACGTGACGCCGAAGACCAGCAGCACGGCGTCGACGGAGTCCCCATGCCGGCCTCGCCCAGGAAGGTCGCGATGCGGGTGTGGAGGACGTTGTGCGCGAGCACGAAGAACAGGATCGGCGCGACACCCGGCACGATGGGCGTTCGCGGCAGTTTCGGCCTGCTCGATTCCGGCCTGCCGACCTGGATCGTCAAGCAGATCCTGCCCTGCCTGGACAAACCGAGGGTCATCGTCTTCCCCGACTTCACCCCGGAGGCGATCGCCATCCTGGAGTCGAGCCGCTCGCGCGACGCGCCCCGTCCTCCGCGCACGCCAAGACCGGGGTCCCGCCGCTCGCGCGTACGGCGGGACCCCGGTCGTCGGTGCGCCGATCAGGACGAGGTGTGGGGGCAGTTGCCCCGGAACTCCGCGATCAGCAGGCTGGAGGAGGGGGTGGGGCAGAGGAACTGCTCGTAGCGGGTGTCGTTGTCGATGAACCGCTTGAGCCACGAGATGCTGTACTTCGCGATCGTGGTGTTCGAGCTGTTCGGGGTGAGGTGCGTGGCGCCCCGCAGTTCCAGGTACGCCCTGTCCAAAGAGGACGGGAGCGTGTTGTAGAACGGCTTGGAGTGCGTCGCCACCGGGGCGATGGTGTCGCCGTCCGCGCCGACCACCAGCGTCGGCACCCGGACGTCACCCCACGACTTGTCGGTGTGCCACCCGGTCAACGGGATCGCCGCCTGGAGGGCGGGTCGGTTGGCCGCGGCGCGCAGGGTGCCGCCACCACCCATCGAGTGCCCCATGACGCCGAGCCGCGTGGTGTCGATCCGGGTGCGGATGGTGCTGCGCTGGGTCAGGTAGTCCAGCGCCGCCAACAACTGCGTGGCCCGGCTGTCCGGCTGGTCCAGCGTGGTGTTCGTGTCGATGGTGAACACCACGAAGCCCTGCGAGGCGATGCGCGGGCCGAGCCAGGCGATCGAGGACTGGTAGGCGGTGTAGCCGGGCGAGATGGCGATCGCGCCGAACGTGCCCGCGCTGGTGCTGGTGGGGTAGTAGATCGTCCCACCGCCGAAACCGCTGACGGACAAGGAGGACACGGAAGTCTCCGACACCGCGAACGAGCCGCGGCTCGCCTCGATGCTGGAGTTCGTCGGTGCGGGGCCCCGCTCGTAGGGATTTTCCGCGGCAATGGCAGGGGATGCCCCGATGGCGCTGCCCATGAGGGCCGCCACCAGGGTCACCGTCGTGAAAAGGCTGCGAAGCTGCACGTCGTTGTACACCCCGAATCGTCTGGAGGGGAATCTTCACGGCCCACCGGCTGACACTCCGTGTTCATCCGGTTACCGTTGAGCATCATCCTGATCCCCCCACCGACGACCCCGCATCGGTGGAACCACTAGGGCCCACCTCCCGGCCGCCGCGAACGCGGATCCGGGAGACGGGCCCCGTGTCCTAGCCGACCAGCTTGACTTCCTCCGGCTTGGGCCGGTCCGACTTGGCGTCCTGCACCGGCCCGTTGTCGCGGTCGGTGGTCTTGGCCTCCTGCAACGTCTTCACGCTGCCGTCGGCCGCGATCTGGAACACCAGGGCGCCCGTGTAGCCCGCGTGGCTGTCCTTGCTGAACGCGAACGGCGTCAGACCCGGACCCTTCAGCTCGCCCGAGTACATGGCGTCGACGAGCTTCTGCCGCGTCAGGTCCTTGCCCGCGGCCTTGAGCGCCTGGCCGAACGTGTAGGCCTGCACCATGCCGAAGACCAGCGTGTCGGTGAACGCCTCGTCGGGGATGTACTTGTCGTGGATCTGCTTGAAGAACGTCGTCCAGGGGTCTTCACCCGATCGGACGCTGGGCAGGTACCGGGTGCCGATGATGCCGGTCAGCAACGCCGCGCCGGACACCTGCGAACCGCCCTGCTTCGCGAACTGCTCGACCAGCCCGGTCAACGTCGCCGGGTCCGCGCCGATGCTGCTCACGACCAGCTGAGCCTTGAAGCCGATCTTCAGCGAGGTGAGGATCGTCAGCGCGGTGAACGCCGGGATGCACTCGCACACCACGATCTCCGCGCCCGCCGCCTGCAACGCCGACAGCTGCGGCGTCACGTCGGTGTTGGCGGGGTCGTAGGTCTGCCGGGACACGATCTGGTCCTTGACGAACTGGTCGAGGCCCTTCTGGGTGTCCGTGCCGACGTCGTCGCCCTGCACCAGCAGGCCGACCTTCTTGCCCGCGAAGTTGTCCTTGATGTACTGGCCCTGGATCTTGCCCTCGCGGGTGTAGTCCACCTGGTAGCCGAACGTCTTCGGGGCCTTCGCGACGTCGTCCCACATCAGCGCGCCCGAGGACACCAGCAGGTCCGGCACGCCCTCGGTGTTGAGGTACTCCACGACCTTCGAGTGCGTCGGGGTGCCCAGCCCTCCGACCATCGCGAAGATCTTGTCCTGGAGCACGAGCTTCTTCACGACCTCGACCGTCTTGGTCGGGTTGTACCCGTCGTCCTCGACCTTGTAGTCGATCTTACGGCCGTTGATGCCGCCGTTGTCGTTGATGTAGCTGTAGACGGCCTTCGCGCCGACCGAGATCTTGCCGTAGCCCGGAGCGGCCGGCCCGGTCAGCGGCTGGTGGGTGCCGATGAGCACCGAGGTGTCGGTGACGCCGGGCGCCGGTTCGCCCTTATCGGCGTTGCCCGCCGCCGGGGTCTCACCCGCGCCGCCGCAGGCGGCCAGCACCAGTGCACAGGTCAACGCGATCGCCGTGACGGATCGTCTGCTTCTCATTTTTCTCCTCGTTGAGACGGGGCAGGGCGTCGTACCCGGACCCACAACTTGCGCACGCCGCCTTGGATCCCCGCCGGGAAGGCGAGGACGATCACGATCAGCACCACGCCGTACAGGGCGAGGGGGAGGTTGTCCGCGATGTCGCTCCGCAGGCTCAGCAGCTCGGCGAAGTCATCGGTCCACACCTGGAAGTACACGAGCGCGATGGCGCCCCACAGCGCGCCCCACAGGCTGCCCAGCCCGCCGAGCACCAGTGCCGCCAGCAGGCTCAGCGACAGGGCGGGGGTGAACGAGCCGGGTGCCGCCGTGCCGAGCAGGAACGCCTGCAGGCCACCGGCGAGCCCGCCGCACGCCGAGCTGATCAGGAACGCCAGGATCTTCGTCCGTCCCACGTGGACACCCGCCAGCGAGGCCGCGACCTCGTCGTCGCGCACCGCCCGCAGCGTGCGCCCCAGCCGTCCGCGGGCCAGGTTCACCAGCACCACCAGCGCCAGCAGCACGGCCAGCCAGACGATCCACGCCTGCCAGCGCGTCGCGGGCACCACGCCCACGAGCCCGGCGGGCTGGCTGTTGACCGTGAAGCTCAGGCCGTTGCTGCCCGCGAACAGGTCCGGGAACCGTTGCGCCACAGCGGGAAGGCCCACCGCGAGCGCCAGCGTCGCACCGGCCAGGTACGGCCCGTGCAGCCGGGCGGCCGCGGCACCCGCCAGCAGCCCGGCGAGGCCGCCCGCGACCACCGCCAGCAGCAGGTCCACCCAGATCGGGAACGCGGGCACGCGCTTCACCAGCAGCGCCACGGTGTAGGCGCCGATGAACATGAAAGCGCCGTGCCCCAACGACACCTGGCCGTTGAACCCGGTCAGCAGCGCCAGTCCGGCGACCGCGATCAGGTAGTAGCCCACCGTCGCGATCCGCAGGTTCGTGAACGGATCCGTCACCAGGGTCAGCAGCACCAGCAGCACGAGGCAGGCCAGCGCGGCCAGCAGGTGCAGGACGAGCGGGGGCAGTCTGGTCGTCATCACACCCGCCTCGCCGTCGCGCGGCCGAACAGGCCGCTGGGTCGCACCGCGAGCACGGCGACCAGGATCGCCAACGCGGCCAGCGGCACCAGTTCCGGCCCGAGCAGGCCGGACACGTACGACAGCCCGATGCCCAGCACCAGCCCGCCGACGATCGTGCCGAGCGGGTTGTCCAGCCCGCCGAGGACCGCCGCGGTGAGCGCGTACACGAACACCTCGTCCAGCACGGTGGGGAAGATGAACGGGGGAGTGGCGAGCAGTCCGGCCAGCGAGCCGACACCGGCCGCGAGCCCCCACCCGACGGTCAGCATGACGCCGACCCGCACCCCGAGCAGCTTCGCCACCTCGGGGTTGAACGCGGTCGCGCGCAGCCGCAGTCCGAGCGGGGTGAACTTGAACAGCAGGAGCACCCCGGTCGCCGCGACGATCACGGCCAGCACCGCGAACAGGTCGCTGGGGGAGAACCGGCCGCGGAAGTCGAACGCGTAGGAGAACGCGTGGGGCTCGTTGGACCAGATCATCCCGGCGACGGCCTGGAGCAGGAGCAGCAGGCCGAGAGTGGCGATGATGGCGCTGAGTTCACCCGCGTGCCGCAGCGGTCGGATGATCAGCCGCTCGACGATGACGCCGAGCAGTGTGCCCGCCACGATGGCGACGACGAAGCCGAGCCAGTAGCTGCCCGTGCCCTTCGTGACGGAGTAGGCGAGGTAGCTGGAGATGAGGGCCAGGGCGGGCTGGGCGAAGTTCACCACGCGGGTAGCGCGGTAGATGATCACCAGTGACAGCCCCAGCGCGGCGTACACCGCCCCGCTGGACAATCCGCCCAGGGTCAGGTTCACGAACGTGGTCATCCGGGCCTTTCCGATCAGAAGCCGAGGTAGGCGTGGCGGAGCTGGTCGTCGGCGAGGAGCGCGTCCGCCGAGTCGGAAGCCACCACCCGCCCCAGCGCGAGGACGAAACCGCGGTCGGAGATGGACAGCGCGCTGCGGGCGTTCTGCTCGACCAGCAGCACTGTCAGCCCGGTGTCCGCGCGCAGCGACCGCAGGACCCCCATGATCTTCGCGGAGACCAGCGGGGCGAGGCCGAGCGACGGCTCGTCGAGCAGCAGCAGCCGGGGGCGGCCCATCAGCCCGCGGCCGATCGCGAGCATCTGCCGCTCGCCGCCCGACAACGTGCCCGCGGCTTTGGCGCGGCGCGGGGCGAGCGGCGGGAACAGTTCCAGCACCTCGCCCATCGCCGCGGCGCGGTCGGCCCGGTCGGTCCGCCACAGCGCGCCGAGGCGGAGGTTCTCCTCGACCGTCAGTTCGGGGATCACCCCGCCGCCCTCGGGGACGTGCGCGACGCCGAGCCGGGCGATCCTGTCGGTGGGCAGCGCGGTGATGTCCTCGCCGAACGCGGTGATGGTGCCCGCGCTCGCGCGGACCAGTCCGCTGATCGTGCGCAGCAGCGTCGTCTTGCCCGCGCCGTTGGCGCCGAGGATGGCGGTGATGCTGCCCTCCTCGACCGTCAGCGTCACGTCGGACAGCGCGCGCACCAGTCCGTAGGCCGCGGTCAGCCCCTTGATCTCAAGCACTGGGCTGCTCCTCGGGTGCGGTGCCGAGGTAGGCGTCGGCGACGGCTTGGTCGGCGCGCACCTCGTCGGGTGGGCCGGTCGCGATGACCTCGCCGAAGTCGAGGACCACCACCTCGTCGCACACCCGCATCACCAGGTCCATGTGGTGCTCCACGAGCACGACGGCGGTCGTCTCGCTCAACGACGTGATCCGCTTCGCCAGCTCGTCCATCTCCGCGGTCGACAGGCCGCTCGCGGGCTCGTCGAGCAGCAGCAGTTCCGGCTCGGAGACCAGCGCGCGGGCGAGGGCGACGCGCTTGCGCACGCCGTAGGGGAGCGCGCCGGGCAGCAGGCCCGCGACGTGGGAGATGTCGAGTTCGGCGAGGGCGTCCTCGGAGCGGGCGCGCAACTCGCGTTCGTCGCGGGCGGCCCGGCCGGTGCCCAGCAGCGAGGCGAGCGCGCTGGTGCGGGCGAGCCTGCCCGCGCCGGTCATCACGTTCTCCAGGACGGTGAGGCCCCCGAACAGGCCGAGGCCCTGCAACGTGCGGGCGATGCCGAGCCCGGCGAGCTGGTCGGGCCGGTGCCTGCGCAGCGGCTGGCCCTTCCAGCGCAGCTCTCCCTCGTCGGGGCGGAGGAAGCCGCACACGACGTTGAACAAGGTGGTCTTGCCCGCGCCGTTGGGCCCGATGACGCCGACGACGGTCCGCGGGCGGATGCTGAGTCCGACGTCGTGCAGTGCGACCAGTCCACCGAACCGGACGGTCACACCGTCGACCTCCAGCAGTTTCTCGTGGGAAGTGATCATCTTCAGGTCTTCTTTCCACGAAAGGCGGTGGTCCGCAGCAGTCTGTGCGGATCAGGGGTCCGTGGCATCGGTGGAATCACCAGTCGTGGTGCCGAAAACTAACGTTGATAGGTAAATTCCGGTTCAACCCCTTCCCCAGTTCGCAACCTCCGCGCAACACTGTGGACATGGCTCCCGAGGTCGTGTTGCACGGACGGGACCAGGAGCGCGCCTCCGTGCTGGAACTGCTCGCAAGCGCTCGCACCGGTCGTGGTTCCGCGCTGGTCGTGGCGGGTGGGCCAGGTTCCGGCAAGACAGCCCTGCTCCGGCTCGCCCACGAGTCGGCCATCGGTCTGCGCGTGCTCACCGCGCACGGCGTGCCCACCGAGACCGGACTGCCGCACGCCGGTCTGCACCGGCTGCTGCAACCGCTCGCCGACCGCATGCCCACCTCGCTCGCCACCGTGACGGGGCTGGCGACCGGCACCCCGAGCCGCACGTTCGGGCTGCACGCCGAACTGCACCGGTTCCTGGTCGAGGTCGCCCGCGAACGCCCGCTGCTGATCATCGTCGACGACGCCGGACTGCTGGACGCCGAGTCGCTGGAAGCGCTCGCCTTCGTGGCGCGCAGGGTGTCCGAACGTCCGGTGTCGGTGCTGTTCGGCCGTGAACCCGCCCTCGGTGTCGACCCCCTGGAAGGTGTGCGGACGGCGGTGCTGCGGCCGTTGGACGACCCGGCGGCGATGCGCGTCCTGGCCGCCCACAGCCCGTTGGGCGTCTCGGAGGACCACGCCGAGGAGGTGCTCGACCTGGCGGGCGGCAACCCGCTCGCGCTCGTCGAGCTGGCCCGTTCGATGACACCCGGCATGCTGCCGCCCGACAGCACCCTGCGCTCCCGGCTGCACGCCCGCCTGGTGGCGCTCTCGCCGGACGCCCGCAGGCTGGTGCAGCTCGCGGTCGCCGACGACGACCTGGAACTGGACGCGGTCGTGCGCGCGGGCCTGGAACTGGACGCGCTGGAGGAAGCCCGCGCCGCCGGACTGCTCGTCGTGCAGGGTGAACACGTGCGGCTGCCCACCGTGCTGACGCGGACCACCCTGCGCACCGAGACGTCGATCGCCGAGCGCCGGGAGGCCCACGCCCTGCTGGCCGAGGTGCTGGACCCGGACGCGCACCGGTCGCGCTGGCTCTGGCACCGCGCCGCGATGACCCGCGAACCGTCCGAGGGGTGCGGCGCCGAACTCGGCGAGGCCGCGGCCGTCGCGCGGCGGGCCGGTGACTACGCGGCGTCCTCGCAGGCGTTCCAACGAGCCGCGGCGCTGACCCGCGAACCCGCAGCCAAGGCCGCGCACCTGATCGCCGCCGCCGCGGACCACTGGTCGAGCGGCAGGCCGCGCCGCTCGCGCGAGGTGCTGCGGCAGGCCCGCACCCTCACGCGCACCCGTGAGCTGCACGGCCTCGCCGACTTCGTGCGCGGCGGCATCGAACTGGGCGACGCCGTGCCGGGCACGGCCGTGCGCACCCTGCGGAAGGCGTCGGACGGACTGCTCGACTCCCGCCGCACCATCGCCGTCACCGCGCTGATGTACGCGGCGGAGGCCAGCAGCATCGGCGGCGACCAGGCCGAGTACGCGGCCATCGCCGAGCACGCCCAACAGCTCCGCAGGCCCGACGACCCGCCCGTGCAGCAGCTGATCTTCGACCAGTTGGAAGGAATGGCCGCCACCTTCGCGGGCAAGCACCACCGCGCGCTGCCCGCGTTGCGCCGGGCCGTCCGGCTGGCCGACGGGCTGCACGACCCGCGGTCGAAGATCTGGGGCAGCCAGGCGGCCTACGTCCTGGGCAACGCCGACCGGTCGCTCGAGCTGGCGACCCAGGCCGTCGCCTCCTCGCGCGACTCGGGCATGGTCTCGCTCGCCCCGTGGGCGCTGGTCTACCGGTCGGTCGCGGCGCTGCTGCTGGATCAGCACTCCATCGCGCTGGACAGCTCGTTGGAAGGCGTGCGCGAGGCCACCGCGATGGGGCAGCCCAACACCGTCGTCGACCACCTCACGATCCTCGCGCTGATGGCCGCGTTGCAGGGCAACAAGGCCACCGCCGTGCACCGCCTGCACCTGGCCGCCGCCGACGTGGCGCGGAGGGGGCTCGGCCGGCCCAGCACGTTCGGCTCGTGGGCGTTCGCCTGCGTCGACCTCGTCGACGACCGGCCCGTGGACGCGCTCAACCGGCTGCGCCTGCTCGCCGTCGGCACCGGCCGCGTGCACCCCGGCGTGAAGGTGATGACCGCGCCGCACTTCGTGGAGGCCGCGGTGGCGTGCGGCCAGCACGCCAGTGCCGCCAAGGTGCTGCGCCAGTTCGAGGGCTGGGCCGTGAGCACCGGCGCACCGGCGCGGCTGGCGCTGTCCCACCGCTCGCACGCCCTGCTCCTCGGTGCCGCGCCGGAGGCCGACGAGCACTTCCGCGAGGCCATCCGCCTGCACCGCGAGGGCGGCACCGCGATGGAACTGGCCAAGACCGAGCTGTTCTACGGCCACCGGTTGCGCCGCAGCCGTCAGCCGAGGGCGGCCCGCGAACACCTCCGCGACGCGCTGAAGATCTTCCAGCAGTACGACTCGGAGCACTTCGTCAACCGCGTCCGCGCCGAACTCCGGGCCTCCGGCGACACCATCGTCACCACCCACCCCGCGCCCGCGACCGACCTGACCCCGCAGCAGTCCCAGATCGCCCGCCTGGTGGCGGAGGGCGCGACCAACCGGGAGATCGCCGCGCAGCTGTTCATCAGCCATCGCACCGTGGAGCACCACCTGCGCAACATCTTCGCCAAGCTGGAGGTCCGCTCCCGCGTGGAACTCGCCCGCCTGCTCGGCTGAGGGGCACGTCCGGCGGCCGGTCGTGGACCGTCACCCTGCCCGGAAGCAGCCGCCTCCAGGTGCGCCCTCCGGGATTCGCCTGCCGCGCCGGGGGCTATCCCCGTTCGCTGAGCGGCCCGAACGCCGCCACCCGGACCGCGGCTGAAAGCACCTCCACCCACCGGTCCTCCGGCTCGTCCGGATCCACCGGCACGGCTCCGAGCGCGGCGGCGGTGAACGCGGCGAACAACATCAGCCGCAGCCGCTCGGCGTCGTCGGCGTCGGGCGGCGTGATGCGGTCGGTGAGCTTCTTCCCGCTCACCATCACCGACTGCGTTCCCGCCCCGAGCAGTTCCGGCTCGGTGACGATCAACGCCCTGCGCCGCCGTTCGAGGTCCCGTTCCTCGCGGCCCATCGCCCGCGCCGTGCCCTCGACCGCGTCGAGGACGGCGCGCAACGGGTCCTCGCGGGCCGTGTCCTCGTCGAGCCGGGAGGCCACGCGCTCCAGGAACGGGTCGTGCCAGAAGATCCCGGCCTTGGTGCCGAACATCCGGAACAGCGTGCGCTCGGAGACGCCCGCGCGGTCGGCGATGGCGGGCATCAGGACCGTGCCGAACCCCTTCTCCTCGGACAGTTCGACGGCGGCGCGGCGCGCGGCGAGCCTCTTGCGGGCCTCGTTCGACGCGCGGCGCCCGGTCGGTGGTCCGGCATTCGGCGGCATGGTCGAAGCCTAGGCCATCAAGTTGACAGTTTCCGCCACTTTTGCTTCACTAATTTTGTCAGTTTCTGCCACTTTTGCTCCCTCGCTCCGAGTGGAACGGGTCCCGACATGCCGTTTTTCCGCAAGAAGACACCGGACGCCGAGCCGCTCCCGGACCCCGAAGCCCCGCAACCCCGCCGCATCCGCAGGCGGACGGTCATCGCGGGCGCCGTCGGCCTGGTCGGCGTGGGCGCCGCGACGGCCGGGTACTTCACCTACCTGGCCCCCTCGGGTGACGTGTCGCGCTACGCGGCGCACCTCGTCGACGACGACCGCGACCTGCGTGCGGGCGAAGTCCGGGTCACCTTCCTCGGCACCACGACGCTGCTGGTGGACGACGGCGTCACGCAGTTGCTGTTCGACGCGTTCCTCACCGACGTCCCGCTCACCACCGCCCTGTTCGGAGACCTGAAGACC
This sequence comes from Umezawaea sp. Da 62-37, assembly GCF_032460545.1. Lineage (GTDB taxonomy): Bacteria > Actinomycetota > Actinomycetes > Mycobacteriales > Pseudonocardiaceae > Umezawaea. Next base: position 9,264,964 of record NZ_CP135965.1, read on the forward strand.
GACGAGGGCAAGGTCGACCGGACGCTGGCCGCCGTGGGCGCCGACCGGGTCAAGGCGGTCTTCGTCTCGCACTCCCACTACGACCACTCGCTCGACGCCGCGTACCTCACCCGCAAGACCGGCGCCGTGCTCCACGGCTCGGAGTCGACGCTCAACGTCGGCCGCGGCGGAGGTGTGCCCGAGGAGAGGCTCGCCCCCTACGAGACCGGGAAACCGCTGAGGATCGGCGACTTCACCGTCACCGTCCTCGCCTCGAAGCACTCGCCCGGCACGGTCGGCGGCGACGGCACGCCCATCACCGGCCCGCTCGCGCAGCCCGCGAAGGCCGGGGACTACCTGGAGGGCGGCTCGTTCGACTTCCTGGTCGAGCACGGCGGCCACTCGCTGCTCGTCAAGGCGTCGGCGGGGTTCCTGCCCGGCGGGCTGGACGGCGTCCGGGCCGACGCGCTGTTCTGCGGCACCGCGGGCTCGTTCGGCAAGGACGCCGCGTTCCGCGAGGAGTTCCACCGCGAAGTAGTGTCCACAGTGGACCCGAAGCTCTTCGTCCCGCTGCACTGGAACGACTTCTTCACCCCGGTCACCGGAGACCTGACCGCCAACATGAAGGCCGTCGACGACGTGGCCGCGGCGTGGGACTACCTGATCGCCCGCCTGGAGGAGCGGCGGGCGCGGTTCGCGGTGCTCCAGGGTTACCGCGCCGTCATCCTGTTCGGCTCACCGGACCGCGCGGCCTGAGGTCGACGCACCGTTCGGTCTGCCTCGCGCCGCGATCACAGTCGGCGCCACGACGGGCAATGATCCGCTCTCGACAAGCGGCACGCGGTCGTCCATGCTCGTGATTCCTCCTCACCACCACTCGTGCACGCGCGTGGAAGTGCTGGGGCGGAAGCCGATCGAGACCGGAGGACGTGGTGGAGGACACCGTGCAGCGGCACGACGAGGACGTCGTGCTGAGGCTGATCGCGGTCGCGAGCCGCACCAGCGTCGTCGCGTTCCTGGTTGGCGTCTGGTCGATCATCGCGCCGCTCGTGCTCGACCGCGCCGTCATCAGCGACAACCTCGTCGGCTTCTGGCCCGTGGTGCTGATCGCCGGTGGCGTGATGCTGCTGTCCGTCGTGCGCGCCATGGCCCCGTTGGACGCGCCGTGGCTGAGCGTCATCGCCGCCGTGCTCGGCGTCTGGTCGATCGTCGAGACCCTCAAGCGGTACAGCCTCGTCGACGGCCCGATCGCCATCAGCGGCATCGTCGTCGGCTCGGCCGTCATCGCCGCGTCCGCCACCAGCGCCGCCGTCACCTACCGGGCCAGGCAGTTGGCCGTCGAGTGACTTCCTCCGCTCCACGATGATCCGAACCGCCGCCCCATCCGTACTCCTCTAGGCGTCGGCCCTCATGGGCTCGTGACCGGAGGAGGACGAACGCCGTGGCCATCCGAGTCGTTCGCGCGACACTGCTCACCACCTTCCTGGCCCTCGCCTTCCTGCTGCTCGTCGTCGCGGGCAGCGCGAACGCGTCGGACCGCACCCCCGACGACCACCTGCGGCTGACCACCGGCGTGACCCTGGTGCTCGCCCAGACCGACACGCCCGCGCCTCCGGCGGGCGACCTCTCGACCGTGGTCCAGAAGAGCGGGCCCGCCGCGGCGTCCACCGCCAGGACGATCGACATCGTCGTCGTCGCGTCCCTGGTCGGCCTCGCCCTGTGGGTGTGGGTGCGCAACAGTTCCACCCGCAAGGGGCACTGACCGGGCCTCGCCGGGCACGGATGTTCCGAAGGTGGTCGGAGGCGGCGTCGGCGCTGCTCTCCGCGCCGCCTCCGACCGCAACCACGGGACGCGCTGAGGCGGATCAGCTCTCCGGTTGGCTGTAGTACGAGCGGCGGTTGGCGCGCACCGTCTGCACCCGCTGGTTCAGCACGACGTGCCGGATCATCGACAACGCCTGCCTGGCCGCGATGTTGAACAATCCGTGGGTGATGCCCTTCTCGCCGAAGACGACGAGCAGGAGTGAGGACTCGACCGGGAACACGCAGACGTAACCGGACTCCCCTTCGAACACCGCGGTGCGCGGTTGGCCGATGTTCGCCTGGGAGGTGAACTGGGCCGCCAACCCGACCGTGGCGGCGGCCATGGCGGCAACGCTCTCGACGGCGACGCCGTCGGTGTCGCTGGACAGGACCAACCCGTCACGTGTGGCCACCAGCAGTCCGGTGACCCTGTCGATCTGGTCGCGAATTGCGCGGAGGGTCGTCGCCAACTCTTCCCGGTCGAATGGCGGCTGAGTCACAACGGGCCCCTGTGGCAGCGATTTCGGCTTTGTGGACGTCGGTTTCCGCGTCGGCAGTACCGGTGGATTGCCTGCCTGGTGGGATTGTGCGCTGCTCATACCGTCAGGTTGGCTTCGATGCGCTTGAGGTAGAGCCTGGCCAGGGCGAGGTTGGCGCGTTCCCGGTCGAGGACTAGGTAGAGGAACAGCGTCGGGGTTCCCTTGGCGGGGGTGAGCAGGCGAATGAGGTGGTACTGGTGGTTCAGGGTGATCAGGATGTCCTCGATGCTGTCGTTCAACGACAAGGACGCCATTACCCGCAGTTTCGCGCGTACGACCTCCGTGTTGCCCGCCGCGGCGACCTCCAGGTCGAGCCAGTCGCCGCCCCCCATCGTGCCGAGTGACATTCCGCTGTCGTAGTCGACCAGCGCGACGCCCACGGCCCCGGCTATGGTCATGGACTCTTTCAACGCCAGCTCAATGCTCATCGAGAAATCGGCTCCTCGTGCGATCGAATGCATCTTGAGTAGGGCGTATCCCGTTCCGCCGTCGTTCCGGCGAGGCCGCCCAGCGACAGACGTTAAACCGCAAAAGTGCGATCGCATACGACCATTCAGGTTAATTTAGGCCAGTTGGCGGCACGGTCGCGACTCGGAACGGTGGGTAATCGACCGAAATGGCAGAGTTATATCAATCGCCGATATTCAGGGTTTGTCACTGTGCGTGGCTGATGTGGTGCTTCCTGTGCTGGCTCGTCGGGTGGACGCCTGGTACATGCGGAGAAACCGATCGAGATTTCCGGTTCCGTCACCGGCACTCCGCCGTGGTCAGCAACCGCACCTGCGCGTCCACCCACGTCCGCGCGCTGAGTTCTTCGCCGAACGCGCTCACGGCGGCGGCGTTGCCGTGCAGCCCGACCCGCCGCAGCTCCGCCGCGACGTCGTCGAGCCGCGTGCGCAGGCTCGGCGTGACGTGGCGCAGCCCCCGGTGCGCGGCCTCCGCGCACGCCGCCAGCGCCGCGTCCACCGCCGCCCCGATCAGGTCGGACTCCGGGGCGTGGTCGCCCGGCACGAGGCTCGCGCCCCGCACCGGGGCCAGGTCGGGCACCACCAGGCCGTCGCCGGTCAGCACCGCGATCGGGTCGACGACCAATACGCCGCCGACCCGCCGCAACGACCCGCTCACCAGCACCGGCACGGATTCCAGCGCCTCGGCCAGCGCGTCGAGCGCGCCGGGGCAGGCGCCGCGGTAGGTCGCCGAGATCATGGCCGTCGCGCCGAAACCGTCGGCGACCACCGCGTCCAACCGCTGCGCGCCGGGGAAGTAGCGCACCGAGAGCACCTCGGCGACCTCCACGACCCGCACCAGCTCGGCCTCCACCCTCGCCCGCACCAACCGCGGCGGCAGCCGGTCCAGCGCGGCGGACTCGGCGGCGAGGTCGCGCACCAGCACCGCCTCCGACAACGTCTCCCAGGCCCGCCCGACCGGTGTGATCGACGTCCTGGACACCCGCCCCTTCGCCAGCCGCAGCACCCGGCTGGCGTTGCGCGACGCCGCCTCGGACACGACGTTCGACGCGGCCAGCGCGCCCAGCGTGGTGCCCGCCAGCCGACGTGCCGCCAGGTCGTGGCCCGTCGGCGACTCGTCCTCGGCGAGCGGCCACCGGTGCCGCAGCACCAGCGTGGTCGGCCCGCAGGCGAAGAACACCTCCGCGGTCCGGTCCTCGACCGTGCCGCGCACCCGGCACCCCAGCGCCGTCACCCGCACCCGGTCCAGCGGGGTCTCCGCGGGCACGTCCGCGCCCAGCACCTGCGACCGCGCCCCGGTCGCCCGGTGCCGCGCGTGCAGCTCGGCGACCAGCTCCGCGAACCGCTCCGGGTGGTAGCGCGCGGACCGCTCGCGGTAGGCGACCAGCTGGTCCACCAGATCGTTCACGGCCGCCGCCGGCCAGTGCAGACCGCGGCCGCCCAGCTCCGCCCCGGCCCGGCGCAGTCGTGAGTCCAGCACCGGATCGGCGTGCGCGGCACCGTCGAGCAGCACCCGGTCGGCCAGCTCCAGCACGTCCGCGAGTCCGGCCCGATCCGGGCGCGCGCTCCCGACGACGTCGAAGCGCACGACGTCGTCGACCAGCCCCAGACCATCGGCCTCGCGGAACGCCCACACCGCGTGCGCCACGAACTCGTCGCGTCGCGCCGCCGTCGCGTCGGAGTGCGCGTAACCGAGGTCGCCGGGCACGAGGAACCGCACCGTGCACGACGGGAGTTCGGCGGTCGCCGCCGGATCCGCCGCCGTGGGTCTGCGCAACCGCACGGAGTACCCGACGGCGTGCGACCGCTTGGCCGCCGCGAGACCGCGGGTGCCCAGCAGGGCGGCGAGCGCGGTGTCGTCGATGGAACCGGGCGACCACGCCGTGAACGCCGGCGCCGACTCGTCGCGGCGCTGGTAGGCGAGCACGACCGCGATCCGGTGGCGGCACACCCCGCTCGCGCCGCACGAGCAGGTCGCGGACGAGAGCGGGACACCGGCGGGCAGCTCGACCTCGACCCCGTCGGCGAACCGGCCGCGCACCGTCGTGCCGTCGGTCTCCACGGTCGGCCCGGCGCCCGCGTCGAGGTCCTTGGTCGCGCGCTTCACCAGCCCGCGGTTGGCCAGCGCGGCCAGCGCGTCCGGGGTCAACGCGCGCAGGTCGTCCCGCATCAGGCCAGCCTCTCCGCGACGAACTCGGCCAACATGCCCGGCGTCATCGCCCCCACGTGCGCGCCCACGTCCACCAGCCGCTGGGCGAGATCCCTGTCGTAGACCGGGTTCGCGTCCTCGTCGAGCGCGGCCAGCCCCAACACCTGACTGCCCTGGCCGACGAGCTCGCGCACGGTGCGCACCAGCCGCTCCGGGTCGCCGCCCTCGTAGAAGTCGGTGATCAGCACGACGATCGCCCGCCGCGGGTTCTCGACCAGGCCCCTGGCGTACTCCATCGCCTTCGCGATGTTCGTGCCACCGCCGAGCTGGACCTTCATCAGCAGCTCGACCGGATCCGACACGTCCGCGGTCAGGTCGACCACCGCCGTGTCGAACGCGACCAGGTGCGTCTTCAGGCCGGGCAGGCTCCACAGGCAGGCGGCCGTCACCGCGGAGTGGATCACCGAGCCCGCCATCGACCCGGACTGGTCCACCACCATGATCAGCTGCCACCGCTCCAGGTGCCGCCGCGTGCGCGAGGAGAACATCGGCTTCTCGATGTTCACCCGGCGTTCGACGGGGTCGTAGTGCGCCAGGTTCGCCCGGATCGTGCGCCGGAAGTCGAAGTTGCGGGCCTGCTTGAAGTTGCTCGGCCGCCGCGACCGCGTGCCGCTGAGCGCCTGCCGCACCTCCTTGGCCAGCTTGCGCACCAGCTCGGCGACCACCGCCGCCACGATGCGCCGCGCCATCGCCAGCACGTCCGGGTTCATCAGGTGCTTGGTGCGCAGCACGGCCCGCAGCAGCGCCGCGTTGGGCTCGACGCGCGCCAGCACCTCCGGGTCGGTGACGATCTCGGTGATGTCATAGCGCTCCACCGCGTCGCGCTCGAGCCGTTCGATCGTCTCCTTGGGGAACAGCCGGTGGATCTCGTCGAGCCAGGTCACCGTCGTCAGCACCGAGTCGCCCTGCCCGCCGCGCCGCACGCCGCGCCTGTCCAGGTCCGCTTCGCGGCCGTAGAGCCATTGCAGCGCCGCGTCCCGGCCCGCCGAGTCGCCCTCCGCCGCGCCGCAGTGCGGCGAGGCGGGTTCCCCGAGGATCAGCCGCCACCGCTCCAGCCCGGTCATGCCAGCCCCTCCCGTGCGAGCACCGCGTCGACCTTGGCCTCCAGCGCCATCCCGGCGGCGACCACCAGCGGATCCACGTCGATCCGCAGCAGCGCCCCGGCCGATCCGCCCGCACCCCGCGCGACCACCACCCGTTTCGCGATCGTCTCCCGCTCCGACGGCGGGAAGAACGCGAAGGCCTGGCGCAGCGCGGGAAGCGCGACCAGGAAGTCCTCTTCGGACAGCGCGTGCACCAGCTCGTCGAGCAGGGTGATCACGGCGTCGGCGGACAGCACCTCCTCGCGGGCCACCGCGAACAACCCGGCCAGCCAGTCGCCGATCGTCCTGGGCCCCGACATGCCCCGCACGGCCCGTTCCACGCCGCCGCCGTCGCCCAGCGACCAGCAGAACCCGAACGCCGCCCCGCGCAGGTCCGGCGGCGCCTGCGCGTCGGCGCCCACCCTGCCCAGCACGGCGACCGCCTCGGCCCGCCCGTGCTCCAGCACCGACTCGGCGTGCAGCACCGCGTCGCGGGTCGCGGCCAGCGCCAGCAGCCTGCGGGGATCGGCCGGCGCCGGTCCGCCGTGCAGCCCCTCGACCAGCCACAGCACCCGCGTCACCGCACCGCCGATCACCGCGCCCAGCACCGGGCTGCCCGCCGTGCCGAACAGCCCGTCGTAGCGCCACAGCCCCACCACGACCGCCAGCACCCGCCCGAGCACGGCCACGTCCGACACCTGCGCGACCCGTGCGGTCAACGCGGCCACCACGTCGTCGGACAGCGTGGTGATGCCGCACAGCGCCGCGTCGAACAGCACCTCGGCGAGCCGGTCGGCCCCCGCGTCCTCGACCCGGTCGTGCAGCGCCGCGCCGGCGGCCTCGTCCGGGGTCGCGCCGTGCACCGCCGCCTCGATGAGCGCGGGCAGCCTGCCGTCGAACGGGGTGAGCCGCCACCGCTCGGCGAACACCGGATCGCCCCCGCCGTCCGGCCCGGACAGCCGTTCGAAGCCGGGGATCCCCAGGATCCGCAGCCGGTGCAGCGTCCGGCTGCGACGCAGTCCGACCTCGTCGGTGAGGTCGACCCCGACCTCGCCGGAGCCGTCGAGCCCCAGCGCGAACAGCTCCTCCTGAACGGCCGCGACCAGCGGGGGAGCCGGGGTGTCCGGGTGCAGCGACCCCACCCGGTCGCCGCTGAGCGCCGCCACCATCTCCACCACCGCAGGGTGGGCGCCCGGCCGCAGCGGGCCGCGCACCGTCCACGGCGGCGGCTGCGACAGGTCCTCCGACACCAGCGCGCCGACCAGCCCGTCCAGCACGTCGGTCCGCGACGGGTGGGCGTGCCCGCGCAACCGCGCCAAACCCTGGGCCAGCGTGCGGGCCGCGATCAGGTCCGCCGTCGACACCGGCTGCCCGCGCCGCCGCAGCCGACCCACCACCGACTCCACCAGCGCCGCCGCCGCGCCCGGCACCCCGTCGTTCCACAGGTGCCGGTAGTACTCCGGCGACGGCATCCCGGACTGGTAGCCGGTGAACGCGTCCAGCCGCCGGAACGAGTACGGCACCAGGTAGCTGGCGCCCACCGACTCCTCCGGCGGCCGCGGCACCTCCGGCCATCCCGGCTCGGGGTCGGCGGCCAGCACCCGCAGCGCGGGCGTGTGGAACCCGCCCGTCACCACGACCACCGGCCGGTCGCCCGCGTCGGCCCGCGCGGCCCGGATCCACGACGCCATGTAGGCCTCGCGCTCCACGTCCGCGTGCTCGGTCGTCGCCTCGCCGCGCACCAGGTCGAAGTACGCCGTCAGCCGCTCCGCGAGCCCGTCGGCGGGCTCCACCTCGAACAGGTGGTCCCAGAGCACGTCGGTGTTGTCGACCGAGAACTCCCGGCAGAGCCTGCCCGTCACCTCGGTGTAGCGCGCCTCGGCGTCGGCGTACCGGTTGCCGCGCCCCTGGAACGCCGGGTGCCACGCGGGCAGGTCGATGAACCGCACCCGCGCCCCGCACGCCCGGCCGGTGGCCAGCGCGACCCACTCGGGGGAGTAGTCGCAGAACGGCGTCCACGACGCGTGCGACCGCTCGGCGTCGCGGTAGTAGGTGTAGACCGCGATCGGCGGCCGGTGCCCGAGCAGCAGCTCGTCGAGCCGGTCGTTCATGTCGACCGGCCCCTCCACCAGCACGTGCGCGGGCCGCAGCGCCTCGATGGTCGACGCCACCAGCCCGGCGCAGGCCGGGCTGTGGTGCCGGACCCCGATGAACGTCGTCGCCATCAGCCGGGCAGCAGGTGGCGAGCCTGGTGCAGGGCCTGCCAATGCGCGCCCTTGCGCCGCGACGCCTGCTGCTCCAGGTACCGCCGCAACCGGGCCAGGTCGTCCGGGTTGTCCTTCGCCGCCGTTCCCGCCAGGCACTCCACCAGGTCCGCCGGGGTGCCCGCCTCACCGCGCAGGAACCACCCGCGCAGCCCGACGGCGTGCGCCACCGACACCGCCTCCGCCGTGCTCATCACCGTCGTCAGCCGGTCCATCGGCTGCCCCGAGGACGTCACCCCGTCGCGCAGCTCGCGGAACGTCGTCACCAGCACCTCCAGCACGTCCCGCCGGGGCTGCACCCCGACCCCGGACCGCTCCAGCAGCGCCCGCGCCTCCTGCTCCACCAGGTCCAGCTCGGTGGCGAAGTCGGCGATCGGGAACACGGTCTCGAAGTTGAACCGCCGCTTGAGCGCCGCGCTCATCTCGTTCACGCCGCGGTCGCGGGTGTTCGCCGTCGCGATGACCGTGAAGCCGTCGTTCGCGAACACCATCCCGTCCGGCCCGGTCAGCTCCGGGATCGCCACCACCCGCTCGGACAGCAGCGACAGCAGGCTGTCCTGCACCTCCAGCGGGCACCGGGTGATCTCCTCGAACCGCACGACCTTGCCCTCGGCCATGCCCCGCAGCATCGGCGCGGGCACCAGCGACCGCGGCGACGGCCCTTCCGCGACCAGCAGCGCGTAGTTCCACGAGTACTTGATCTGGTCCTCGGTCGTCGCCGCGCCACCCTGGATCGTCAGCGTCGACTCCCCGCACACCGCCGCCGCGATCAGCTCCGACAGCAACGACTTCGCCGTCCCCGGCTCACCGACCAGCATCAGCCCGCGCGTCGTCGCCAGCGTCACCAGTGCCCGGTCGATCAGCGACGGGTCGCCGACGAACTTGCGGGTGATGCCCGCCCGCGGGTCGCCGACGACGAACCGCCGCGCCCCCTGCAGGCTCAACGCCCACCCCGGCGGCCGGTGCGCCGTGTCGGACTCCCGCAGCCGCGCCAGCTCGTCGGCGTACCGCACCTCGGCCGGTGGCCGCTGGACCTTCTTGTCGTCGGACAACGGATTCCTCAGCTCGTCAGGGAGGACAGGTCGGCCAGCACCTCGGACGCGGTGATCGGGTCGAGTTCACCGAACGTCCGCGACCCGCGAGGACGCCAGTCCCCGCCGCGGTCGTTGAGCCACACGTTCGTCAGGCGCTGCTCCTCGAACATGGTGACCACCCCGACCGCGATGCCGGGATCGAGGTTGACCACCAGCGTCCCGCCCGGCACCGGCCGGGTGATCCAGCACTCCACCCCGGCGTCCTGCGGCTCGCCGCGCCGCCAGCCCCTGTTGGTCAACCCCAGCAGTTTGCCCACCGGCACCTCCACGCCCTCGAACCGGGTCAACGTCTTGGCCGCCCGCTCGGCGTCGGTGAACGCGTGCACCGGCCTGCCCAGTTGCGGGAACGGCTGGAGGATCTCGTAGTCGGCGAACACCTCCGCCCACGCGTCGAGCGCGTCGCCCAGGTCCAGCGGGTGCGCGAGCCCCACCACCGCGTCCTCGGCCAGCACGACCGCGTCGTCGTCCACGTCGGCCAACGTGCGGTCCTCGGCCAACCGGAAGCCCACACCGTCCTGGGTGATCCACACCAGCCGCCGCACGACGTGCCACAGCAGCGGATGCCCCGCGAACAGCGTCCGGAACTCCTCGGCCGACCACCGCCGCCGCGCCACCATCGCCGCCTCGAACCGGCGGATCTGGTCGGCCGCGACCGTCCGCACGTCCTTCTTCAACGCCGCGAACCGCTTGTGCTCGGACGGGGCCAGCTCCTGGTCGTCCTTGGCGCCCGGCTTCGGCAGGTCCTTGCGCCGTTTGCCGTCGCCGTCCACCACGTACGGCTTGAGCTGCTCGTCGAACCCCACCACGAACTTGCGCGGCCCGTAGTCGACCACCAGCGTCGCCGCGTCGTCCAGCCCGAAGTCGGGCACCAGCCGGTCGGCCAGTTGTTCCCCGGTCAGCCCGAGCTTCGCCGCGACCGCGTTGATCATCTGCCGCGCCCGCGACTTCAACCCGCTGAACTGGGCCTTCTGCGCGATCGTGTTGAGGTGCAGCAGCGCCACGTCGCTGCCGATCGCGGCCAGCACCCCGAGCCCGACCACGGCCTTGGAGTGCCCGCCCTCGCCGGGCCACGCCCGGATCACCGGCGTCAGCGCCCGCACGGTCCCGTCGTCACCGAGCAGCCCCTGCGCGGGCAGCACCCAGCCGTCCTTCGGCGGCGTCCCGTCGGCCCGCCACGCCTCGAACACCGCCCACGCGAACCGCGCCAGCGACCCCGGATCGCACAGCTCCCGCACCACGTCCACACCCGCGTACACGTCGTCCGGCTTCGACATCGCCAGCATCGTCAGCACGTGCCCCGCGGCGGCACCGGGCAGCGCGTGCCGCCTGTCGCGCACCAGGATCCGGGGGAGCAGCACCGGATCCGCCCAGTCGCCGATCACCGGCATCTTCGCGGGCAGCCGGTCCAGCGGGTCCGTCGCGATCAGGTCCTCGACCGCGCCCACCACCCGCTCGCCGTGCTCCGCGGCCACCTTCCGCAGCACGTCGGCGTGCCCGCGCCCCGCGATCAGCACCAGCGCCGCCTCGGCGTCCCGCCGCGCCTTGCCCGCCTTCCCGAGCGCCGCGGGCAGCAGCGCCCGAGCCGCGGTCTCCGGGTGCCGCAGGAACCACGCGACCGCCACCGGGTACACCGACTTGAGCCGCACCAGCCAGTCCGCCATCAGCTCCGCGACCTCGCGGTCCACGAACGGCAGCAGCACCTCCGCGCCCGCCGACGGATCCGCCTTCGCGACCTTCAGCGCGACCGGGAACGCGTCGATCCCGAAACGGGCCACCACCGGCCGCGCCCAGTCCATCGCCGACCACACCTCCGGCTCCCACTCGCCGAGGCGGTGCCGGATCAGGTCCACCGGCGCCTTCATGACCAGCGCGGGCTGCTGGTACCACTGGATCTTGCCCTTGAACAGCTGGTCGACCGCGAGCCGCCAGACCAGGACCTTGGGCTCGGGCCAGTGGTTGTCGCCGAACGCCTCCGCCCACACCTCGCGCTCGCCGGGCTCCCACCGGATGTCGCGCGACACCGGGGACACCAGCCCCTCCACGACGACCGGCTTCACCACCGCGCGCTTGACCGTCCACGGGGGAGTGACCAGCAACGGAGGCAGCAGGTCGGCCGGGACGTCGGGCACCGGCCCCTCCTCGGAGGCGGCCTCCTCGACCGCCGCGCGCCGCGCGTCGTCCAGTTCCGGCAGCACCTCGGCCACCAGGGCGGGGTCGGCCTTGACGTGGCCGACCAGCAGCGCCTTCGCGGACTCCGACCCCGTCATCGCCGCCAGTCCGCGCAGCGCCCGCGCGGGGTACCGCTTGATCGCGCCGAGCACGGCGGGCCGCACGAACCTGTCGTCCAGCCGGTCGAGCAGCAGGCCGAACGCCTCGTCGGTCGGGAGCCACGCGAGGGCCTCGACCAGGAGTTTGCGCGTGTCGTCGCCGTGGTCGTCGTCGAGCAACCCGGCGACGACGGGCGCGATGCCCGCTCCGACGGCGTTGACCAGCGTGGGCAGGACGTCCTTCTCGACGATCCACCCCCGGTACCCGTCCCGCGCGGCCACCGCCGCCACCTGCTCGACCGTCCGCAGGGAGGTGAGGAACAGCCGGTGCTCCTCGATCAACCTCGGTTCGGCCATGACCTCGGCGAACAGCTCGTCGGCCCAGTCGTGCCGGGTCGGAGCCAGGAAAGCCGCGATCGTCCGCGCCAGCAGGGTGCCCCGGCGACCGGACAGCGCCTCCACGGCGGCGAGGTAGTCGGCCTCGGAGGCCCCGATCAGCAGCACGCGGAGCCGTTCCACGACCTGGCGGTTCGCATACGGCCAACGCCTGCGTTCGACCGTGCGCCACTCCACCATCGCCGCTTCCCGGCCGCGGGCGCCCGACCACGAGATGTCGATCCGCCCCAGGTCCCCGGTCGCCGCGGCGGCGAACGCGAACCCGTGCCGCACCACCCACGCGTCCGCGAGGGTGGCGACATCTTCCCGGCCGTAGAAGCGCGAGGCCTCGTCGGTCATGGCGGCCGCCACGGTCGCCGCCCCCAGCGGGGTCTCCGACCCGTTCAGGTACGCCCGCGCCGCGGCCACGAGTTCCGGGTCCGAGTCCGGATGGCCCATCACCGCCGTCAACCGCCTCGGCGGCCGCCCCAGCTTGGCCTTCAGGTACTTGTCCACGTCCCGAGTGGACTTGACCGGGCGGCGCGCACCCTGCCCGCGGCCCGGCCGCACGGCGCCGCGCCACGACGGGGGCACCACGAACGTCGTCTCGTCCGGCCGTTCGACGGCCGAATCCCCGGCGGGCGGCACCGCGTCCACCGTGGACTCACCGGCGGCCACTGCGGGGGCCAGCTCGACGGCCGCTGCCGGTCCGCCGACCTCCGCGTACCCCTTCTTCACCTTCTCCGCCACGAGCCTGTCCACATGCGCCACCGCCACCGCGTCCGACGCGAAGTCCTTGACCTTGGTCTGCCCCAACGAACCCAGCCGTCCGTAGCGCACGGTCACGCTCGCGCCGTCCCGGCCGATCTCCCAGAACTTCTCGGAGCCGTCGGCCACGAGTTCCCACCTGCGCACGTCCAGCTCCTCCGGTTCGGTCCGACTGATGAGCACCGTAGAGGCAGGGTCCGACAATTCCGGGAGCGGACACCCCGACCTGCGGCGACCGAACGGCGGTAGGGCGGACCGCAGCACCGGTCGACCTGCCCGCCGCAGTGACTCCGACCCGCGCCGGTGACACGTTCTGCGTGCCCCCGCAGAACTGGAGTCCGCCATGACCGCCATGCCCCCCTCAGCCCTCAGACCCCGTTGGCACCGCCCGTTGCTGGCGTTGTCGGCCTTCATGATCGCCGTCGTCGCGGTCTCCGCGGTCGGCCTCCTGGTGGACGACCGGATGATCACCGGCAGCCCCGCGTGGCTCAAGCCGTTCAAGTTCGGCGTCTCGTTCGCCCTCTTCGGCGCCACCCTCGCCTGGATGCTCACGCTCACCCGACGCGCGCCCCGCACCGGCTGGTGGGCGGGCACCGTGGTCGTCGTGGTGTCGATCGCCGAGATGGCCGCCGTCCTCACGCAGGTGGTCCGCGGCAAGGCCAGCCACTTCAACGCCGAGACCGAGTTCGACGTGGCCCTGTTCGGGATCATGGGCCTGATGATCGTGGTCCTCTGGGGCGCCACCTTCGTCGTGTCGGTCGTCGTCTCCCTGCAACGCCAGGAAGAACGCGCCACGACGTGGGCCATCCGCTTCGGCCTCGGCCTGTCGCTGGTCGGCATGCTGCTGGCGTTCCTGATGACCCAGCCGACCGCCGACCAGCTCACCGACCTGAACGCCGACCGCCCCGTCCCCGCCATCGGCGCGCATGCCGTCGGCGCCCCCGACGACGGCCCGTCGATGACCGTCACCGGCTGGGCCACCACCGGCGGCGACCTCCGCATCCCGCACTTCGTCGGCATCCACGCCCTCCAGGCGCTTCCACTGCTGAGCCTGCTGCTCGTCCTGCTGGCGAGCCGGTACCCGACGAGCCGCTTCGCCTCGCCGACCGTGCGCCTGCGCCTGGTGTTCGTCGCCTCCGCCGGCTACGCGTGCGTGCTCGCCCTGCTCACCTGGCAGGCCCTGCGCGGCCAGCCGCTCGTCCACCCGGACCTGACCACCCTCGCCGCCGCGGCCGCGCTCGGGGTTCTCGTGACGTCCGCGACCGGCGTGGTGCTCGGGGCGAGGAGCGGCGAACCGGTGGACAGCGCCACGCGGTGACCACCCTTGCCTGTTGACCGCGTGGTCAATACTGTTGACCGCGTGGTCAACAGTCTCCCGCCGGCAGGCTTCGCCCCGGTGTGGCGCGTGGTCTTCGCCTACGTCCTGGTCGCCCTCGGCACGGTGGCGGCGCTCGTCGTCCTGTCGGTGGCGGCGCTCGTCGTCCTGTCGGTGGCGGCGCCACGACTGGCGACCGACGAGGCCTGGGGCCACGCGCTGATCGTCGGCGCGTTCTCGATCCTGCTGGTCTTCCGGGCGAGGTCGGCGCGCAGGGGGAGCGCCGGCGGACTTCGCGCGATCACCGTCATCGGCTGCGTCCTGCTGGTGGTGAACCTCGTCGAAGCCGCCCTGCCCGGCGTCTTCCCGCCGTGGATGCGGATCGAGATGGTGGCCATCGCCGCGCTGATGCTGGCGCTGGTGCTCCTGGCACTCCGAGCGCGCCGGGCCGGGTGACGTCATGCCCTCCTCCGCGGCACCGCGCAAACGCCTCGACGAGGATCAACGGCGGGGCCAGATCGTGGCCGCGGCCATCGCGGAACTCGCCGACCGCGGTTACGCGGACGCGTCGCTGACCAGGATCGCCGAACGAGCCGGGATCTCGAAAGGCCTGCTCTGGCACTACTTCGCGGGCAAGGACGACCTGATGCGCTCCACCGTGACGACCACCGTCACGACCATCGGGAACCGCATCGCCGGCGAACTGGACCTGACCGCACCCGTCCCCGACATCATCCGCGCCGCACTCCACCACGCCGCGGCACTGCACCTCACCCACCGGGCGGAACTCACCGCGCTCGACCACATCGTGCACAACCTGCGCCACACCGACGGCACCCGGCAGCTGACGCTCGACTTCTACGAGGAGACCCACCAGGGTCAGGAGTCCCTGTTCCGCCGCGGCCAGGCGGAAGGCACCCTCCGCGCCTTCGACACCCGCGTCATGGCCATCACCTACCAGGGCGCGATCGACGTGATGCTCGCGTGCCTCGAGAACGACCCCGACATCGACCCCCACGACTACGCCGACAAACTCGCCGACATCCTGCTCGGAGGCATGCGGGCGACGGTGTGACGCCAGGTGTCGTTACCCGTCCGCACTGGTGAGGCGGCGCAGGCGGTGCCTGAGGTGTTGTTGCTCGGCGAGGTTGACGGTGGTCGCGATGGCGCGTCGGTAGGCGTTCGCCGCGTCGTCGGTCCTGCCCGCCTGCTCCAGCAGGTGCGCGCGGACGACGTCGAGCCGGGGAAGGCGGGGGTGGTCGGCCTCCAGCGCGTCGATGTGGGCGAGGGCGACGGCGTGTCCGCTGATCATGGCCTGGGCGACGATGCGGTTGAGGGTGATCGTGGGGTTGGCGTTGCCGGTCACGAGTTCGAGGAGCCGGTAGAGCGCGAGGATCTCGTCCCAGTCCGTCGTCGTGGTGTCGGGGGCCTGGGCGTGCAGGGCCGCGATGCAGGCCTGGAGCAGGTAAGGGCCTGGCCGGGCACCTGGGACGGCGTGTTCGAGGAGCGCGGTCCCTTCGTCGACCAGGTCCTTGGTCCACAGTGTCCGGTCCTGCTCGTCGAGCGGTGTGAGGAGCCCGTCCGGTCCCACCCGCGCCGGGTGGCGGGCCTCGGTGAGCAGCATCAGGGCCAGCAGACCGGCGATCTCGGTGGAGTCGGGGACACTGCGGAGCAGAAGTCGGGTCAGGTGGATAGCCTCGGTGGCGAGATCCGCGTCGCGGGGCGGTGCGCCGGTGGTCGTGTGGTGGGCCTCGGTGAACATCACGTAGAGCACGTCGAGCACGGCGGTGACCCGCTCGCCGGCGTGGCCGGGTGGTGGGAGCGGTCTGCTGAGCCGGGAGACGCGGCGCTTGGCCCGTGTGATCCGTTGGGCGATGGTGGCCTCGGGGACCTGGTAGACGGTGGCGATCTGGGCGGTGGTCAGTCCGGCGACCGCCCGCAGGGTCAGCGCGACCTGTCCGGAGCGCGGCAGGTCGGGATGGCAGCACAGTTGCAGCACCAGCAGCGAGTCATCGCTCTGGACGACCTCCGGTTCCACCGGGTGCAGCGACGCGGTGCGGGTCTCGCGCTGTCGACGCCGGGCGTCGCTGCGGGCGTGGTCGGCGTAGCGACGGCGCGCGGTCACGGTGAGCCAGCCCAGCGGGTCGTCGGGGAACCGTGCGGGCCATTGCCGGTGCGCGTCCAGCAGCGCCTCTTGGACCGCGTCCTCGCACCGGTCGAACCGCGCGCTGCCGTAGGCGCGCAGCAACCGGGCGAGGACCTGTCGCGCGAGTTCGCGCCACAAGCCCTCGCCCACCGGCGGCTCAGCGGTCACCTGTCTCCCAGATCGGCGAACATCACCGGCCGCAGCTCGAGGGCCAGGCCGGGGATCGTCGCGTCGGGGATCTGCTTCGCCAGCTCCACCGCTCGGGCCTCGTCCTCGACGTCGATGAGGTAGAAGCCGCCCATGAACTCCTTGCTCTCGACGAACGGCCCGTCGGTCACCTCGGGCAGACCGCCGGAGCTGCGGATGACCTTCGACTGGCTGGGGTCGGCCAGGGCCTGCGTCGCGATGAACTCGCCGCGTTCCTTGGTGACGGCCATGAACGCGGCGTGCCCTTCGTGGATCCGCGTCTGCTGCTCCTCGGTGAGCTGCTCCAGCACCGCCGGGTCGACCTGCATCAGGATCAAGTACTTCACTGTTTCCTCCTGGTCGGGTGAACCACCCCTTGTGGCGGTTCACCAGGGGGTCGTCACCGATCCGGCGGCCACGACACCACGTGCCCGATTATTTTCCTCCGTTTTCTTCGCCCCCGCTGTCGTACCGGGCGCGACGGTGACGACCACCGGGCATGCGACCACAACGGACACAGCGGGCCAGGGTCCACTGCTTCACCGTCACCCAGGACGGCATTGGGGCAGGCGAGGAGCAGAGCTTCGAGCACCCCTTCGGCCACGCCGACCCCGGCGACCTGTTCGCCTGGGCCGGAGCCACGGCCAGTTGGGTCAACCGCACCGATCCCGGCGGCACCCGCGGGCTCGACGACCACATCACCCGCGACTTCGCGCGGAACATCGGCGCCGAGATCATGGGGCGCAACAAGTTCGGCCCCACCCGCGGCCCTTGGCCGAACCACGAGTGGCGGGGCTGGTGGGAGGACGAGCCTCCCTTCCGCACACCGGTCTTCGTCCTGACCCACCACGTCCGACCGTCCTTCACGCTCGGCGACACGACGTTCCACTTCCTCGACACGACGCCGCACGAAGCGCTGACCGTGGCCAAGGCCGCCGCGGACGGCCGGGACGTGCGCATCGGCGGCGGCGTGACCACCATCCGGGAGTTCCTCGAAGCGGACCTGATCGACGAGATGCACATCGCCGTCGCCCCGTACGAACTCGGGCGCGGCCTGCGGCTCTGGGACAGTCCGGACGAGCTCACCGACCGCTTCCACCTGGAACGCGTGCCAAGCCCGAGCGGCGTCGTGCACCACTTCTTCTGGCGGCGGTAGGCGCGCGCAGGTTCCCGCGGACGTCACACCCGCGATCCAGGCCGCGGATCGCGGGTGTCGGGGACCGCACGCGAGCACTTCACGCTGTGCGGTCCGCTCACCTGAGTCCACAACGGACAGTGGGGGCGCTCCACGGGTAACCGGCATCACTTGACCACCGTGATGTCGATGCGCCACACTTTCCGCGCAGGGGGGAGTACCCACTCAGCTCGTGATCGTCATCACGGCCGTCCCACGGCGGCCCGGTCACGGCGCCACCGCACCCGGTGGTCGGGGAGACCTCGGTTCATTCTCGGAACCGAAGGGCCCGCCATGCGCCGCTCACCCACGGACACCCCCTTCCGAATCGACGGGAAACCCGCTGCCCGCGCACGGCTGCTCGGCGTGCTGCTGTGCGTCCTGATGGCGGTGGGGTGCGCCTCGCTCAAGGAGTTGGCCACCCTCGCGTCCCGCATCCAGAACGAGGGCTACCTCGGGGTTTCCGTCAAGCACAACACCTCCAACGGCTTCGACACGCTGGCCGTCACCGCCTACAAGACCGACGGGCGAGCCGATGACGGCGAAGCGATCTTCCGCCTGATCTGGGACACCTACGCCGAGGACGTCGACCGCGTCGTGGTCGTCGTCAACGACGAACCCCGATCCGCCACCAGGGCCGAACTGCAGAAGACCTACGGCCCCCGCAAGATCCAACCCACCAGTGGATCAGGCGCGGGCGTCTTCGCGTGGATCCTCATCGCCTTCCTGCTCGCAGGCGTTCTGACCACCGCGGTGATCGTCCTTCGCTACCGGCGTCGTCGTCGCGAGCGACCGCGGCCGACCTACCCGTCACGCCCGTACTACAAGGAGCCCTGACACGGGACGAGTTGACGGGTCCGTGCTCGCGGGGATCCCCGATTTCGTCCGCGCCACGTTCGCGCAGCGCGGCCCCGATCGACCTGGCGATCCGTGTGCGCTTGAGCGTCCCGCGCTCCTGCACCTCGGTGTTCGCCCTGACCACCAGCACGCGCTGGGCGGCCTTGGCCGCGCTGTCGCGGGTCCATCGTGTCCTCGGTGGCCGCGAACGCCGTTTGCAGGCACTCGACGAGCGTGGCACCCGGTGGGGTGGTGCGGATGCACCGCGCTCATGCGGGATTTCCCTGCTGCGGAAGCGCGAGCCTTCGATCGAGGGAGGGCCAGCGGTCGACAGCCCACTCCGGCCAACCGGTCCACCCCGGCGGCGGATCCGGAATCGTTCGGCCGCCGCGCAGTTCGGCGGTGTCGGGGACCTGGAACTGCTTTCGCCACGTGTCCATATCGGTTTCGGTCATCGGGAACGTGGTGTGCGGCGCGGCCGCCTGGCGGTGTGCGATCCGGGCCCGCTGGACGTCTTCGTCGACCGGCATGTAGATCACCCGGCAGGACGCCCCGACCGATACCGCCAGCCATCGCAGCGCGGACCGCTCGTCGCGGCCCCAGAGTCCGAAGTCGAGCACGACGTCGGTGCCCACGTGCAGCGCTTGCAGGGCCAGCGTGACAAGCCGGCCTTCCAGCAGATCGCGCTTGCCGTCGGGCTGCGACCCGTCGAACAGGGCGATCATCCACTCGTCCGGGGTCAGCCTCAGCGCGCGGTGCGCGGCGGCGAGTTCCTTGGCACGGGTGGTCTTCCCAGCACCGGGTAGCCCGACCATCAGGAGGAGTTCGGCGGGTACGGGCCGCATGTCATCAAGCTCCGGAGATGCTCGTGGGTGCTGTCGGGCGGGCCGGCGTGCCCCGGCCGACTCCGTGCATCATGCCGGAGCCCTCGGCGAAGATGTCCGGCGTTGACGGGCGGAGGCAGTGGTGCGAACGCTGATGAGCGGCGAAGCCCTGGTCGACTACGCGCAGATCTACGTCCACGACCCGGATCGGCCGGACTTGCCGACGATGGACGAGTGCTTCGCCGGTCAGGCGAACGGCCCGTGCGGCGCGGCGGTGCCGGATTTCCTGTTCCTGGTGACCGGACTGCGCACGGGCGAGGTGGGTTTCGTCGTGGAGTGGCACGACGAGCACCCACCGTTGGACAACCGCTGGGAGGAGATCGTCGAGGTGTCCTTACCCGGATGGATGGGCCGCGGAGTTCGACCGCTACCTCCTCCAGTGCTGGCCCGCGTCGACGCGACCGGACCGCATCGTTAAGCAGACCCGCGCGAACGCCGCCTACCGGCACGCGTCCATCGGCTTACCGCCTTGACGCGCCTCTGAGACATCCGCTGCCCGTGAGTAGATGCCATCTACGTAGATCGCATCTACCTAAACTATCGTCCGGAAGTTGACACTGTCATAATTGCAGTGTCACTATCACCGCATGTGGACGATCGACGAGCTGGTGGAACGGGTGGCCGCGGCGCTGGCCGCGGAGTACTCCGGCGCGCCCAACGGACGCGTCCGCGACGTGCCCGACCGGCGTGCCGTCCGCTGGTATGCGACGACCGGCCTGGTCGACCGCCCGTCCGCCATGCGCGGGCGGACGGCGCTCTACGACACCCGCCACCTGCTCCAGCTCGTCGCCGTCAAGCGGCGCCAGGCGGCGGGCAGCACGCTCGCCGAGATCCAGGCCGAGCTGGCAGGCGCGACCGACGCGGCGCTGGCCAGCATCGCCCGCGTCCCCGAGGACCTGCTGGGGGAGCCGAGACCGGCGACCGCACCCGTGCGACCGCGGTTCTGGGCCGAAGCCCCCGCCGCGCCCGCCCCGCCGCCTCCGGAGCCGCCCAAAGCCGCCCCGCTCAGCGCCATCGCGCTGACAGGCGGCGCGGTCCTCCTCCTGCCCGGCGCGCCGACCCCCGCCGACTACCAGGACATCGCCACCGCGGCCCAGCCTCTGCTCGACCTGCTCACCGCCCGTGGCCTGCTCACCGACGAAAGGGACTCCCGATGACCTTCACCACCACGCCGATGAGAACGGCCGAGCTGGACCGCGTCGGGCAGTCGGTCGACGCGGGCGTCGGCGCGCTGCGCACCGACCGCGGCAACCTGCCGCTGGACCGCCTCGACGTGCGCGCCACCATCACCGGGCTGGTCGCCCGCGTCCGGCTGACCACGGAGTTCGTCAACCCGCACGACACCGCCCTCGAGGCCACGTACGTGTTCCCGCTGCCCGACCGCGCCGCCGTGACCGGCATGACCATGACCGCCGACGGCCGCACCGTCGAGGCGGAACTGCAGGAGCGCGGGGCCGCGCGGCAGAACTACGACGAGGCCATCGCCGCGGGCAAGCGGGCGGCCATCGCCGAGGAGGAGCGCCCCGACGTCTTCACCATGCGGGTCGGCAACATCCTGGCGGGGGAACGCGTCACCGTCGAGCTGACCATGGTCGAGCCGCTGGTGTACGAGGACGACGCCGCCACGTTCCGCTTCCCGCTCGTCGTCGCACCCCGCTACGTGCCCGGCACGCCGCTGCCGGGCGAGTCCGTCGGCAGCGGCCACGTGCCGGACACCGACCGCGTGCCCGACGCCTCCAGGATCACGCCTCCCGTGCTGCTGCCCGGTTTCCCCAACCCGGTGACGCTCTCGATCGGCGTCGACATCGACCCCGCGGGCCTCGACCTCGGCGAGGTCCGGTCGAGCCTGCACACCGTGACGGGGGAGGGGAACCACCTCAGCGTCGTCCCCGGCGAGCGCGCCGACCGCGACTTCGTCCTGCGCCTGGCCTACACCGGGCACGGGACCTCGGCCGTCTGCGTCCCGGACGGCGAGGAGGGCACCTACCAGCTCACCGTCCTCCCGCCCGCCGCGGTCACCGCCGTGCGTCCCCGCGACGTCGTGCTGCTGCTCGACCGCTCCGGCAGCATGGGCGGCTGGAAGATGGTCGCCGCCCGCCGCGCCGCCGCGCGCATCGTCGACACGTTGACCAAGGACGACCGGTTCGCCGTCGTCACGTTCGACGACCGAGTCGAGCACCCGACCGACCTGGGCTCCGGCCTGGTCGCCGCGACCGACCGCCACCGCTACCGCGCCGTCGAACACCTCGCGCGCGTGGAAGCCCGTGGTGGCACCGAATTCCTCGCACCGCTGCGCGACGGGCTGAGCCTGCTCGCGGGCGACGACGACGACCGCGACCGCGTGGTCGTCCTGGTCACCGACGGCCAGGTCGGCAACGAGGACCAGATCCTGCGCGACATCGCCCCGCTGATCGGCCGCACCAGGATCCACAGCGTCGGCATCGACTCCGCCGTCAACGCGGGCTTCCTCGGCAGGCTCGCGGCCAGGGGAGCGGGCCGGTGCGAGCTCGTCGAGAGCGAGGACCGCCTCGACAAGGCCATGGAGCACATCCAGCGGCGCATCGGCGCACCCGTCGTCACCGACGTGACCGTGACCGCGGACGGGATCGCGCTGACGCCCGACTCGCAGGCCCCGCGACACGCCTCCGCGATCTACCCCGGCGTTCCGCTGGTCCTGGCGGGCCGCTACAGCGGGACCGCGACCGGCTCCCTCACCGTGCGCGGACGCACCCGCGACGGCGGCGACTGGGAAGCCGTGGTGCCCGTGCAGCGGCGTGACGAGCCCGCGATCGCCGCCCAGTGGGCGCGGGCCGCGCTGCGCGACCTCGAGGACGCCTACGTGTCCGGCAAGTCCGACCTGGAACCGACGATCGTCGCCACGTCGCTGAAGTTCGGCGTCCTGTGCCGCTTCACCGCGTTCGTGGCGGTCGACGCGCGGGTCGTGACCGACGGCACCGTGCACCGCGTCACCCAGCCCGTCGAATCACCAGCCGGGTGGGAGGCGCCGGTCGCGCTGCCTTTCGCGGCTCCGCAGTCGTTCGGGGCGCCACAACACCTGTTCCTCGACATGGCGGCCCCCGCGGGCGCGCCCGCCCCGGCCCCGTCCGCGCCGCCGCCACCGATGGCCCCGCGGATGTCCGCGAAGCGGTCCCGCTCCGCCGTGCCCATGGCCGGTGGCGGCGGCGGACGTCCCGGCTCTGCGGGCCCGACCTTCGGCTCCGCGCCCGCTGTCGGACCGGACCGCCTCGCCGAACTGCGCGAGATCGTGGCCGTCGAAGCGGGTCGGTTGCACGCCACCGACTCCCTGCCCGACTACGAACGCCGCGACCTGCTCGCCGACCTGGCCAGCAGGCTCGACACGCTCCTCGCCGACCTGGTCGGCCCGGTGTACGACCCGTTGCGCGCGCTCATCGCCCAGCTCAAGGCGGGCGACGACGTGACCGCGCTGTGGGCCGAGGCGACCCGCGTCCTGGACGCGTTCACCGGAACCGAGCCCGACCGCAAGAAGTCCTTCTGGCGCCGCTGATCCGAACGCCCGGAGGCGGCATCCGCGCCGCCTCCGGGCATCCTCAACCCGTCAAGGACGACAGGTCGGCCAGCACCTCCGAAGCGGTGACCGGGTCCAGGTCACCGAACGTCCGCGGCCCGCCACCGAGCACGACCTCGGCCAGCCTCTGCGGCTCGGCCACCGCGGGGTGATCGGCGCGGATACCGGGGCTGAGTTCGACCGTGACCACACCACCGGGCACCGAAAGCCCGACGGAGTAACGGATACCGCCCTCCTTCGGCCCGCTCAACTCCCACCCGTTGCGAGCGAGCGCCAGCACCTTCCCGGCCGGGACCTCGACGTCGTGGAACCGCTTGAGCGCGGACGCCGCCCGCTCCTCTTCGGACAGCACGTGCACCGGCCTGGCCAGCTGGGGGAACGGTTGCAGGATCTCGTAGTCCACGAACACCCCGGCCCACTCGTCGAGCGAGCCCGCCAGGTGCAGCGGATGGGCGACCCCCACTTCGGCGTCTTCCGGCAGGCCCACCGCGTCATCGCGCACATCGGCGAACGTGCGGTCCTCGGACAGCCGGAACGACAACCCGTCCCCGGTGACCCACACCAACCGCCGCACCACGTGCCACAGCAACGGATGCGCGGCGAACCGCGTCCGGAACTCCGCGACCGACCACCGCCTGCTCGTCACCATCGCCGCCTCGAACCGGCGGATCTGATCGGCCGCGACCGTCCGCACGCCCTTCTTCAACTCCACGAACCGCTTGTGCTCTTGGAGCGCCAACTCCTGATCGTCCTTCACCCCCGGCTTCGGCAGGTCCTTGAGCCGCTTGCCGTCGCCGTCCACCACGTACGGCTTGAGCTGCTCGTCGAACCCGACCACGAACCGCCGTGACCCGTAGTCGAAGACCAGCGTCGCCGCGTCACCCAGCCCCAAGTCCGGGATCAGCCGGTCGGCCAGCTGCTCCGCGGTCAGACCGAGGTTCGCCGCGATGGTGCCGATCATCCCCGATGCCCTGTGCCGCAACGCCTCGAACTGCGACTTCGTCGCGATGTCGTTGATCTGGACCAGAGCCGCGTCACCGCCGATCACCGCCATCGCCTCGAGCCCGCTCAACGCCCTGGGATGCGCACCCTCACCCGGCCACGCCCGCACCAACGGCGCCAGCGCTCGCACGGTCTCGTCGTCACCGACCATCCCCTGCGCGGACAACGCCCACCGGTCCCTCGACGGCATGCCGTTGGCCCGCCACGCCTCGAACACCGCCCACGCGAACCGCGCCAGCGACCCCGGATCGCACGCCTCCCGCACCACCTCGACGTACCCGTGCACGTCGTCCGACCCGGACATCGTGAGCCGGGCCAGCACGTCGTCCGGCTTCGACATGGCGAGCATCGTCAACACGTGCCCGGTGACCGCGACAGGCAACGCGTACCGCTTGTCCCGCAACAAGATCCGGGGGAGCAGCGCCGGACCGGCCCAGCCACTGACCACCGGAACCCTCGCCTCCAGGTGGTGCTCCGCCGGATCCGCCAGCAGCAGCGCTTCGACCGCACCCACCACCTGCTCACCGTGCCCCGCCGCCACCTGCCGCACCAGATCCGCGTGCCCCTGCCCCGCGACCAACCACAACGCCACCTCCGCGGCCCGCCGCGCCTTCCCCGTCTTCCCCAAGGCCGCGGGCAGCAACGCTCGCACCGCCGTTTCCGGATGCCGCTGGAACCACCTCTCCGCGACCTCGCGCACCCTCTTGAGGCGCACCAGCCAGTCCGCCATCAACCCCGCCACCTCGGCGTCCGCGAAGGGCAGCAGCAGGTCGGCCAGGTAGGCGACATCCGACTTCGCGATCCGCACCGCCTGCGGCAGCACAGCACCCTCGAAACGGGCCACCAACACCCGCTCCCAGCCCATGTAGTCGTCATGCACCGGCTCCCACTCGCCCAGGCGCGGACGCAGCACGTCCTCCGGAGCACCCCGGACCACCGCGAGGACGTCCCGCCCCCGAAGCTCGCCCTTGCACAGCCGATCCACCGCGACCTGCCAGTCCCGCACGCCGTAGTCGTCCCCGATGGTGGTGGACGGGCCGTAGCAGCTCTCCAGCGCCCAACGCTCGCGTTCCCCCGGCACCCACTCGAAACCCCGTGGCACCGGCACTTCCACCGCGATCGGCTTCACCGCCGCGCGCTTCACCTTCCACGGGGAGTGACCAACGCCGACGGCAGCACGTCCACGGACGCGTCCACCTCGCTGCCCGGCCCGCCCTCCCGGAACTCCGCGGAGCCATCGGTCGTGAGTTCCCACCTGCGCACGTCGAACCCCAATCCGGTCGAAGTGGTGGAACGGTATAGGCGGGGTCCGACGATTTCGTGACGACCTCCCCGACCAGCCACGACCGCGTGAACCTCGACGACCTCCCACCCGACTCCCAGGGTGTGACGAACCTCAGGGACGGGAGACGACGTGGATCGGGTCGAACGTGACGCGCTGTTGGTGGTGCGTGTGCAACTGGGCGACCGGCAGGCGCTCGGCGAACTCGTCGGGCACTGGCACGAGCCGGTGTGGCGCTACGTGCGGCGCATGCTCGACGGACCAGGGCCTGCCGACGACGTCAGCCAGGAAGCATGGGCGGCCGTGCTGAAGGCGCTGCCCGCCCTCCGCCAACCGGAACGGTTCGCGCCGTGGCTGTTCACCATCATCCGACGATCGGTGATGGACCACCTGAGGACCAAGTACGGACCGCCAGATGTGGTCGACGGCGACCTCGTCGACGACGGGGAGACCGACGCGGTACTGGACCGGACGCAGGTCGCCGACGGCCTCGCCGTCCTGGAACCGCGGGAACGCGAGGTCCTCATCCTCTTCCACCTCCAGGACATGTCGCTGGAGGACTGCGCGGACGTGCTGGGAATTCCCGTGGGCACGGTCAAATCACGACTGTTCCGCGCCAGGCGGCTGCTGCGCGACCGGATGATCGAGAAGGGGTACACGTCATGACCGACCAGCCGGGCTACACCCCCGACCAGATCACGCGGGGCCTGTCACTACCCCGCCGAATCGGCTACGTCCTGGTCGGTCTGGCAGGCCTCACCGCCGCCTCCGTCATCGGCCAACTCTGGGCCACCGAACCAACCGCCCTGCCCGCACGAACCCAGCTCGCCTTCGCCGCGATGATCACGATCGGCCTGACCTGGGCGGGTTTCGGTGCCTACACCGTGATCCGCCGCCCCCTGTTCGCCGTCGACCGGATCATCGCCGCCGCACTAGCCCTCACCTTCAGCACCCTGATGACCGCGGGCACGGTCGTGCTCGCACTCACCCGCGACAGCACCGCAGGCGTCCTAACCGCCTCGGCCATCGGCCTGGTCCTGATCGTGGCGGCCTGCACGATGCTGCTCCGCGCCCGCACCTACCGGGCGGCCCTGCTCGCTCGCAGGCGCGACCTCGAAGGACGTGACCGGACCAGTTGAGGTCGTGACACCACGGCGACCCTACCGAACGGCGGGAACGCCGTGGTGTCACAAGAAGCGGGGACAGGACCGGGAGGGGCTCTCCGCGTAGCGTCGCCGACACGGTGCGGATCTCGGGACGGTGACGGCCGGACCAGGCCGGCGAGGGGATTTCCAGGCGAGGAGTCGTTGTCATGAAACAGTTCGACGATCCCGGCGGCGTTTTCTCGGTCCTCCTCAACGAGGACGGGCAGTACTCGCTGTGGCCCGCGGCGCTGTCGCCCCCGGCAGGCTGGGACGTCGTCCACGGCGACGACTTCCGCCAGGCGTGCCTCGACCACATCGAGGAGCACTGGACCGATCTGCGGCCGCGCGGCGCGCGCCTCGACTTCCCGCTTCCGACGACCGCGCACCACACCCGGCCGACGTCGTCGCACGATTCGGGAACGGTGCGGCGGTGCATCCACAGGATGGTGACCGAGCAGGCCGCGCGGACGCCGGACGCGATCGCGATCTCCTACCGGGGCCGGGTGCTGACCTACCGCGAACTCGACGACGCGTCGGATGAGCTGGCGCAGCGCGTCCGCTCGGCCGGTGTGCGCGGTGGCGCGGTCGTCGTGGTGGTGCTGGAGCGGACGGCGACGCTCATCGTCACCCTGCTGGCGGTGCTCAAGGCGGGCGGCGCGTACCTCTACCTCGATCCGGCCGAACTCGCCGAGCAGCGGGCCCGCGTCGTGCGGGACGCGGGTGCGCGGTTCGCCGTGGTCTCGGCGGACACAGCGGTGCACGCACCCGATGTCCCGACCGTGCTGCGCTTCGAGGACGTCGGCACCGGACCGGTCGTGCCGGTCGACGCGCCGGAAGTCGTGCCCGACACCCCCGCCTACGTCTGCTACACCTCGGGGTCCACCGGCGAGCCGAAGGGCGTCGTGGTTCCCCACCGCGCGATCCACCGGTTGATCGACGCCCCGTCGTGGATCGACGTCCAGGACGACGACGTGTTCCTGCAGATGACCAGGGTCGGCTTCGACGTCTCCACGTTCGAGATCTGGATGCCGCTGGTCCGGGGCAACCGGCTCGCCCTCGCACCCCAGGGGTTCGTCGACCTCGCCGAGATCGCCGAGCTGGTCCGCGCGGAGCGGATCACCGTGCTGTGGCTCACGACCGGCCTGTTCCACCAGATCGTCAACCACCAGGTCGACTGCCTCGCCGGTGTGCGGCACCTCCTCGCGGGCGGTGACGTCCTCTCCCCGGAACACGTGCGGCGCGTGCTCGCCGTGCACCCGCACCTCGTCTTCACCAACGGGTACGGCCCCACCGAGAACACGACCTTCACCACGTGCTGGACGACGCGGGTCGGCGGCGACGCCCCGCGCGTGCCCATCGGGGTGCCGATCGACGGCACCACGGTCGCGGTCCTGGACGACGCGATGCGACCGGTGCCGCGCGGGGAGGTCGGGGAGCTCTGGGTCGGTGGTGACGGCGTCGCCACCGGCTACCTGAACAAACCCGGTGCCACGGCGGAGAAGTTCGTGGCGGACGTGGATCCCGACCGTCCGGGCGGACGGATGTACCGCACCGGGGACCTGGTGCGGTGGTCGGAGGACGGCACGCTCGACTTCCTCGGCCGGGCGGACCGGCAGGTCAAGATCCGCGGGTACCGGGTCGAGCCCAGCACCGTGGAGATGGAGCTGCTGCGGCAACCCGGCGTCGAGCAGGCCGCGGTGCTCGTGCACGACGCCGGGCCCGGTGACGCCCGGCTGGCCGCCTACGTCGCGGTCGGGACGGCGGACGAGAGCGGGTGGACCGCGTTCGGCACGGCGCTGCGCGAACGGCTCCGGGAGACCCTGCCGCCGCACCTCGTGCCGTGGGCGATCGTCGTGCTGTCCGACATCCCGTTGAACGGCAACGGAAAGGTCAACCGATCGGCGCTGCCCCGCGCCAAGGTCCCGCGCAACGTGCCCGACGACTACGTGGCGCCCGCGGACCCGGTCGAACGGCGGCTCGCCGAGATCTGGAGCGACACGCTGCTGGTCGAGCCGGTCGGTGTCCACGACAACTTCTTCGACCTGGACGGGCACTCGCTGCTGGCCGCGGACCTGCTCGTGGCGCTCCAGGAGGAGTTCGGGGTCGCGCTGCCCGCCCGCACCCTGTTCCTGCGGCCGACCATCGCCGCGCTCGCCGAGGAGCTGCGCAAGCACGACGCGACGAACCCACTGGAGGCGAAGGCCGATGCGGCAGTTCGATGACCTGGACACTGACCGGACCGTCGCCTCGGGCTGCCCGGTGAGCGGCCACGCGCTCGCCGTCGACGACCCGCTGCTCTACAGCGACGGGGACTTCCACTCGGTCTGGCAGGAGCTCCGCGAACTCGACCGGCTCTCCTGGAAGCAGGTGGACGACCGACGGGGCTTCTGGTCGGTGGTCAAGTTCGACGACGCGCACCTGGTCCTCCGCGACCCCGAGATGTTCACCTCGGAGCGGGGCACGATGCTCTCCATGCTCGGCACGGAGGATCCGGCGGGCGGCCGCCAACTCCCCGCGACCGACCCACCGCGCCATTCGGCGATGCGCGCGTCCCTGCAGAAGGCGTTGGCGATCAGGCCGATCGAGCGCCAGACGGACGTGATCCGCGGCCACGTGCTCGAAGCGCTCGCGCCACTCGCGGACGGCGGGCCCTTCGACTTCGCCCAGGCGATGCTGGAACTGCCGGTGGCGGTCGGCGGTGCGGCGATGGGACTGCCGCGGGAGGACTGGCCGCGGCTCGTGCGGCTCCTCACCGCGTCGAGCGCGCCCGACGACGCCGAGTACCGGGAGCCCGGCGGGACGCAGGCGACGCTGGACAACGCGCACCGGGAGCTGTTCGCCTACTTCCAGGACATCGTCCAGGAGCGGCGCAAGAACCCCGGTGACGACCTGATCAGCGTGCTGATCAAGACCGAGGTCGACGGGCGTCCGATGACGCCGGGCGCCGTGGTGTCCAACTGCTACAGCGTGCTGCTCGGAGCCGCCGTCACCACCCCGCACTCGCCGACCTACGTCATGGCCGAGCACATCGACGACGGCCTGCTCGACGAGTGGGCGGCCGACCTCGACGCCACGCCGACCGCGGTGGAGGAAGCGCTGCGGCTCGCCTCACCGGTCAGCCACTTCATGCGGTACGCGGTCGAGGACACCGAGATCCGGGGCACGAAGGTCAAGGCGGGAGACGCCGTCGCGGTCTGGTTCGGCGCGGCCAACCGCGACGAGGAGGTCTTCCCCGACGCGTCGACGTTCCGGTTGCGGCGCAAGCCGGTCAGGCACGTCGCGTTCGGCGTGGGGCCGCACTACTGCGTCGGCCACAACGTCGCGCGCGTCACGCTGCGGCTGCTGTTCGCCGAACTGCTCTCCCGGTACACCGGGTTCGAGCGGGCCGGTGAACCCTCGCGGCTGCGCTCGAACTTCATCGCCGGGTACAAGCACCTGCCCATCTCCGCGCGGACGCGCTGACCTCCTGGAGCGCCACCGATGACCGATCGACGGAACAAGTGGCTACCGCGCGCCCCCTCGGCCGAAGCGACCGGACGGGTCTTCCTGATCCCCTACTCCGGTTGCGGCGCAAGCATGTACCGGAAGTGGCCGCGCCTGCACGACGGGGTCGACCTGCTGCCGGTGGAACTGCCGGGACACGAGACCCGTCTCGACGAGCCCAACTTCGAGACCTACCAGGACCTGGCGAAGCAGATGGCGGCCGGGCTCGAACCGCACCTGGACCGGCCGTACGCCTTCTTCGGGCATTGCGGTTCGGCACTGGCGGCCTACGAGGTGTCGGCGGAGATCACCAGGGCGGGGCTCCCCGCGCCCGCGAGGCTCTACGTCTCGTCCCAGGTGGCACCCCAGGACGGTCCGTTCGGCCGGTTCCTGGAGATGGACGACGGGCAGCTCGGCGAGGAGCTGTCCGAGCTGAGCCGGAAGCTCGGCGCCGAGCCGATCCCGGACCTCATCGACTTCTACGTCGAGGTGCTGCGCGCGGACGTGGAGACCAACAAGCGCTACGTGGTACCGGAGCCGTTCCGGCTCCGCTGCCCGATCACCACGATCGGCTGGACCGAGGACGTCGAGATCCGCCACGACACCATGGGCGGGTGGACCGCCTGCGGCGACACGACTTCCGAGCTGCTCACCGGCAGGCACTACCGGTTCGTCGATGCCCCGGCGGAACTGCTGGACGTGCTCCGCGACGGCCTGGGCAGGGGGTGACCGTGGACGAGCGCCGCTGGCTCAAGGGCCTCGGCAGGCGCGGCGGAGGTCGCACCCGCCTGCTGTGCTTCCACTACGCCGGTGGCAGCGCGGCCATGTTCAGGCAGTGGTGGCACCTGCTGCCGGACTCCGTCGAACCGGTGGCCGTGCAACTCCCCGGCCGCGCGGACCGGTTCGGGGAACCTCCGCACACCACCATGGCGGCCCTCGTCGAGGATCTGGTCGACGTGCTCGGACCGGTGCTCGACCACCCCTACGCGTGCTTCGGCGCGAGCATGGGCGCACGGGTCTCCTGGGTGCTCTCGCACGCGCTGCGCGACCGCCACCTCCCCATGCCGCGGAAGCTCTACGTGTCGAGCAGTTCGGGGCCCGTGCTCGAAGAAGCGGTGCGCGGATGGGACGGGACCGACGACGAGCTCGTCGCCTACGTGCGGGAGCTGGGTGGCACCCCGCCCGAGGTGCTGGACGACAGCGGACTGCTCACCGCGCTGCTCCCCGTGCTGCGCGCAGACCTCACGGTCCTGGCCTCGCACGAGTACCGCCCGTCGACACCGCTGGACGTCCCGGTCCACGTGTTCGCGGGCCGCCACGACCTCGAGTCGACGCCGGAGCGGATGGCAGCGTGGCGGGCGGAGACGTCCGCGGCGTTCGACCTGGACCTCATCGACACCGGGCACTTCCTCGACGACGACGCGGTGCGGCGGGTGACCGACGTGATCGGGCGCGACCTGGGGTGACGGCATGCCAGGGCATCAGTCGGTCGGGCCGCCCCGACGTACGCGGCTCAGCACGCCGGGGGGCGACGTCATCCCCGCCTCCGCGCCGCGACGGCCTCCGCGCCGCGGCGTACCCGGCGGGGTCCGGTCAGCCCGCCGCGACCTCGGGCGCGGTCGGAAGGCGCAGCAGGGCGGCCCTGGTCAGCTCGGCCTTGTTGCCCACCCGGAGCTTCGCCCGGATGCGCTTGACGTACGTGTTCACGGTGTGGGGGCTGATGCCGAGTCGGGTCGCGATCTGCCCGTGGGTCAGACCGCACGCGATCTCGAACAGCACCTGCTGCTCCCGCTCCGAGAGGGCGGGTTCCACGGGATCGGATTCCCGCCTGGCGGCGGGCACCCCGACGTCGTGGCACCCGGCCGTGCCGCACACCGCCCGCACCGCCTCGACGAGGTGTTCGACGGACTCGTGCTTGCTGATCACACGGGCTGCCCCGGCGCGGAGGTAGGTCTCGCACCCGGTGGCCGTCATGCGGTCCGCCAGCACGAGGACCGGGGTGAGCCGCGCCATCTCGACTATGCGCGCCAGGTCCAGGTCCGGTCGCAGCACGTCGGTGTCGACCAGGACCGCGTCGGCGGACCGCGGGTCGTCCTGATCGGACGGTGCCGTCGCCGAGCAGACCTCGATCCCGGCGTCGGCCAGGGTCTGCACGAGACCGGCGAGGTAGATCGGTGAGCTGACGAGAACGGTGACCCGCGTCATGGTGGTCCCCTCCGTCGAACGGATTCAGGTGATCGGGCGCGGTGGTCCGCCCGGTGTTCGACCGAACACCGGGCGGACCACCGCTTCCGGCTTGGCGGGAACGTCACCGCGACGCCACTGCCCGCTACCGGTTCACGACCCCGACGCGGATTGCCCCGACGGTCGCCCGCTCACCTCCGGCACCGGCGGCGGTGCGGTGGGCGGTTCGGGTGGAGAGGCCCGCAGGGTCATCCGTCGGACGTCCGGCAGTGCGAGCAGACCGGTGTTGAACACGCCGACGAGAACGGCCGCCGCGATCAGCACGGTCGCCGTCCCGGTCACGTCGGCGATCGGCGCGGCGAGGGCGAGGCCGAGCGGCCTGGCGGCGAAGGACAGCAGGGCGTCGTAGGAGTCGGCCCTGGCCAGTGCCTGTGGCGGGAACTGCTGCTGCATCACGGTCTGCCACAGCGCGTTGAGGACGCCCAGGCCGAACATGGCCGTGAAGTAGGCCACCGCGTCGACCCACACCGGGGCGGGCACGGCGAAAGCCGCCAGCGGGAGCGCGAACACCGCGCCGCCGAGGGAGGTCGCGATCAGCGGCCTGGTGATGGGCAGCCGCGAGGCCAGGAACGCGCCGATGATCATGCCGGCCATGCCGCACTGGTAGATGACGATCCACGAGACCTCCCCGCCCAACTCGCGGATCGCGATCAGCGGACCGAGGGTCATGAAGATGCCCGCGGTCAGGTTGGACACGCCGTGGCCGATCAGGTTCGTCCAGAACCACTGGCGCTTGCGGACCTCCGACCAGCCCTCGGCCAGGTCGCGCAGGAACGTCGAGTGCGTGCTCCGCACGGGACGGGGCGCGGTGCGGATGCCGCCGAGCATGGCGCCCCCGGCGAAGAACACGCCCGCGGTGACCACGAACAGCCAGCCCGCGCCGACCGTCGCGATCAGCACGCCCGCGATGCCCGGTCCGATGACCAGCGCCAGACCGCGGATGACCCCGAGCCGCCCGTTGACCCGCAGTCGTTCACCCTCGGGAACGGTGGAGGCGACCAGCGGGGACAGGGTCGGCGTACCGAGGGCGATGGCCGCGCCCGCGACCGCCGACAGCACGGCGAGGTGGGGGATGCGCATCGTGCCGAACAGCAGTTCCGCGCCGATCGCCAGCTGCGCCAGACCTCGGACCACGTCCATGGCGAAGGCCAGCCGCTGAGGGCGCAGGCGGTCGGCGAGGACCCCGCCGACGGGCAGCAGGACCAGCTGGGGGATCAGCTCGCAGGCCAGCACGAGCCCCACGTCCGACGCGGAGCCGGTGGCCTGGATGATCGCGAGGATCAGCGCGGTCGGGATGATCGCGGTGCCGAGCAGGGACAGGGACCTGCCGACCAGCAGTCGGCGGATGGCGGTGCGGTCGACGACGGGGTGGTTCACGCGGTACCTCCCGCCATGGCCTTCCGGCCCTCGACGGCCGCGGCCATGCCCGCTGCCAGTTCGCCCAGCAGCGCGGGGGGCGCGTCCAGGAACGAGTGGTGCTCGCCCTCCAGCACGACCTGGCGGTACCGGCCGGGTTCTGCGTAGTGCTGCCACCCGGTGCTCTGCTCGGGGCGGATCTCGACGTCGTCGCGCCAGCTGATCACGTCGATCGCCGACGGCAGCACCACCGGCTCGTCCAGGTGGTACGCCTTGTTCGCGTCGACGTCCTTGCGCATCACGCGCAGGCTCATGGCGATCATGTCGGGACTCGGTGTGCCGCCGAGCCGTTTCGCGAACGCGGCCAGCTCGACCGCGAGCTGAGCGTTGCCCAGTTCGAGGAACCGGCCGAACGGGCCGTCGTGCGGAGCCACCTGGGAGGAGATGAACAGCCGGTCGGGCGTGGGCAGGCCGCGCTGCCGCAGCTCGACCGCGAGCGCGAAGCCGGGCAGCGCGCCGCCGCAGTGGCCGAAGAACCCGAACGGCCGGTCGAAGTGGGGTGCCAGCTGGTCGGCCAGCTGGTCGGCGAGCTGCTCGTAGGTGCCGTAGTGGGGTTCCTTGATGCGGTTCTCCCGGCCCGGCGGCTGCACGAGGCAGATCTCGGCGTCATCCGCGTACGCGGGCCACCGGTTGTACATCGACGCGCCCACGCCCGAGTAGGGGAAGCAGAAGATCCGGGCGGGGGAGTCGGGGTTGAGCTTGCGCAGCAGAATTCGTTGCGGTGTGGCGGGAGCTGACACGGACAACCTCCGGTGGAGGGCGGACGGGCGGGTCGGGACGAGCGCTAGCCGTTGAGCGGGACGGGTTCGTCGAGCGTGATCGCCTCCTCCAACTTCTCCGCGGCCCCGCGGTGGAGGCGGGCGCTGACGCGCATGTCCTTGATGCCCGCGACGAAGTTCGACGTCAGGTGTTCCACCGGCGCCTCCAACCGGAATTCGGCTACGGTGCCGACGATCCGGTCGACGAGCAGGCGCAGGGCGATGCGCGCGAGCGGGGCGCCGATGCAGTAGTGCGGGCCGAAGCCGAAGGCGACGTGCCGGTTCGGCGACCGGGAGACGTCGAACCGGAACGGGTCGGCGAAGACCTCTTCGTCGCGGTTGGCCGACCCCAGCCACGCGACGACCGGATCACCGCGGCGCAGTTCGACGCCGCGGATCTCGGTGGGTCGCGTCACGTGGCGCATGAAGTGGTTGGCGGGTGACGACCAGCGCAGCCCCTCCTCGACCGCCGAGGGCACCAGCTCGGGGTCGGCGAGCAGCCGGCGGTACTCGTCCGGGTGCTCGATCAGCGCCAGGACGGTGCCCGCGACCGCGTGCGGGGTCGTGACGTTGGCGCCGAGCAGCAGGCTGTAGCAGTTGTACACGAGTTCGTCGTGCCGGAACGGCCTGCCGCCGACGTCCATCCGCAGCAACGACCCCACCAGGTCGTCGCCGGGGTCCCCCGCGCGCCGCCGGACGTCCGCGGAGAAGTACGAGAACAGCTCGTGGTGCGCGGACGCCAGCGTGCCGTCGCCCTGGCTGAACTCCGGGTCGTCCGGCGCGATCGCCGTGGACGTCAGCCGGGTGAGCCGGGGCCAGTCCGACTCCGGCAGTCCCATCAGGGTCCCGGTGAACGCCATCGGGAAGTCGGCGAGCGCGCGGGCGAGGTTCCACGTCCCGTCCGCCAGCGGTGCGAGCATCCGGTCCACCATCCGCCGCACCTTCGGCACGAGCGGGCTCAGCGCCCGCGCGGACAGCAGGTCCGCCATCGGCCGCCGCATCGCGGTGTGCGCTGGCGGGTCGCTGGCGGCCATCATCTTGCCGCCCGCGGGATCCCGGCCGCCCAGGATCGACAGGAGGGTGCCCCGCTTGGAGGTGAAGCGGGTGTGGTCGCGCAGCACGTCGTTGACGTCGTCGTACTTCGTCACCGACCAGAACTCGCGGCCGTCGGGCAGTTCCTGGCGGTGCACGGGGGAGTGCCGCCGCATCGCCGTCCAGATCGGGTGCGGGTCGCCGGTCCCGTACAGCGACGACGCGTGCAGGTCCGCGGCGGTGATGTCGGCCTGCGGCACGGCCGTGCCGTCCGCCGTGGTCCTCATGAGGCCTCCTCGGCGCCCTGGCAGCCGCGGGCGATCAACGCGGCGAGCTCGGCCACGGTCGGGTTCTCGTAGTAGGTGTGGATGGGGACGTCGACCTCGTGGCGGTCGAAGATCTCGGACGTGAGCCGGACCGCCATCAGCGAGTGGCCGCCGATCTCGAAGAAGTCGTCGTCCACGCCGACCCGCTCGACCTGGAGCAGGTCGGCCCACAGCTCGGCCAGCCAGGACTCCAGCGGGGTGGCCGGAGCCCGGTAGTCGGTGCTCAGGTCGCCGCGGTCGGGCAGCGCCAGCGCGGCGAGCGCGGAGCGGTCGACCTTGCCGTTGGCGGTCAGCGGCAGCTCGTCCACGCGCACGAAGCGGGCCGGGATCATGTAGGGCGGCAGGAACGCCGCCAGGTGGTCGCGCAGCCAGGCCGAGATGACGGCCTCGTCGCTGGCGTAGTACGCGGTCAGCGCCTGACCGGTGGCGGACGGACGCGGCAGCACCGCGACGTCCTCCACGTCGGGGTGCGTGCGCAGCACGACCTCGACCTCGGCGGGCTCCACCCGGAACCCGCGGATCTTGACCTGGCGGTCCTCGCGGCCCAGGAACTCCAACCGGCCGTCCGGGCCGCGGCGACCGAGATCGCCGGTGGCGTACATGCGATCGCCGGGAACCCCGGAGAACGGGTCCGGCACGAACCTGTCCGCGGTGGCGCCGGGCGCGCCCAGGTAACCGTGCGCGAGCCCGAGCCCGGAGGTGAAGATGCGGCCGGTCCGCCCGTCCGGCACCCGGTCGCCGTGCTCGTCCAGGAGGTGCACGAGGGTGCCGGTGACAGGTCGTCCGATGGGAACCGCGCCCGCGCCCACCGGTCCGTCGAGCACCGCGCAGCAGGTGAACGTGGTGTTCTCGGTGGGCCCGTAGCCGTTGACGACGGCTGTGGACGGCAGGGCCGCGATCGCCCGGTCGACGTGCGACGGCGAGAGGACGTCCCCGCCTGCGATGAGCAGCCGCAACCCGGTCAGGTCCGCCAACCCGGCCTCGACCACCTGGTGGAACAGGCCCGCGGTGAGCCACAGGACCGTCACCCCCCGATCGCGGACGAGCGCCGTCAGGTCGGCCGGGCGCAGGTCGCCCGCCGGGGCCACGACCAGCTTCCCGCCGTTGAGCAGGGGGCCCCAGATCTCCAGGGTCGACGCGTCGAACGCGGCGGGCGCGAACTGGAGGAACACGTCGTCGCGTCCCACCGGGAGGTAGTCGGCCCCGACGACCAGGCGCACGACCGCCCGGTGCGGCACGACCACGCCCTTCGGCGTTCCGGTCGACCCGGACGTGTAGGCGACGTACGCGGTGTCCGCGCCGCGCGGCGTGCCGAGGGGGACGTCCCCGGCGCGGGCCGCCAGCTCGGCGGGGGTCGTCCACGGCGCTTCCCCGCCGACCACGAGCGCGGGTCGCGCGTCGCGCAGGATCGCGGCACGGCGCTCGACGGGCGTGTCGGGGGCGAGCACGAGGTAGGCGCACCCGGCCTTCAGCACGGCCAGTTGCAGCACCACGAGGTCCACCGAGCGCGGTAGCAGGATGCCCACCACGTCGCCCGCGGCGGCACCCGAGGCGCGCAAGGCGCCCGCGAGCGCGGTCGTCCGCCGGTCGAGCTGGGCGTAGCTGAGGTCGCCGTCCTCGCCGGAGACGGCGACGGCCTCGGGAAAGGTCCTGGCGTGGTGCGTGAACACGTCCACGATGGAGCGGAGTCCGCGTTCACCGAGTGTGGTGGACATCTGCCATTCCCCTTCGTTCCGGTGGTGCCTGTCGCCCCGCCTCCAGCGCGATCCAGACCGACGTGGCCTTGGCCAGCAACCGCCCCGCGGGGTCGTAGAGCGCGGTGCCGATGTGGGCGGTGCGCCCGTTCCTCCGCCACAGCCCGCCGACGACCACGTGGGGACGTCCCGGCTCCGGCAGTTCGAGGACCAGCGCGCTCATCCGGCCGAGCACCATCGGCTCGCGGACGGGGTCGCAGGTCCAGCCACCGGGGCAGTCCAGGGCGCTCCAGACCAGTTCGGTGGACACGTCCGCGTCGGGCGTCCACGTGCACGCCACCAGGTCGCGGCCGTCGAGGCGACCGGGCGTGAGCGGGAAGCCCAGCGCGGGCTCGACGTCGACGCCGCACACGAAGCACGTCGGGAACGGGTGCCCCTCGCGGCCCGCGAACGACGACTCCGCCCGCCGAGCCTCCTCGACCGTGACGGGGTCGACCGCCCGCATGGTCGACGAGCCGGGGCCGACCGTGGCGACGAGGACGTCCCCGTGCCACACCTGGGCGCGCGCGCCGTGCCCGCGCACGTCCAGCGCGCTCGCCAGTGGAGGTGGGGCGTGCAGCACCACCGCCGCCGGCGCCCCGGTCGCGCTCGGCGACAGGGTGGAGAACACGCCGCACGCGTAACCGCCGTTCGCGCTGTCCGCGGGTCCGCGGTACGCGCTGCCGATCACCACGTCCATCAGGACCGTCCCGAGTGGATCTGCGTCAGCGGGAAGTCCCGGCACAGCAGCGCGACCTCGGCGAGGACCTCCGTGCGCACGGCCTCGTCCAGGTACCAGGTCACCGTCCCGGCGGGGCGGACCGCGGCCAGGACGCGCACGACCAGTGCCGCGCACCGGCGGACCGCGTCGTCCGTCATCCCGCGCGCCGCGAGGATGTTGGTCCCGAGGCGCAGCCCGCTGGTGACCGACGGGCCGTACCGGTCACCGGGGATCTTGTTCTTGTTCGTCACGATCCCGCACGACTCCAGCGCCTGCTCCGCGATCACCCCGGTCAGGCCGGCGGGGGTGACGTCGAGCAGCACCATGTGGTTGTCGGTGCCACCGGTGAGCACCTCGTGGCCCGCGGCCGTCATCGCCTCGGCGAGCACGTCGGCGTTCGCGCGGACGCGGCGGGCCAGGTCCTTGAACGACGGGTCGAGCACCATGCCCAGCGCACGGGCCTTGGCGGCGATCGAGTTCAGCGCGGGCGTGCCCTGGAAGTAGGGGAACACCGCGTTGTCCACCACCTCGGCGAGGGTGCGGCCGCGGCCCGGCACCGGGGTGTCCGCGTCCCGGCCGAGCAGGATCAGTCCGCCGCGCGGTCCGTACAGCTGCTTGTAGGTGCTCGTGGTGGTGATGTGCGCGTGGTCGACGGGGTTCGGGTGCAGCCCGGCCGCGATCAGGCCCGCCACGTGCGAGATGTCCGCCACCAGGTAGGCGCCCACCGCGTCGGCGACGGCCCGGAACCGGGCGTAGTCGATGAAGCGCGGGTACGAGCTGGCCCCGCACACGACGACCCGCGGCCGGTGCTCCTCGGCGAGTTCCGCCATCCGGTCGTAGTCGATCAGCCCGGAGGCGTCGGTGCCGTAGGAGACCGGGGTGAAGTACCGGCCGGTGACGGAAGGGGCGGCGCCGTGCGTCAGGTGTCCGCCCGCGTCGAGGCCCATGCCCATCAGCACGTCGCCCGGCCGCAGCAGGCCGAACAGCACGATCTGGTTGGCGTTGCTGCCCGAGTGGGGCTGCACGTTGGCGTGGCGGGCGCCGAACGCGCGGATGGCGCGGTCCACGGCCAGTCTCTCGACCTCGTCGGCGACCTGGCTGCCCGCGTGGAACCGGGCACCGGGGTAACCCTCGGCGGTGACGTTGCCGAGCACCGACCCCGCGCACGCGAGGACCGACGGGTCGGCGACGCTGGACGCGGCGACCAGCGCGAGGGTTTCGGCCTGCCGCACCTGCTCGCGCTCGAGGAGGTCGAACAGGACGGGGTCGGACTCGCGGAGCGCGCGCACCCCGTGGTCGGCGATCTCCACGACATCGGCTGTCGTCATGCTCGGCTCCTGTTCCCGGTCGCGCCCAGCGGGACGACCGAGTTCGACGGTGGTCCGACGAGCCCGTCCACGGCGGCGAGCAGCGACCCGCGCAGCTCCTCGGGCGCACCGTCGCCGTGCTTGGCGACGTCGACGGTGATCTCCACCCGCACCCCCGCCGAGGGCAGGTTGTCGATCGCCTCGATGCGGATCGGGAAATCGGCCCGCTCGCGCATGTCCTCCTCGGGATCGAGCAGGCCGTCGGCGAGGGCGGCGTGGCGGGCGTGGAAGCGCACGTAGTTGAACGCCGAGTCGAACGGCCTGCGGTTCAGCAGTCGGCGCACCTCCGAGTCGGGGAAGCGGCGGTGCGGCAGCAGCGCGCGTTCCCCGGCCAGCGCCGCGTCCGCCGCGGCGCGCCAGGTCGTGCCGTCCAGCGGCAGTCGCAGGGGGAGGTAGTTCAGGAACAGGCCGATGGTGAGGTCCGCGCCCGGCACCTCCGGCCGTCCGCCGACCGGGACGCCGACCACGGGGGCCGTGGTGCCGGTGAACGCGGCGACCGCCGCGGCGTGGACGGCCAGCATGAGCGACTTCAGCGGCACACCCCACGCCGCGGAGCGCTCGACGAGTGCGGCGGCGGCGTCGTGGGGCAGGGGGAAGCCGATCTTCCGGTACCGGGGTTCCCCGGAGGCCTCCTCCGTGGCCAGGTGCGGGCGCAGCGCGTCGAAGTGGGCGCGGGAGGCCGCGTCCCGCAGCGCGGCGCGCTCCAGCCGCACGTGCTCCCGCTGCATCGGCGCGGGCGTGCCCAGGTCGAGGGGCGTGCCGTCCAGGTCGGCGGCGTAGGCGCGGACCACTTCGCTGGTGAAGATCGACTCGCTCCAGCCGTCCATGAGCGAGTGGTGGAAGGCGTGCGAGAACCGGAACCTCCCCTCATCCAGCGCGGCGGCGTGCACGCGCACCAGCGGTACGGACTCCGGGTCGAACACCTCCTTCAGCGACCCGGTCATGACCTCCTCGTACCGGGCCGCCTCGACGTCCGGCGCCAGCCCGCGGTGGTCGGCGAACTCGACCGGGATCCGCGCGGACCACTGCACCACTTGCATCGCCTCGCTGAACGTGACCAGGTCGAACCGGGTGCGCAGCGCCGGATGCCTGCCCGACACCACCGCCAGCGCCCGGACGAGGGCGTCCGCGTCCAGCGGCCGGTTCACCACCCGCGACACGACGGTGTGGTAGTTGTCCCCGTTGCTGAGCAGCGTCTCGTAGATCAGGCCCAGTTGCAGGCGCGAGGCCGGGTATGCGTCCTCGGCGTCGGCGGGGACCAGCGCCCGGTCCTCCGGCGCGAGCAGGTCGCCCGCGTCGTCCGGACCCGCCCGGTCCGCGCCCAGCGCCGCGCACATCCCGCGCACGGTGGGGCTGCGGAACAGGTCCACCAGCGTGAGGTCGAGCCCCTCCTCCGCCGCCGCGCCGATGACCTTGAGCGCCAGCAGGGAATCCCCGCCGAGCGAGAAGAAGTCGCCGTCCTCGTCGACCCGGTCCACCCCGAGGACGTCCTGCCAGATCCTGGCCAGCACCCGCTCGGGACGTGTTGCCGCGTTGCCCATGTGCTCATCCCTCCGATCCGTCACAGCGCGCCGAGGTCGGCGCCGCTGACCGCGAGGTCGCCGTCGTCGAAGGAGAACCGGAACACCAGCCGGTCGTCGACGGCCGCGGCCAGCGCGGCCAACTCCGCGTGGTCGGCGACCCGACCGATCACCATGTCCATCTCCTGGGTGTGCACCCCGCCCGCCAGCGCCGCGCCGGGCCTGCTGAACACCCGGTACACGCCGACGCCGGACATCCCGCGGACATCGTCGCCGCCGTCGACGCCGACCAGCACGCACGGCCGTCGCGGCGCGGGGTGGAACTGGTGGAAGAACACCTCGTCGGTGGACAGTTCCGGCAGCTTCACGTCCTCCCCGAGCGCGACCCGCCCGCCCGCCTCGACCAGGTTGGCGCCGAGGGCGTGGATCGCCAGTTCGTTCATGCCACCGCCGAGCCTCCCGTTGACCTCGATCAGGCGAGGTCCCGACGGGGTCAGCTTGAGCTCGGTGTGCACCAGCCCCGTGGTGATGCCCAGCGCGGTGATCGCGTCCCGCGCGATCGTCCGCACCTCGTCCTCCTCGACGGTGTCCAGCGAGGGGGGCCAGAACCGGCCGGTCTCCCGGAACGGCGGCACCATCGGCAGCTTCCCGGTGACCGCGATGTGGTCGATCCGGCCCGCCACGACGAGGCTCTCGACCGAGACGTAGTCGCCGAACGGCCCGCAGTCCCGGCCGGGCAGGTACTCCTCCAGGATCAGCCCGCCGTGCGGGTCGTAGCCGGGTGCGCCCTCCTCGAGCAGGCGGCGCGCCAGCGCGTCGCCCTCAGCGGCGTCCCGCACCAGGTAGGTGTTGGTGCTCGCGCCGCCGTAGAGCGGTTTGAGCACGGCGGGCAGCCCGGTCTCCGCGGCGGCGGCCGCCCAGTCGTCCGGCGTGGTGAGCGCGTGGAAGCGCACCGCGTCGACGCCCGCGGCGCGCAGGGCGGCGCGCTGCCGGGCCTTGTCGGTGAGCGGTGCGAGCGCGTGGTCGCCGAGGTGGGGCAGGCCGAGCGCGCGGGCGAGCGCTCCGGTCAGCCGCAGCGCCTTCTCGCTGTAGGTCACGATGCCCGCCGCGCCGCGAGCCGCCAGCCATTCGGCGGCGTCGTCGACGGACTCCTCCGACTCGACCTCCACGACCTGCCCGAACTGCTCGAGCAGCGGGCGCATCGCGGTGGTGTGCTCGTTGACCGGGATGGCGAAGAGCAGCGGTGTCAACGGCGCGAGGCCGACGGCTATGTCCCCCGGCGGCGCCGCACCCAGGTCGTAGACGACCACCAGCGGGCGGTTCACCGGATCTCCGAACGCGCCGACGCGGGGCGGATGTCCGTCCACACCAGGGCGATGTGCTCCAGGCACTCGTCCCGCGTGCCGTTGAAGCCAGTCGCGTTCCAGCCCGCGGGCAACGCGCGCGCCTCGGGCCACACGGAGTGCTGTTCCTCGTGGTTGACGACGACGAGGTGGGTCATGACTGGCTCCCGGTTCGAGTTGTGCCCAGGGCGTCGGTGAAGGCGTCGGCGAGCTCCCGCACCCGGTCGACGGGCATCAGCTCGCGGCTGTGCACCCACGACACGGTCAGCAGGGGCCCGGCGAACACGACGAAGCACTCCAGCGCGGACAGGCGGGGCATGGCCGGGTCGCGGTCGACGCCCGTGCCGTGGATCCGCACTCCGCCGAGCACGTCGTCACCCGCCGTGAGGTAGGTCGGTGTCCCCCAGAAGTTGAACAGCAGCCGCGGCGTCGGCACCGCGGCCAGCCGCTCCCGCACCCCCGGATCGGGGTGCAGGAAGCGCGCGGCCTCGAAGTCGAGACCGCGGTTGGGGATCGCGCGGTGCTGCCGAGCGATGTCGTCCGCGGTGGCCGATAGCGGCAGTGCGAACGGGTACGCCGAGTTGAAGTAGCCGACGACCCTGGTGGGGTCGAGGTCGAGGACGTCCTCGCGGCCGTGGCCGCCGAGGTGGACCAGCACGTCGCCGTCCGTCCCGGTCCACGTGCGCAGGGCCGTGCCGAGCGCGGCGAGCAGCCGCTCGTAGACCGTCGGCCCGCCCGGTGCGCCCGCCGCGGCGAACGCCCGGCTCAGGTCTTCGTCGAGGACGGTGCGGACCTCGCCGACCGTCCCCTCCGTGCCCGCCACCCCGTCCTCGACCACCTGGGCGCAGGTCGACCAGTCCCGGTCGAGCCAGTAGCCGACGTCCAGGCGCGACGGGTCCGCGCGGACGTGGTCGGCCAGCATGGTGGCCCAGGTGGCGTAGGACGGGCCGGGCGGGGGCAGCGCGCGGTCGTCGCCGTCGCGCAGGAGGGCGGCCAGCTCCTCGGTGATCAGGTCCCACGAGAACAGGTCGACCAGCAGGTGGTGGACCACCGCGACCACCCGGTCCGGCACGTCCGACAACCGGAGCACGCCGAAGCGGGAGACCGGTCCGGTGCGCAGGTCCAGCCGCTCGTGCAGCTCGGTGGCCGACCGGTGCGCGTGGGCGTCGACGTCGTCGACGCCGCGCAGGTCGAACTCGGTGACCGGCGGGGCGTCCGGCACCGCGTACTGGCGGGGTTCTCCGGACAGGTCGAACCGGGTCCGCAGCGCCGGGTGGCGCCGGGCCAGCACCTCCACCGCGGCGGTGATCGCCGCGAGGTCGAACGGGCGGTTCAGGTCGAACGAGACGCCGTGGTTCCAGTGGTTGGGGTTCGGCACGCCGCGTGCGAGGAACGACAGCTGGGCCGGCACGAGCGGTCCGCTGTCGTCGCCGGTGCCGCCGGTGGGCGGTGGCGCCTGCGCGATCCACATGGCGACCTTGGCCAGTTCCTCCACGGTCTGCTTCTCGATCACGTGCCGCGGGCGCAGCGCGATGCCGCGGCGCTGGGCCTCCTGCACGATCCGGATGCCGACGATGGAGTCGCCGCCGAGCGCGTAGAACCCGTGGCGCACACCGATCCGGTCCGCGGCGGGCAGGTGCGCGGACCACACCTCGCACAGCACCCGCTCCAGTTCGGTGCGGGGTGCGACGTAGTCGGCCTCCGACCCCGTCCGCGGGGCCAGTCCTCGCAGGGCGAGCCGG
Source organism: Umezawaea sp. Da 62-37 (assembly GCF_032460545.1). Lineage (GTDB taxonomy): Bacteria > Actinomycetota > Actinomycetes > Mycobacteriales > Pseudonocardiaceae > Umezawaea. Next base: position 9,309,014 of record NZ_CP135965.1, read on the forward strand.
TCGACCTTGCCGTTGTTGTTGCGGGGCAATCCGTCCAGGACGACGACCTCGTGCGGCACCATGTAGTCCGGCAGTCGGTCGGCCGCGAACCCGCGCAGGGAATCGTCGTCCACCTGCCTGCCGGGTGCTGGGGAGACGAAGGCGACCAGGCGGGCGGAGGTCGATTCGTCCACCAGTTCGACCACGGCCCGCGCCACGTCGGGCGAGGACTCCAGCAGGTGCTCCACCTCGCCGAGTTCGACCCGCCTGCCCCGGACCTTGACCTGGTTGTCGGCACGGCCCAGCAGCACCACCGCGCCGTCGGCGCGCCAGTAGCCGCGGTCGCCGGTCCGGTAGAGGCGGCTGCCGGGTTCGGCGGCGAACGGGTCGGGCAAGAACGCCGACGCGGTCAGCGCGGGGGCGCCGAAGTAGCCGCGGCCGACGGTGCGGCCGCCGATGTGGATCTCCCCGACGACTCCGGGGGGCAGCGGCTGGAGGTCGGTGTCGAGCACGTGCACGGTCACGTTGGGCAGCACGCGCCCGACCGGCGTGTGCCGGTGCTCGTCGGCGTTCACCGGCCCACCGGTCGCGTCGTCGGCCACCTCTGCGGGCCCGTAGGCGTTGAGCAGGGGCACACCCGGCACCACCGCGTGCCAGCGCGCGGCCAGCGCCGGGCTGAGCACCTCGCCGGTGGAGACCACCAGCCGCAGCCGCTCGCGCAACCGGTCCGCGAGACCGGGGGTCCCCGCGATCTCGTCCAGCAGCACGACCAGGTAGGTGGGCACGAGCGCGAAGCAGGCGAACCCCAGCCGGACGGCCGATTCCAGCAGCACGGCCGGATCGCGCACGTCGTCGTCGTCCACCACGCACACCGTCGCGCCCGAGGTGAGGCCCGCGAACAACTGCCAGATCGACAGGTCGAACGTCAGCGGCGCCGTCTGCGGAACGGGCGCACCGGGCCGCAGCCCGTAGTCGACCACCCTGGTCGCCAGGAGGTTCAGGAACGCGCCGTGCTCGACGCACGCGCCCTTCGGCGCGCCGGTCGACCCGGAGGTGAACATGATGTAGGCCAGGTCACCGGGTGCGGCGGATTGGAGCGGACCGTCCCCGACGGCGTCCCGCAGCTCGCTCGGGTCGAACCGGACCAGCCCCTCGAAGGGCGGCACCTCCGGTCCGGCGATCAGCGCGCCAGCGCGGCGGACGAGGTCCGCCTGCCGGGCGGGCGGGGACGCGGGGTCGACCGGGACGTACGCGGCTCCCGCGAACAGGATCCCGACGGCCGTCACCAGGAACCAGGCGCTGCGGGGGGCGACGAGCGCCACCGGGGTCTCCCGTCCCACGCCCTCGGCCCGCAGCCGGTGGGCGATGGCGGTCGCGCGCTCGTACAACTCGGCGTAGGTGAAGGA